>NZ_JBHLVO010000014.1:0-118001 GCF_042433335.1 Metabacillus herbersteinensis
CTGCATGCTAGAGGAATCAATAATAGTGAGCCACCAGCAACCCCTGAGGCACCGCAAGCGCATATAGCTGACAATACGCTGAGAATTATGGCTGTAGGGATGTCCACTTGAATGCCTAGTGTATGAACCGCGGCAAGCGTCAAAATAGAAATAGTAACCGCAGCACCAGCCATATTGACGGTTGCGCCTAATGGAATAGATACAGAATAGGTATCTTTATCTAAACCTAGTTTTTCGCATAATTTCATATTTACAGGAATGTTTGCAGCGGAGCTACGTGTAAAGAATGCTGTAATACCGCTTTCCTTTATGCACTTGAATACAAGTGGGTATGGGTTCTGACGTAAGCTTGAGAACACAATGATTGGGTTGACAACAAGAGCCACAAAGAGCATACATCCAATCAAAACGGCAAGTAATTTTCCATAACTTAGTAAAGACTCAATTCCATTTGTTGTAATAGACTCGATCACTAGACCCATAATACCTAATGGCGCGAACTTTATTACCCATGTAACCATTTTGTTTATTGCATCTGAAAAATTGGAAATCAACGTTTTTGTCGTATCAGATGCATTTCTTAAAGCCAAACCAAGGAGTATTGCCCAAGCTAAAATACCAATATAGTTAGCATTATTAATTGCATTAACAGGGTTATCGACAACGTTCAACAGTAATGTTTTAAGAACATCAACAACACCGCCAGGAGCCGCCAAATCCTCAACACCCTTGGTAAGTGTGATACTTACAGGAAAAATAAAGCTTACAATTACGGCAATTAATCCAGCTAAAAACGTTCCTAAAAGGTATAGGAAGATAATGGATTTCATATTCGTTTGGTGACCACTTTTGTGCTGCGCGATGGCCGACATAACCAAGAAGAATACCAAAACAGGTGCAATTGCTTTTAAAGCACCTACAAATAAAGAGCCTAAAATGGTAACAGATTTGGCAGCTTCCGGAATCGATACAGCCATGATAATACCAATAATCAAACCAATAGATATTTGTTTTACCAGACTTATTTGATTCCACTTTTTCATTAGATTTTTCATAGATATTTCCCCACTAGTTTAAGATAAAATTGCAACATTGCTAATATCGGGCTATTCATTTCTCATAACCCTGCAATAGAATTAAGTCTATTACAAATAGATAAGATCGAAGTTAAATAATTAATAATAAATCATCCATCGGAGAAATAAATTATCCAGAAACTATTTAATTAGAACTGACCGCTATTAGATGAACCTTTGGAGAGACTCTGAAAGAGCATCGAAGGAGAGAATCGAAACCAAACTGGGGTTGGGTAACATAACTAATAAACCACCTTCATCACATTCCACTCTATAAACACAACTGTCTTCCGATTAATAGTATTATAATGATTTTTTTGATATTTTACAATATTATTATTACTATTAAGAAATATCGGAATTATTAAAATATTAACATATATCATAGGACAATCACAATACATATCGACAATCTCTTCGTGAGCGATTACTATTTCAAATAAATTTATTCCCAGGAACATAGGAGTTTAATGAATTCATGTACATCTCCATGAATCATGCTTGCTTAACTAAAAGGAAAAAGCAGTGCTTTGATTTCTCAAAAACACTGCCCGTTTTCTTACTCGAATTTTTCGACAAATATCGGGTGGCACCACTAACACGGGATCATCGATTCACTAAGCTTTTCCTATTAAATGAAATACAACAGATTGATAGTCTCCCCCACGCTCTGCAAGGGAGGCGTTTACTCCGTTAAACTCAGTTGGCAATGGTAATCCACGGTATACTAACTCATCACCGTAATATATTCCTTCACCATTCACTTCATAAAGTTGGTCTTCATTTAGCCCTTTTAATTGAAGAACTTGTTGTTTCTTTGGATTAGCTGTCGCTAGTACTTTATACCAGCCTACTAATGCTTCTTTTTTGTCCTTTGACACAATCATCCATGCGGTTTCATTACTTTCAAAAGGACTCTGAAGTCGATAAAACTCTCCATCTCGAACTAAATGACGGATATTTTTATAAAACTGAACTTGTAATTTTATTACCTCTCGCTCATCTTCACTTAATTCAAGTGGGTTAAGTTCATAACCAAATGTCCCAAAATAAGCTGTATTTGCTCTTGTTTCAATTGGCGTTTTTCTTAGTGTTTGATGATTTGGAACAGCAGATACGTGTGAACCCATACTATAAATCGGATACACTAGTGACGTGCCATACTGAATCTTCAAACGCTCTACCGCATCGGTGTCATCACTTGTCCATGCTTGCGCTGCATAATAGAACATGCCTGGGTCGAATCTACCACCACCACCTGCACAAGATTCAAATAATACATTGGGAAATTCATGTGTGAGTCTCTCATATAAATCATAAACACCTAAAATGTAGCGATGGTAAAATTCACCTTGCTGATCCATTGGAAGTGCTGCTGAATAAGCGTCAGTAATATTACGATTCATATCCCACTTAATATAAGAAAGCTTTGTTTTACGGATAATCCCAGCCATTTTTTCATACATATAATCCACAACTTCTCGTCGTGAGAAATCAAGTACTAATTGGTTTCGACCATATACTAGGTGTTCTCCTTGTCTTCCAACAGCCCATTCAGGATATTTATTATATAGTTCACTCACAGGATTAATCATTTCTGGTTCAAACCATAAACCAAATTTCATGTCTAGTTGTTTTAATTTTTCTGCTAATGATTCTAAACCATTTGGAAGCTTTTCTTCATCTTCAAACCAATCTCCTAAAGAAGACGTATCATCATTTCTTTTCCCAAACCAACCATCGTCTAACACGAATAACTCAATACCTAGTTCCTTCGCACTTTTCGCGATGTTTACAAGCTTTTCTTCATTAAAATCAAAATACGTTGCTTCCCAGTTGTTTATTAATATTGGACGATCTTCTTTTTTCCAAGGATCACGAATTAAATGGTGACGATATAACTCATGATAAGCTTGACTCATTCCATTCAAGCCCTCATTTGAATAAACCATGACAACCTCTGGAGTTTGAAAGCTTTCTAGATTTGATAGTTTCCAATGAAAGTGATGGGGGTGAATTCCCATCATCACTCTCGATGTTTCGTAGTGATCGACTTGGACTTGCGCTAGAAAATTGCTACTATAAACAAAATTAAATCCGTACACCTCGTTTTCGTGCTCTGTTGTATCTTTTCTTTTTAAAGCGATAAAAGGATTATCATGATGTGAACTTGCTCCTCTAATACTAGAAATAGAAGAGATACCCTGAACAAGCTGTCGTTCTTTTATATGCCTTTCCCTCGACCATGTTCCAGATAAGTGAACCATTTTATAGTCAGCATTAGGGAGATCGATAGATGCGCTCATTAATTTTTTAATAGAAAGTGTGTTGTCACCAACATTTTTTATCGATACATTACGTGAAATAACTGGATAATGATGAAAGATTGTATAAGATAACACGATGTTTGCACCAATCTTGCTATCTTCTAACGTAATGAGAATGGTAGTTGCTTCTTCCTCATTTGCATATGTTGCTGGAAGTCCCTTCAGCTTC
This sequence comes from Metabacillus herbersteinensis, assembly GCF_042433335.1. Taxonomy (NCBI): domain Bacteria; kingdom Bacillati; phylum Bacillota; class Bacilli; order Caryophanales; family Bacillaceae; genus Metabacillus; species Metabacillus herbersteinensis. The sequence continues at coordinate 3,573 of NZ_JBHLVO010000014.1, forward strand.
GGCTTACCTTTTATTACATCATATCCTTGATAGGTAAATTCATTTCCTATCCTTCCCTCACTTGTTTCAACTTCAATCGCCGCTTCACGGAAATCCCCTTTTCCTGCTACTGGAAACTCTTGTCGTGTAGTTTCTAATGAGAAGGCCGGATCATCTTGATAGTAGTGACAGCTTGCTGCTGTAGGAATATCATTTACTTGAAAATGCGAAAAATCTTCACGGTGCCGAATCGCCTTACCAAAATAAAGTTGCCCTAGATTACCGTTTTTTAAAACTTGAAAAATATAACTGATCTTGCCATTTGTTAAGTGAAATTGTTTGTTTTGATCATTTATATGAATAGTCAATGTATCCAACTCCTTAAACATGTATTAAGTATTGTTTAAAAAAGCAAAGAGCTTGAATAGATTTCAAGCTCTTTTCTCCTTATCAATTAACAGCCCTCACGTTGAATGATGAACTCAAATTCCATATCCGTATTAGCTTTTAGTAAATGTTCATCATGAACAGGTGCACCCCAACTGTCATCACCACCAACACCCATTTGCTTTCCAGCTACTGTTATAACTGAATAATGAACATTTGGTAGCTCATAATGATGATAAGCATTTTCGAGTTCAAAAGCAGTGTATGGAGAAACATTACACTCGATCGGTTTATCTTTAGATGAAATCGTTAATCCTTGGGCATTTGTGCTTGTTATAGTCACACGGCGTACTCCTGTGCGATTACCAGATTCTTGAGGGTTTAAATAGCCTGATAGATTTTCTTTTACCGTGTTCTTAAAGATACCGAGTCGAGCTCCCATCGATCGATCGGAATAGTTCTCTTCTGGTCCCATTGCATACCATTTCAGTTGATCATATGTTGCTGGAACCTTGAAAGATATAGCGAATATTGGCAATTGTGGTAATCCTTCTGCTCCATGATATAACGACTTAACATGGATACTTCCATTAGGATAAACAGTATAGCTCGTTTTCACTTCAACCTTTTCATTAATTGAAAACTTGTAGGAGAATGCTACTTTTACAGAATCTGTGTCTTCTGTTATCTCAATAGCCGTACACTTACGGGCTAAACTCGCTGATAACCAACAACCTGATTGAAATGCTTGTGCATAGCCTCGATCATTATCGGTTGTCGCTCTCCAAAACAACGGTGCAGGCGGAAAAGCGATCATTTCTTTCCCAGAGTAGTTTAGAGATACTAGACTACCTACTTGCTTTGAGAACATGATACTAAAGTCTCTACCATGTACACCAATATTCACATCACCTTTTACTACCCTTAACTCGCAATTAGCAGTAAACGGCGTTAATTCACCTAACTTTTTTTCATATACATATTGTCCAAAAGCAACTTCATGTCCTGCATCTGCCCACATTGTCTTTTCTTTTAGAAGATAAGCAACATGCACACAATACTCACCTGATTTGTTCATATCATCAGGTGACCAATCAAATTCAATTCGTTGTTCACTTTGTGGTGAAACATCTACTTGTAATGTTTTTTGATTACACTCTTCACCTTCTAGGAAAAGGGTGTATCTTAACTCATACTCAGATGTATCTTTAAACAAGTGATTGTTTTTTATTGTTACTCCTGCTTGATCCGCTTCCAGCTTAATATTTTGATATAAATATTTCACTTCCTGCATTTTCGGTGAAAGCTTACGATCTGCATAGACAATTCCATTCGTACAAAAACCATAATCTGTTGGTCGATCGCCGAAATCTCCACCATACGCTAAAAACTCATTTCCGTAACTGTCCTCTTTTACAAGAGACTGATCAATATAGTCCCAAATAAATCCACCTTGATACATCGGGTATTTATCTTCTAACTCTGTATAATAATTCATTCCACCTAAAGAATTCCCCATTGCATGCATGTACTCACAGCTAATATACGGTTTTTCAGGATTATTCGTTAAATATTCCTCTATATCTGCCGGTTTTGCATACATTCGACTTTCCATATCACTCGTGTCATTATAATGACGGTCATAGAAAACACCTTCATAATGAACAAGTCTACTAGTATCAACAGATTTGAAGTATTTCGTAACATTTAAAATGACTTCACCTGCATAGGATTCATTTCCGCAAGACCAAATCAAGATTGATGGATGATTTTTATCTCTTTCAAACATCGACTTCGCACGGTCTAAAACAATTTCTTGCCATTCTGGTTTGTTACCTGGAATATTCCAAGACGGGTCAACAGCACCCATTTTCTGCCAAGAACCATGTGTTTCTAAATTCATTTCATCAATTACATATATTCCATATTCATCACATAATTCATACCAATAGCTTTGGTTAGGATAATGTGATGTACGAACTGCATTAATATTATGTTGCTTTAATGTTTCGATATCCCAAAGCATATCTTCCTTCGAAATTGCACGACCTGTTCGACAGTTAAATTCATGGCGATTTACACCTTTGAAGATAATCCGTTCACCATTTAATTTCATCACTTTATCCACTAGCTCAAATCGTCTAAATCCAACTTTCTGTGGAACAACCTCAACGATATCCCCTGATTCATTAATAAGCTGAATATATAGTTTGTATAAATAAGGGTTTTCTGAACTCCATAATTCAGGGTTTTCCACTTTCATCGTAAATGTTGGCTTGTTATCATCAATTACAACACTTGTTGTTTCTACAACTTGATGAGTACCGTCTACCAATTCTGCGATTACTTTTGATCCGCTGGAAACAGCAGATAGGAGTTTAAGATCAACTTTAAGTGTTCCCTTTGTATATGTTTCATCCAATTCTGCATGAACATATGTATCATACACATGCATCTTAGGCACTGTATAAAGATATACATCACGGAAGATGCCTGAGAAGCGCCAGAAATCCTGATCTTCTAACCAGCTACCAGTACTTCTTTGATACACTTCAACTGCTAACTTATTTTCCCCTTCTTGCAAAAACGGAGTAAGCTCAAACTCAGCCGGTGTAAAGCTGTCTTCGCTATATCCAACGAACTTGCCATTTAACCACACATAAAAAGCTGATTCAACACCTTGAAAAGAAAGATAAACAGGGTTTTCTTTCATATTGTCAGGAACGTGAAAGAACTTCACATAGCTTCCCACAGGGTTATGATCCGTAGGGATTTCCGGAGGACGAATGTCGTTATGACCATCCCAAGGATACATTGTGTTCACATACTGAGGCTTTCCATATCCTTGCAATTGAATATGACCTGGAACGATAATATCATTCCAACTATCACATTCATAATCTAGTTGGTAAAAAGGTTCCGGTCGATTAGTAGGATTAATCGCATAATGAAACTTCCAATTTCCGTTCAAATTATGTCTCATTTTCATAGGAGCGGCTTTTTTTGCCTCTTCCATTGTCTCGTAATATACGTGACTAGAGTGTGCAAGAAGTCGATTTACTGCAAATACATTTACGTCTGTTAGCCAATTTATATTAGGATTCAGTGTCATCATTATCACCCTTCCTCTCTAACTATTTTAAAATTTAAGCTCTATTCTAAATGATTGTTGTTTCTTAAATAGGAGTTTTGTGAAAGCAACCCGCTGACTATTTAGTTGATTGGAGCGTAAGGTGCGAGCCTCCTGCGGGAGGAGCGGGACAGGTGAGACCCCGCAGGCGCAGAGCGCCGAGGAGGCTCACCGCCCGCCCCGCGGAAAGCGAGCAACCTGGAGCGCAAATCAACCAACCATTCCTCACTTTGTTAAATAGAAACAAAGTTCACGAATTTATTACTTTACAGAACCCATCATACCTGCAACGAAATGCTTCTGCATAATGAAGAAAATAAGTGCAGCTGGTAAAGTAGCAATGACGATTGCAGTCATAATGACTCCAAAGTCAGGTGCATAGCTTGAGCCTAGGTTTGAAATAAGCAATGGAATCGTCTGATTTTCTGGAGATTGCAAGACAACTAGTGGCCATAAATAGTTGTTCCAGCTAGCCATAAATGTAATGATCGCCGCTGCTGCGTATGTTGTTTTCATTGTAGGTACGTAAATTCTAAAGAATACACCTAATTCACTTAATCCATCAATTCGACCAGCTTCTAGAATATCCTTTGGAAACATCTTAGTGCTCTGACGGAAGAAAAAGATAAGAAAAGCTGTAGTTAGAGTTGGTAAAACAGCTGATGTTAACGTATCAATCCCTAAAAACGGAACTGTTTGTGAAATCGTTCCAAACATACGGAATAAAGGAACCATTAACGCTGCAAATGGAATCATCATTGAAAGAAGTAGGATATTAAATACAACATCTTTTGTTTTACTTTTGAAAATCTCAAAACCATAACCTGCTAATGAAGCGATTAACAACGATAAAACAGTTGTTGAGAGTGAAATCTTTGCTGAATTAATTAAGGCCGGTACAATGTCTACTGTATTTAATAGATTTTTAAGATTCTCTACAAAATGACTCCCTGGTAATAGTCTTCCCTGTGTCACATCAACCGACTTATTTGTTGCAGAAACAATCATCCACAAGAACGGGAAGATGGAAATAATGCTAGCGATAATTAATACACCGTAACTGAACAAGCCTTTAAAATTAAGCATTTCGATCACCTGCCACTTTGAACTGAATAATAGAGAAGATGACAATCATAATTACAATTGCATACGACACGGTTGCAGCATACCCAAAGTCTGGTGTGTATTTAAATGAAAGGTTATAAATATATTGCGAAATTGTCATGGTTGAATTTCCAGGACCACCTTTTGTAATATTCATAACTTCATCAAACAACTGAAGCGTTCCAATTGTAGATGTAATTGACGTAAAAAGAATAATCGGTTTTAACATTGGAATCGTAATCTTAAAAAATTGTTGAACTGGTGACGCTCCATCCATTTTCGCAGCTTCATAAATTGAATGATCAATATTTTGAAGTGCAGATAGATAGAAGATCATATTATATCCAGTCCACCTCCATGTAATCGCAATAACGATCGTCAACTTTGCCCAGAATGGATCTGTCAGCCATTGAATAGGTTCAGCAATAAAAGAAAGTTTCATTAACATCATATTAATAATGCCGTCTGCACCGAATAAATACTTAAAAATAACTGAATATGCAACAAGAGATGTCACACACGGTAAGAAGATTGCCGTACGGAAAAATCCTTTAAACTTTAATCGTTTGTCATTTAATAATACAGATAAGAATAAAGCTAATAGAATCATCACCGGTACTTGGATGATTAAATAAATAACTGTATTCTTCACTACTGTAATAAAAGTAGGGTCCTTGAATAATCGTGCGTAATTATCTAATCCAGTAAACGTCAAATTAGTACCGGTACCGGATTGGAAAGACATGATCAGCGCTTGGACCATTGGAAAAAAGTAAAACAAGCAGATTAATACCGAAGCTAATGTTATAAACGACCAGCCGATTAACGTCGCTTTATTAAAAGGTTTCTTATTCGTATAAGAAACCGGTATGTTCTCATTCGTTTTTGCTGATATCATATCAAGTCAACTCCTTAACTTGTCAGAATAAGATAAGAGCCTTGAAATCTCAGTTCTGCTTCTAATAAGTTATCCTTATATACAGAAGCAGATGAGTTTCCAAGGCTTAGCTTCTCATATTAAATAGATGAGAAGCTTGTTAGGAAAGGCTCTTATTGAAGTTGTGCTTCCGCTTGTTGTTGAGCATCTTCTAGCACTTGATCCAGATCCTTACCATTAAGGTAGTTTTGCATCTCAACAATCAAAATATCTTCAATAGCATAAGTATGCAAACCGTAATTGACTTGTGGAATTTCCGTTACCCATTGTGAGAAATCAGAGATAATTTCTTGCCCTGCAAAGAACTCATCGGCTGCTTTATATGCTTCTCCTTCAGCTGCAGGAATGTACGTGCCAATTGCTCCAATCTCCGTTACTAAATCTTGATAGAAATCAACGTTTGATCCGTATGTTTTTGCTAAGAAGTCTGTAGCTTCTTCTTTTCCATCAACATCAAGAACATACCATGAGCTTCCACCTAAGTTAGAATAATTTACAGAATTCTCTACATCCGGAAGTTTAGGTTGTGGTACAACCGCCCATTTTCCTGATTGTGACGCTTCTGCCTTAATTGATGGAGTAATCCAGTTTCCAGTTGGAGCGGATGCTACATCTCCACTATTAAATCCTGCTAAAAATTGACTCCAGTCAGAGATTGGCTTCACAAGATCAGCGTCCAACAATGATTTATATATTTCAAAAGACTTCTTAAGCGCTTCATTACCAGCAATAAATGGTGTGACTCCATCTTCTTCTAAGTACCAAGCACCACTAGATTGAATCATCATACGAATTAGACCTAGATCATTTGGATCAAGCGACAACATTTGCTTTCCAGTTGCTTCTTTTACTTTCTTTCCAATTTCAATGTATTCATTCCAGTCAATACCTTCTAAATCATCAAGTGTATAGCCTGCTTCTTCTAAATAATCCGTTCTTACGTAAAAGCCTGTTACGCCTGTATCAAACGGTAAACCATAGTTTTTACCATCTAAGCTAGTTGGTGCAATTTTATATGGAGCAAATTCTTCAGCGTTAAAAGATCCTGTAATTTCGTGGAAAGAATCCGGATAAGCTTGAAGGAAACTTTGTGCACGATAGTCTTCAATTAACACGATATTTGGTAATCCCTTTGTAGTCCCAGAGCTTAAACTTGTATTTAATTTTTGGATAATATCTGCTTGAGCATTTTCTACTATCTTAATTTCTAAATCTGGATTTTCAGCTTGATAAGCCTCTTTCGCTAAATTCATTGCTTTAATATTAAAGTTAGGGTCCCATGCCCAAATTGTAATTTCTTTTGAACCTGATGATTCATTTGAATCTGATTCTACTGTCTCATTAGATCCAGAAGAACATGCAGCCAAAATCACCATGCAAGCCATCATTAGTGCGAGTAGCTTTTTCATAAAAATACCCCCATATTTTTGTTTTTTTGTAAGCGTTATCTTCCTGCAACTTCTATGTTAGCATCTATATTCAGCTTTTCTTTAGGACAATATTTTTATAAACTTGTGATATTTTTATAAAATGTATTCGCTTACAATTAACTTGGGTTGTATTTTCTTTAGATACTTGTAATTTTTTTAGGGTGTTTTCGTAAACTTTGTTGCTATTTAACCAAAAGAGGAGTGGTTGATTTGCGCTCCAGGATGCTCGCTTTCCGCGGAGCGGGCGGTGAGCATCCTCGGCGCACTGCGCCTGCGGGGTCTCACCTGTCCCGCTTCTCCCGCAAGAGTCTCGCACCTTCCGCTCCAATCAACTACTTAGTCAGCGGGTTGCATTCACAAAACTCCTATTTAAGAAACAACAATCATTTAGAATATTTATCATTCAGTGATTGGGAGTATAATTTTCACCTTAGTACCTTCACCTAATCCACTATGAATGGTGACACCGTATTGATTCCCGTACAATATTTGAATTCTCTCATCCACATTTCTCACACCAATTCCGGTAAAATGCTGGTGCTTACGTTTTGTTTTTGGAAGTTTACTAGAGGATACCTCCATACCATCGCCATTATCCATTACTTCACATATTAATGTTCCTTTTTCTTTCCAAACCATGACATTGATAAACCCGGACGTTTTATTATTAAATCCATGAAAAAAAGAATTCTCAATAAAGGGCTGTAAAATAAGTTTAGGAATTTGCTCTTGTAAACAATCTGGTGCAAGTAAATAATTTACCTTGATTCTGTCACCGTATCTTTTTTGATTAATTAAGACGTAGTTTTTCAAGTTGTTTATTTCTTGTTCAACTGAAATTGTTTCACTAACATTTCCAATTGTATTCTGTAACAAAGAGATCAAGGAGTTGATTGTTTCTTCCGCCTCCCCTTTTCCACCTTGTTGAATCATAAACTTAATAGATGTAAGTGTATTGTATAGAAAATGTGGATTGATTTGCTGTTGCAAGGCTGCAAGTTCCGCATTTCGTTTTTGTTTTTGAGAAAGAACAAGTTTCTCTAAATAATCATGTAGCTCGTCAAGCATCGAATTAAACGCTTTGCCGATTTGCCTTGTCTCATAAGTGCCAGTTACCAAGACATATTGATCGAAATTATATTTTGAGGCATCCGAAATCTGCTTTACTAATGTAGATAATGAATTTGTCATTCGTCTAGAAATCAGAAACACAATAATAAGTGCAACAACGACTATGCCAATACAAATCAAAACAATTTGCTTTTTATTAATTAAGTCACCAATTGCCGACTTTTTATCGATTAGATTAAAGAGATAGATATCAAGGGAAGGAATATATTCCATTAAAATGATGTTCTCTGTTCCCATGAAGTCTTCAATAATATAGTTATCATCTGTTTTCTCATTTTCTTTTGCATAGTGCAAAAGATCCTCAGCTTCTTCCCCAATTAGTTCCACTTTATTACTTGAAACAATCGTGCCTGTTTTGTTGAGAATGAAGACATTGTTACCCGTACTCGTATAACTGCTATAAAATTTTCTGAACTCACTCTCATGAATAGCAAAATACATCATTCCGTAAATACTCCCTGAAATCCTTTCCATTAATGGTTTTGAAGCGACAATAAACCCGGCATCTCCAGCCATTTCTGTAAATTGATTTCGTTGGTCGTATTGATAAATCAACCTTTTAGGCTCTGTTAATGAATTTTCAGTGATGACATGCTCCTTTAACTCTTCATCAGAAATAGGCCAGTATGTCCGATTTGTAGCATAGCTCATTCCATTAACACCGGTAACAATTATTTCCGTCTCAAACGCATTCACAAATGATTTCGTTCGTTTCATTTGCTCACTCAATTGATAATATGATCGCATTTTTTGCGCATTTGTTTGTTCCTCAGTCATGATTCTCCTAATCGTTCCACTTTGTAAAATGTTATTTGATGCCAGAACAATAGAGTAATTATATGATTCAAAACTATCTTTAATTTGATTCATTACTTTGGCATTTGTAATGCTGAACTTATCAATAAAAAAATTCTCAGACATACGAAATGTTGTCCATGTAATAATGACTGAGACGGTAATAATACTTATCACACTTATAAGAAACATAATCGCGAACAACCCATTATGCTTAAAATGATTTTGAAAACATTTCATTCTGAATCACACCGCTTATTTCAATTTTTGTTTTCTTCTATACTGACTAGGAGATAATCCTTTTAGCTTTTTAAAGACCTTGCAAAAATAACTATGATCAGAGTAACCTACGATCTCACTTATTTCAGCTATAGGAATAGAACGATTAATTAAAAGCTTCGCAGCTTCTTCAATACGAATTTTATTCAAATATTCATTAAATCCACCTTGGTTATGTGAAGCAAAATAACTAGATAAGTAGGAAGGATTAAAATGAAAATGGTTTGCCACTCCCGTCAAGTTTAAGGCTTCAGCATAATTCTCTTCAATATAATCAAGCATCAATTGGAAGTTAGAATGTCCTGTATGAGTTTTCTTCGTTAAAATAATCTGCTGAGCTTTCTCTATAAAGCGATGCAATTGTTCAACAACATCATTTGCCGTTTTAGAGAGGTCGATTGAATTGAAATAATTGAATTTCTCATTCTCTAATTTCTTAACATCATACTCCATATTGCTTAACAGAATGGTGATATTAAAAATCACATTTCCAAAAAAAGATTTATATTCAAAGATATCAGTTGTAAAAGATTTTGATAAAGCCGTTATATGATCCTCTAAATAACCGAATGCTGACTCAAAACGCTCATGTTTAAAATCATTTGTAAACTTGTCCAAATTAAAGGAAGCAATTGGTGGTACATCAATTGCTAAATTCTCTTCTGTCATGATTTTAGATTGTGGGTGATAAAAACGATACTGCAGCATTTTCTTAATCACTTCATTGTATTTAATGCCTATTTGAGAAAAGCTTGAAAATTCATCACAAATAAGCGCAGCAATATGATGATCCAGTTTCAATAATTCATGAGCCAGACTATAACACTTTACTAGTTCATCGCCCTTTCCATTAACTAGGAATACGCTTACATTGTCTTCGATTTTAAAACTTTGTAAGACTAAATCCTCCAACTCCAAATGAGCACCAAACAAGGTTTCCATTCTCTTACCTAAAGAATCCATTACTTTTGCATCAATTATCGGAAGGTATCTTGCATCAACAGCTACTAAGCAGAAAGCATCATAAGGAAAAGTGTGTGAAATTAAATCTTCATCATAGTTCACGTCATATCCTGATACAAACTTTTCAATCATATGACCAATATTTATTGTAAGGCTAGCTTCTGCATTAGTTGATTGTAATGACGGTATTCTACTTGCTGCAGTCGTTAACACATTAAGTAGCGTTTCAGCATCAAGTTTCGGTTTTAGAATATAATCCACAGCCCCACTTTGGAATGTTGATCTCACATATTCAAATTCTCCGAAACTACTTAAGATAATGATTTGAATATGTGGATACTTGCTTTTCACAATCCGCGTTAGTTCTTCACCGTCCATTATTGGCATCACAATATCGGTTAAAACAATATGTGGCTTTGTTAACTCGATTAATTCAAGAGCCTCTTGACCATTCGATGCTTCTCCAACAATTTGAAAACCTTCTTGCTCCCATTGCACATAGTGTTTAATCCCTTGCCTTATTAATTGCTCATCATCCACAATTAAAATTCTACATCCTTCACCAGATTTCAAAACAATCCCCCCCAGGTGTTTTGTAAACTTGACACGTACCGATTAATCTTTTATCTTTCATTATACACTTCAATAATAAGTGAATACTAGTGCCTGGTGTACCTTGGGAAATTCCACTCTTTCTATTCTGAATCTTTTATAACGACTAAAAGATTTAGTTTTATTTCTTAAAAAAAATGCTGTCACCACCGAGTTATGTCGATTCGTTTTCGACAAAGATCGGGTGGTGACAGCGGGTTAATTGGGATGCTATCTTGCTTTACGCTAATGTTAAATTCAAGTAATGTTTATATGCCTAAACTCCAATATTTATTCTGTTAAAACTCGATAGTTGAAGAATGAAAATAAAGCCTTTCCCAAAGGTGATCCGTTCTCAAATTCAAATTTAGCTGTCTGTGCAAAATTTAGACCCTTAGCGAGCCACGGAAACCTCTGGCAGCATAGTAGGATTCTGCTCCATTGTGGTACACAAAGACAGTGTCGTAGCGACGATCACAAAAGATTGCCCCGCCATGTCTTCTAATATTAGCAGGTGTTTTCACCCAGCTCGATGTTTTCATATCGAAATTTCCAAGGTTCTGCAACTCCCGGTATTGTTCTTCCGTTAAAAGCTCAATACCCATGTCAGCAGCCATATCAATAGCGTTATTTTCTGGTTTATGTTTTTTCCTTGACTCAAGCGCTTCACGGTCGTAACAAACACTTCTGCGACCTTTAGGACTCTCCGCTGAACAGTCATAAAAAATGTATTCGTCCTTCTTCTCGTCATGACCAACAACATCCGGTTCACCCTCAGTTCTTTCCATTTCACCTAGCGACCACAGTTTTTCAGGATTAGCTTTCAGCTTTGCTTGGACTTTAGCCCATTCAATCCCTTTATGGCGGTTCATGTTTTTCTCAAAACGGGCTTTCAATGCTCTTAGTAACTCTTCACTTTGTTCTAGTGATAACTCCTTGTTACTGTTTGTCATATTTGTTACCTCCTACTTTTTACTGGTGAAATAAAGTGCTTGTCCCCGTCCCATCAACATTCTTTTCCAAACCTATCAAGCAATGCACGCACTTCATCTGTTGATTTCGTGTTCATCAATTGATTTCTTAATTCACTAGCTCCACGGAATCCTTTGACATAAATTTTGAAAAAGCGATGAAGCCCTGTGATTGAACGTGGTAGTGCTTCCGCATATTGATCTTGAAGATCAAGCTGCAGTCTTAAAAGATCAAGGTATTCTTTACTGCTATGCTCTTTTGGCTCTTTTTCAAAAGCAAAGGGATTTTTAAAAATACCTCGACCGATCATAACGCCATCAATACCATACTGTTCAGCAAGTTGCAGCCCAGTTTGACGGTCAGGAATGTCTCCATTGATTGTTAGTAGCGTATTTGGTGCGATACGGTCACGTAATTTTTTGATTTCCGGAATTAGCTCCCAATGCGCATCTACTTGGCTCATTTCCTTTCTTGTCCGTAAATGAATAGAAAGGTTCGCAATATCCTGTTTTAAAATATGCGTTAGCCACTCCTCCCACTCATTTACATCCTTATCGCCAAGTCGTGTTTTCACGCTGACAGGCAGTCCGCCCGCTTTTGCTGCTTGAATAAGTTCTGCCGCAACGTCTGGACGTAGAATAAGACCACTACCTTTCCCTCTCGATGCCACATTCGGTACAGGGCAGCCCATATTAATATCGATGCCTTTAAATCCTAGCTCTGCCATGCCAATACTCATTTGACGGAAATATTCGGGATTATCCCCCCAAATATGTGCCACCATTGGCTGTTCATCTTCTGTAAAAATCAAACGGCCACGCACACTTTTCATGCCCTCTGGATGACAATAGCTATCCGAGTTTGTAAACTCTGTGAAAAATACATCCGGTCGACCGGCTTCACTTACTACGTGACGAAAAACAACATCTGTCACATCTTCCATTGGTGCAAGCACAAAAAATGGTCGTGGTAAATCACGCCAAAAGTTATCTATCATTTCAAACTCAAATCCTCTCACTATGGATACAACTTTAAACTCTCGGTCAAAAAATATAAAGCCAAATGTTCCAATTCTTATACACTTATATCATGCTTAATAACTTATTATCAAACACAAGTATATTTAGACATTTATAATTTGTGCAAAACTATTTTTTGAGAAAGGAGTACTCAATAGTTCTTTTATGCCGTGTACTAAGAGTATCCAAAAGTGGATACTATGCTCATTATAAGCGTCCAACACACCAGGCACCCAAGCAAGACCGCAAGCTTTTAACGCAGATTAAACGGATTTATTCTCTTCATAAAGGAACCTATGGCGCTAAAAGAATTTCTCAAAAGCTAAAAGCGAAGGGACAGATCGTAAAAAATAAATAATGAGTGAAGCCAATATAAAGACAGTAGTAAGACGCCCAAAAACAACAAAAGAATCTAAAGGACAATCTGCCAGTTATGTTTATGAAAATCTGTTAAAACGCAATTTTTTCGCCAGCAAACCGAACCAAAAATGGGTTACGGATATGACTGAAATTCAGATTGGCCAAGATAAATTCTATCTATCTGTGATAATGGACTTATTTAACCGTGAAATTATTGCTTTTAAATTAAGCTCCAGCCCAAATTTAGAGTTAATTAAGGCAACTCTTGAAGCTGCACGAAAAAAGAAAAAGTTGAAAACACTCAAGTAAGTTACCAAAGTGCAGTTTAAACTGTCGTATTTTAACCGTGTCTAATCTTTTGGGGCTTGACCACAGGCACTTTTTTAATTTAACAGTTACATTCTTGCATACTAAAAACCTCACACAGCTAAACTGTATGAGGTGCTATTGCCTTAAGGTAAATTAGTTTCACCCATTAAATATCTGTCACATTCCCTTGCAGCCTCTCGACCTTCATTAATGGCCCAGACAATCAGACTTTGGCCTCTACGCATATCCCCTGCAGCAAAAACACCTTCGATGTTTGTTTTATATTTTCCATACTCAGCCTTCACATTTGAGCGTTCATCTGTTTCAACATTAATTTTTTGAAGGAAACTTTGCTCTGGACCACTAAATCCGATCGCAAGTAATACTAACTGAGCGGGCCATATTTTTTTGGTTCCTTGAATTTCTTTTCGAATTCGGTGACCATTTTCATCAGTTGTGGTTTCCACGTTAATAGTATGAACCTCTTTGACATGACCATTTTCATCACCAACAAACTTTTTCGTCATCACTGCATAGGCACGAGGGTCCTTTCCAAAGACAGCAGCCGCTTCTTTTTGACCATATTCGACTCGATGAATTACCGGCCATTGTGGCCAAGGATTATCATCAGCTCGAAGGTCATCCTTTTTCCCATAAATATCAAACTGTGTTAAGCTTTTGCATTTATGTCTAACGGAAGTTGCCAAACAATCGACACCTGTATCCCCACCACCAATAACAACAACATCTTTATCTGTTGCTGATATATAATTGCCATTCTCAAGGTTAGAGTCTAATAAACTTTTTGTATTAGCATGAAGAAAGTCCATTGCGTAGTGGACCCCCTTTAACTCTCTCCCTTCTACGTTTAAATCACGATGCTTCGTTGCACCACCACAAAGAACGACCGCATCAAATTGTGATTGTAGCTTAGAAATTGGATAATCCTTGCCCACTTCTGTACTCGTGATAAACGTAATACCTTCTGCTTTAAGAAGATTTACTCGTCGTTCAACAGTAGCATAAGGAAGCTTCATTTCAGGTATCCCATACGTTAAAAGACCTCCAGCACGATCATGACGTTCAAAAACAGTAACATGATGTCCTGCTTTATTAAGTTGGGCAGCGCAAGCCAAACCTGCTGGACCAGAGCCAACAACTGCCACCTTTTTATCAGTTCGGATTTCTGGAAGCTCCGGTTTCACCCACCCTTCTTTAAAGCCTTTCCTAATTATTTCTAACTCTATTGACCGGATTGCAACCGGTGGCTCATTAATCCCAAGAACGCAAGCTCCTTCACATGGAGCCGGACAAGCCAATCCTGTAAATTCAGGAAAGTTATTCATTTTATGTTCTCGTTTCAGAGCTTCTTCCCATTGCCCTTGAAAAACTAAATCATTCCACTCCGGTATTAAGTGATAGACGGGGCAACCAGAAGTCATCCCCTTTATTATCGTACCTGTATGACAGGTTGGAATCCCACAATCCATGCAACGAGCACCTTGTTGTTTTAATTCATTTTCATCAAGAGGTAACGTATAAACGTCCCAATCATCCGTTCGTGTTACAGGGTCACGTTCGGGCCTTGGTTGACGTTCATAGTCCATAAAACCAGTTGGTTTTCCCATCGTTCACCCTCCATCTTTCATCAAATTCACAGCTTTTTTGCTTTCTTCAAATGCAAGAAGTGCTGCTTTATGTTCACTTAACCCACTTGCCTGTAAGTGTTTTATTCTCTCTTGCATTTCTGAATAGTCTTTTGGAATTACTCGTACAAATTTCTTGCTCATTTCTGTCCAGCTATCTATCACGACTTTCCCATATGGACTATTCGTGTAATAAACATGTTTTTCAATCAATTGATAGACTGCTTGGAGTTCTGCCTTATCTTGAATTGAATCGAGATACACTTGTTCTTGATTACATTTCGCTAAGAAATTCTTTGTCTTTGTTACATCCAATACATACGAAACTCCACCTGACATACCAGCTGCGAAGTTTTTCCCTGTTTGTCCTAATACAATGACTGTCCCACCTGTCATGTATTCACAACCATGGTCTCCAACACCTTCTACAACAACATTTGCACCACTGTTTCTCACACAAAATCGTTCTCCTGCAATTCCATTAATATATGCTTCTCCTGCAGTTGCTCCGTAAAATGAAACGTTTCCGACAATGATATTCTTTTCTGGGATAAACGTACTTTTTCGAGAAGGGTGAACGATGATTTTCCCACCTGATAATCCCTTACCGATAAAATCATTTGCATCTCCAACAAGCGTCATTGTTAATCCAGGTGGAATAAACGCACCAAAGCTTTGCCCAGCCGAGCCTTTAAAAGTAAGGCGAATGGTATCCTCGGGTAATCCCTTTGCACCATACCGTTTCGTAATTTCACTTCCAAGCATCGTCCCTGCAACTCGATTAATGTTCCGTATCGATAAAGTTGCCTCTACTGGTTCCTGCTTTTCAATTGCCTCTTTACATAACGGGATTAACTCTTGTTTGTCTAATGTTTTATCGAGTCCGTGAACTTGTTCAACTGTTGCATAACGACTGACATTTTCAGGTACATCTGGTTGATAGAGAAGCGCTGATAAGTCAATACCCTTTGTTTTCCAATGAGTAATGGCTTTATTTACCTCTAGAACATCAGTCCTTCCAATCATGTCATTTATTGTCCGGAACCCGAGTTCTGCCATGAATTCTCTCACTTCCATTGCAATGAATCTCATAAAATTGGCAACATGCTCAGGTTCACCAGTAAACTTTTTTCGTAACTCTGGGTTTTGTGTTGCAATCCCCACTGGACACGTATCAAGGTGACAAACTCGCATTAAAATACATCCCAATACAACTAACGGTGCTGTCGAAAATCCAAATTCCTCAGCACCGAGTAATGAAGCAATTACAACATCTCGACCTGTCATCATTTTCCCATCTGTTTCCACTACGATCCGATCACGCAAACGATTAAGGAGCAATGTTTGATGTGTTTCTGCCAGACCAATTTCCCATGGTAACCCAGCATGTTTCAAGCTTGTCCTAGGTGCTGCTCCAGTTCCTCCGTCATATCCACTGATAAGAACAAGATCTGCTCTCCCTTTGGCCACACCCGCTGCAATTGTTCCTACACCAACTTCTGATACGAGTTTGACACTAACTCGGGCAGATGGATTTGCATTTTTTAAGTTAAAAATTAATTCAGCTAAATCTTCAATTGAATAGATATCATGGTGTGGCGGCGGAGAAATCAAACCAACACCTGGTGTTGATCCTCTTACCTCTGCAATCCATGGATACACTTTTTTCCCTGGAAGATGCCCCCCTTCTCCTGGTTTTGCACCTTGAGCAACTTTAATTTGGATCTCATCGGCGTTAACAAGATAATGACTATTAACTCCGAATCGACCAGAAGCAACTTGTTTAATGGCACTACGCCGTAAATGACCATTTGGATCAGGTGTAAATCTGTTAGGGTCTTCTCCCCCTTCTCCAGAGTTACTTTTTGCACCAATTTTATTCATTGCAATGGCAAGTGATTCGTGGGCTTCACTACTTATTGAGCCGTAAGACATAGCGCCAGTTTTAAACCTTTTACAAATTTCTTCAATTGACTCCACTTCATCTATCGGTATCGCATCTCGTTTTTTAAAGGATAGCAAGCCACGAATGGATTGAAGATTGTGCTTAGTATCTGTCAGTAATCTCGAATAGTCTTTAAAAAGCTGATAGTTATTTGTTCGGCAAGCTTGTTGCAACAAATGAATAGTCCGAGGATTGTATTGATGATCTTCCCCATCATGGCGCCACTGAAAATCATCACCAGATTCTAATGTCTTCTCCACACCTCTCGCCCGGACAAATGCTCTTTTATGCCTCATCATAACCTCTTCGGCAATAATACCTAACCCTATTCCGCCTATTCGCGACGCAGTTTGAGTAAAGTATTTCTCAATCACGTCCTTATCAATCCCGATCGCCTCAAAGATTTGTGCACCACGATAACTTTGAATGGTCGAAATACCCATTTTCGACATTACCTTAATGATTCCATCTGTTGCTGCCTTTCGGTATACTTCAATAGCATCTATGACCTGCATCTCACGTATATCATCACTTTCAATCAAACCACTAAGTGATTCAAATGCCAAATAAGGATGAATCGCTTCTGCTCCAAAACCAAGTAATGCTGCGAAATGATGGACCTCCCTAGCTTCTGCAGATTCAATTATGATGCTTACCTTCGACCGCGTTCCATTTCGAATAAGGTGATGATGCAAACCTGAAACTGCTAGTAAGGCTGGTAACGCTGCATACTCGGCATTGACTCCACGATCAGATAAAACGAGTAATGAAGACCCATTATCAATCGCGATATCAGCTTTTGAAAATAGGTCGTCTAAAATCTGTTCAAAATTAGGCGTTTCAATGGAAAATTTTATAGATAGTGTTTCGCACTTAAAGCTAGATCGATAAAGCTTGTCTAGCTGACTATTCGTTAAAATCGGAGTATGAATTTGAATTTGTTTACAGCTCTCAGGCTCGGGTTTAATAAGGTTTTTTTCTGGTCCAATTGTTGTTACAACTGAAGTAATGATTTCCTCTCGAATCGCATCAATTGGTGGATTTGTTACTTGCGCAAAAAGCTGTTTGAAATAATTGTAAAGTAGCTGTGGTTTTTTAGATAAAAAAGCAAGTGGCGAATCATACCCCATAGAACCAACAGGATCTTTCCCGTCCGTTACCATAGGCTTCAATATTTTATTGAGCTCTTCGTTTGTATACCCAAATGCGAGTTGTTGTTTCATTCGTTCATCTGCTTTTAAAATTTGGTTGCGACTGCTTGTTTCTGGTAGGTCATCTATACGAACTAAATGCTCAGTTAACCAATCTTTATACGGATGTTCAGACGAGATTCCCCTTTTTATTTCTTCATCTGGAATAATTTCACCCTTCTCTAAATCGATAAGGAGCATTTTCCCAGGGTGAAGCCTTTCTTTATATTCAATATCATCAGCAAAAATATCTAAAGCGCCAACTTCAGAACCCAATATGATCATTCCGTCTTTTGTTACATAGTATCTTGCAGGCCGTAGTCCATTTCTGTCAAGACATGCCCCTATTTGTTTACCATCAGTAAATACAACGGCTGCAGGCCCATCCCATGGTTCCATTAAACAGCTATGGAATTCATAGAATGATTTCTTTTCTTCATCCATTGTCACATCATTAGCCCATGGCTCGGGGATCATCATCATTGCTGTATGAGCTAGTGAACGTCCAGAAAGGTGTAGAAATTCAAAACAATTATCAAACATCGATGAATCACTGCCATCCGTATCGATTACCGGAAATAGCTTTTGATAATCCTCATTAGAAAATAATTCAGATTCACACTGTGGCTCTCTAGTTTGCATCCATTTAACATTTCCTTTTATTGTATTAAATTCCCCATTATGTATCGTAAATCGATTTGGATGGGATCTTTCCCAACTAGGAAATGTATTCGTACTAAAGCGTGAGTGAACAAGAGCTAACGCTGACTTAAAGTCGCGATGATTCAAGTCAATATAAAAGGAATCGAGTTGTTCTGGAATTAACATACCTTTATACACAATTGTTCTTGTTGATAAACTACAAATATAAATACCTTCTTGATGTTCATTATCAGAATGGGGCACATCATTTTCTAATCGCTTTCTGATCACAAATAATTTTCTTTCAAAATCATTCTGGTCAATGAGATCATTGGAAGGGGCAACAAACATTTGGCGAATAAAGGGTTTTGATTTTTTTGCCATGTCACCGACAAAAGAATCATTGACTGGAACGGTCCTCCAGCCTAGAAAGGTCTGTCCTTCTTCTTCAATTATGAACTTGACTAGTTTTTGGGTTTCTTTTCTAATTTCTGGGTCCTTAGGTAAAAAGACCATACCAATCCCGTATCCCCCTGCTTCAGGGAGTTCAATATTTTCCTTTTCACATTGTTTCTGAAAAAAGGTATGTGGAATTTGCGTCAAAATACCTGCTCCATCCCCGGTACTCGTGTCTGCTGATTGTCCACCTCTGTGTTCTAAATTGCATAAAATCGTAATAGCATGTTCAACTATGTCATGTGACTTTTTCCCATTAATATTAGCGACCATGCCGATCCCGCAGGCTTCATGTTCATATTCAGGCAGATATAAACCTTGTGCAATCGGATATCCGTGCTTTTTCATGACAACATCCCTTCTTATAAAATTAGGCCTTTTCCATGATGAGGTAGTACCAGTTATATACAACTGCTCCAATACCAATAATATACTCATATATCCCCATCAATACTGAAATCATGTTGGTAATGTTAATACCTTTTCATAAAAATAGTGTATACATTCCACTTCCATTTAATCCTAATTCAAATAAAAGTCGTGCATGTCAAAACCCGAGTTACACCCGAAACTTTTTTCTACCCATTTTGGAAGATGAAGAATAATTAATAGAAGAAAACCACTATACCAGCACATTTGGTATAGTGGTTTCTTATTTTTTGTAATTCAACTAACTCTTCAAAAAAAGAGCATTCCTAGACGAAAAGACTCACTCACTGTTACATCCTATTATTTATCTTTTCTTACAAGTAGTGAACAGCACTCAACATGTGCAGTATGCGGAAACATATCCACCGGCTGAATATACTCTACCTTATATTCTTTAGACAAATAATCAATATCCTTCGCTAGAGTAGAAGGATTACATGAAACATAAATAAATTTCTTAGGCTTCACCTTTTTAATCGTGTCTAGCAAAGTGCTGTCACACCCCGTTCGTGGCGGATCGACAACAACTACATCTGGGCGCCAACCTTCTTTGACCCATTTAGGTAGCCACTTCTCAGCGGTTCCGGTTACATAGGTTGCGTTTTTGAATCCGTGCTTTTTGGCATTTTTTTGAGCGTCTTTGATTGCTGCTTCAATTGTGTCCATGCCCCGGAGTTCGCTTGCTCCTTTTGAGAGCCATAAACCGATTGTACCGACGCCACAATAGGCATCGACTACTTTTTCAGATCCTGTTAAGTTGGCTGCTTTTTTTACTTCATCATAAAGCTTCACCGTTTGAACAGGATTGAGTTGGAAAAAGGCTCTTGCTGATAGCTCAAATTCTAAGTCGCCAAGCGTTTCTTGAATGACTTCCTCTCCCTCTAAATGAATGGTTTTTTCACCAAAGATTAGCGAGGTGTTGTTGCCATTGATGTTTTGAACGAGTGATTTCACTTCTGGTAAACGTTTTTGGATTTCTGCTATGATAAGTTTTTTCCTTGGCAGTTCTTCTTGAGTTGTAATGAGTACAACTTGGACTTCGCCAGATTGAAAGCCAGCTCGCGTTACGATTGTACGAACGATTCCCTTTCTTTTTCGCTCATTATAGACGGACACCTTGAAGTCTTCGAGAATTTGTTTAACTGTTTCTGTTACTTTATTTGTTAGTGGGTGTTGAACGAGACAGTTTTGGATTGGTATCAGCTGATGAGAGTCTAATCCATATAGCCCAGCTATTACACTTCCATTTTTCACGCCGACCTGGAACTGACTTTTGTTCCGGTAATTCCATGGATCTTCCATTCCGATTGTGTCTCGAATGTCGAGTTGATCAATCTTCAGTTTCGTGTGTCTTTCAAGTGATTGAATGACGATGTCTCTCTTTTCCTTTAGCTGTTGGTCATAGGATAAATGCTGCAGCTGACAGCCACCACATTGCTCATAAATTGGACAAGGTGCTTTGACTCGAAAAGGCGATGCTTTACGAACCTTTTTAACTTTTCCTTCTGCAAATTTCGGTGATATTTTTGTCGCTTCAACGACCACTTCTTCCCCTGGTAATGCACCCGGGACAAAGACTACTTGTCTTTTGAAATAGCCTACTCCCTCTCCATTAATTCCTAGCCTTTTTATTGTAAGGGGGAAAGTTTGTCCCGCTGTAATTGTCACTGAGTTACTTTGGTTATTTTGTTGCTTCACGTAAAACGCTCCATTCTATTCAATGCTTCTCCATAAGTACAGAGATGCGTAGCTCAAATAAGGTTCCCATTCTTTGCTGTAGTCCGCCATCTCATCTTGGGTTGGTTTTTTTTCTAAGTTAAAATGTTTCTTCAGTGCATTTTGGATGCCTATGTCTGCCTTTGGAAAAAGATTAGGACGACCTAATCCAAATAAAAGCAGGTTCTGAACAGTCCAAGGTCCGACGCCTCGTATCTTGATGAGCTTTTTTAAAATTTCTTCATCAGAGAGACTCGGAAGCTCGTTAAAATTAAGTGTTCCTTCTACAATCATTTTTGATGTATCAATAGCATACTCTGCTTTTCGACCACTAAATTGTAGGGCACGTAAATCATCATAGCTCAATGCAGCGACGATTTCCGGTTTCGGATAAAACCACACGCCATCTAGCTCAAAACCGTATGTTTGCACAAACCGCTTTGTTAACGTATGAGCAAATGACAGATTCAATTGCTGATGAACAATACACTTCATTAAACAGCTGTAAAGATCAAAATCCAATACAAGCGGAGTACCTTCGTGTTCTTTAAAAACCTCCGCAATGTTGCTCAGTTCAAAGTGATTGCTAATCACAGATAGAGAAAAGTCCCACTGGAAAATTCGTCTGATTTCACCTAGCCCGAACTCTTTTTGAGTATCAGCTTTTCCTGAGATCTCAAAGGTAGGCTTAGCTTTTGTTCCTGTTGCCTTAACTGTTACCACAAACGGTTGGTTCTCTTTATCATACAAGGGGACAGCAATCTCTCTCGCTTCCATATTGATAGCATTTAATGGATCATTGCTTAACCGATCTAATATCCGATCAAAGTCATAAGGAGGTTCAACTTCTACCGTTTCTCTCCACATTCTTCTCATCCTTTAGTGTTTGTTTATCTTTTTATTATAGCATGTAGGGTTTTGAATATAAAAAATGAGGAATTGAGTGGTGTTGAAAAGTGATTAATTAAAATTTGCTGTTTTTGAACAACATTACTTAGCATTAGTTTCGTAAACTTGTTCGAATTCACTAAATTAACAGAAATTACTTCCTTAAATGATGCTTAAACTCCTCTTTTTCATTTTTATAAGCGAATTCTCCATTTCTATAAGCCAATTTTCTACCTCTAAATTCACCAATTCAATAATCCAATTTCCCACTTCTATAAGCCAATCGACAAAAAACGACACATTTCCGCAAGGAAACTTTGCTTTCTTCCATACCTCTGCCACACAAAAAAACCCTTTGATCCAGTCAAAGGGAAATTAAATAGGGATGATCCAACATTCTTTCAACCATTAGATCATCTAAGCTTTTAAACACATAGCCTTGTTTCTGCAGCTCGACAATTGCATGATCAAGGGCTTCGGCATTGTCTTTAGAAACAGTGTGTAGCAACATAATCGAGCCAGGGTGGATTTGCTTCATAATATTTTCGTACGAGTAGCTCCATCCCCTTTGTGCGTCGATTTTCCAATCCACAAAGGCTAGTGACCAAAAGACAGTTGTATAGCCCAGTTCCTTTGATTTAGCCAGAACACGTTCACTGAAAATCCCTCTAGGTGGTCGCAGATAACTCATGCCTTTTTGTCCTGTTAACTCTTCAACCTTTATGCGGACAGATTCTAGCTCCTCTTTTAAGTCCTCGTCACTTTGTTTTGTTAAATCTGGGTGATACCAAGAGTGATTACCAACAATATGGCCCTCTTTCACCATTCTTTTTACCAAATCAGCTTGAGAGTTTAAATAATGACCAGTCACGAAAAATGTAGCAGGGACTTTTCTATTTTTCAAGACATCTAGGACCTGAGGTGTATAGCCATTTTCATAACCATTATCAAATGTTAAATAAATTTCCTTTTTTGAGGTGTCTCCTAAATAAAATGAACCATGCTTCGCCAGTATTTCATCAAGCTTTTCCCCTGCTGATGCTGGCTCATGATTTCTGCTTTTTTTAAATCCCCAGCTCAATGGTTGATTGGATTCAGCCTGCACAGTTCCAATCGAAATAAAAAAAAGACAAAAAAGACTCAGGTAAATGGACCATTTTTTCATCGTATACTCTCCTCATGACATTCATTGTACTTAGTGTTTATTTTGAGAGAATTTCCATACTGAGAAAAAATACCAAAAAGCCAGCACAACTAGATGTGCCGGCTTTTCTTTATTTAAAAACTGGTTCTTTAAATTGTGCAAGCTTTTCAAGGGAAGACTGTTCTACATCTGCATGCAAGCTGTTTCCATGAGAATCCATTGTCACGACTGCAGTAAAGCCTTCAACCTTTAAGTGCCACATTGCTTCTGGAATACCAAATTGCATAAGATCTACACCTTCAACTGATTTGATGCAGTCAGCATAGTATTGAGCAGCTCCACCAATTGCATTTAGGTAAACGCCACCATGCTCTTTAAGGGCTTGTAACGTTTTTGGACCCATGCCGCCTTTCCCAATAACAGCACGAATTCCGAAGCGCTTCATGATATCCCCTTGATATGGCTCCTCACGTATACTTGTGGTTGGACCGGCCGCTTTAACATGCCAATTTCCATCCTCGTCTTTTAACATAACTGGACCACAATGGTAGATGACTTGACCATTTAAGTCAATTGGCGCTTCATTTTCTGATAAATATTTATGAATTGCATCACGACCTGTATAGATCATACCGTTAATTCTAACGACGTCCCCTACTTTTAAGTCGCGGATTTTTTCCTCCGTAATTGGTGCTTCAAGGATGATTTCTCTTGGTGCAGCAGTTTCAGTTGTTGCTGCTACCTCGTCCTCAGGGAATACGACTGTTTCTCCATCCTTGTATAACCATTCGTTAATTGCGCCACTTGCTGAATCAATTTTAATCCCAAGACGGCGATACGCCCAGCAGTTATAAGCAACAGACACGAAGAAGCTTGCTGGGATACGGTTGATTACTCCAACTTTACAACCTAGTAAAGTTGTCTCGCCGCCAAAACCCATTGTTCCGATTCCAAGCTCATTGGCATGCTTCATTACATAGTCCTCAAGCTGACGTAACTCCTCGCGTTCATTCACGTCGTCAACTGTTCTAAATAGCTGATCCTTGGCGACTTCATAGCCACTTGTCCGGTCTCCACCTATGCCAACCCCGATAAAACCTGCACTACAGCCTTGTCCTTGCGCTTGGTAGACAGAATGCATAATGCACTTTCTTATGCCATCAAGATCACGCCCAGCTTTTCCTATACCATCAAGCTCACACGGTAGGCTATATTGGATGTTTTTATTTTCACAGCCGCCGCCTTTTAAAATGAGACGAACATCAATGTAGTCATTTTCCCATTGTTCAAATTTGATAACAGGAGTACCGTCCCCTAGGTTATCTCCACTGTTATCTCCTGATAATGAATCAACTGAGTTTGGACGGAGTTTTCCGTCTTTTGTTGCTTGTGCGATTGCACGTTTAATTTCTTTTTTCATATATAGCTGATTTGCTCCTACTGGAACCTTGAGCTTAAATGTTGGTAGTC
Source organism: Metabacillus herbersteinensis (assembly GCF_042433335.1). Taxonomy (NCBI): domain Bacteria; kingdom Bacillati; phylum Bacillota; class Bacilli; order Caryophanales; family Bacillaceae; genus Metabacillus; species Metabacillus herbersteinensis. Next base: position 28,485 of record NZ_JBHLVO010000014.1, read on the forward strand.
CCGTATCCTGACAGATTGGTGAAATATTTTCATCGGCCATTTTTATATTCTCTGTAATCGTTGCAAGTGATAATGCAGAACGTGTTCCAGCGTTTTCTTTTAATTTTGCAGCTGCAATTGCTCGACGTACATCGTTTGGTAGCTTTGTTGATGTTTCTACGATTAAGTCATACATGCTCTGAAAGAATTTCTCCAATTTGTTTCTCCCCTTTATAATAAGAACTTTCCGGCTTTTTCCTCAAATTTCATTATACTCTCTTGATTTTTACTTGAAAAGAAGTTTCTAAGCGCTTTCAGATTCTACGAAAAAAAACCACTGCCCCAAAAGGTTGGCAATGGCCTACATATATTCTTAATGTTTATCTTTCTTAAATTGTTCTTGTTTCATTTCTAAATCATCTAGCATTTGGATGAGTCGATCAACGTCTTCAACGTCTGTGGATTCAGGGTCAATTGAATCGATCACCTCTAGAAACATATTTAGTCTAGCTTTTAAATAAGTTAATTGTGAGTCTTTATCATGAACGGCATTACCCATTGTAATTCTCTCCTCTTGTTAAAAATATGTGTGTATTTATAGTAGCGGATTCTTCATTTTTTGACAACATTCTACAAAGTCATGATAACATGGGTTGTTGGTGTTAGAATATCTTCTATGTTAATAAAGGAGTTTTTTTTATGAATTCTACAAAAGTAAAACAGCCTATAAGCACGGCATATGATCCGTGGGAAGCTTACTTAGATATAAAACAGTACGGGAAAATGACGTTAACAAACGTGGAGTTTACGACAACCACATTGTGTAATATGCGTTGTGAGCATTGTGCTGTCGGGTATACACTTCAGCCAAAGGATCCAAATGCGTTGCCACTCACTCTATTACTAAACAGATTAGATGAAGTTCCTACTCTACGTTCATTGAGTATTACGGGTGGAGAACCGATGCTTTCATTAAAATCGGTAGAACAATACGTGGTCCCTCTTTTAAAGTATGCCCATGAACGGGGTGTACGTACACAAATCAATTCGAATTTAACACTAGATCTTAACCGCTATGAAAAAATCATTCCTTACTTAGATGTTTTACATATTTCTCACAACTGGGGAACGCTAGAGGAATTTGTGGGAACAGGATTTGCGATGATGGAGAGGAAGCCTACTGAAAAACAGCGTTCTGTTCTTTTTGAACGAATGATAGAGAATAGCCGAGCACTAGTCGATGCGGGTGTAATGGTTTCAGCGGAAACGATGTTAAATAAACGCACACTTCCTTATATTGAATCGATTCATAAACAGATTGTAAACGAGATGAAGTGTCAACGTCACGAGATTCACCCAATGTACTCCAGTGATTTTGCAAGTAGTTTAGAGACGCTAACTTTGAGTGAGATCCGTGAAGCCATTGATCATTTGTTAACAATTAGAGATGAAGATGTTTGGATGCTGTTTGGAACGCTACCCTTTTATGCTTGTACGGATTCGAAGGAAGACCTAGAGCTAATTAAACGCTTAAGAGCGAGCAAAAACGTGACTGTGCGCAATGACCCAGATGGTCGCTCGAGATTGAATGTAAATATTTTTAATGGAGAAATCATTGTCACTGATTTTGGTGACGCACCTTCTTTAGGAAATATTCAACAACATTCCCTTCAATCAGCTTACGAAAAATGGAACGAGTCCAAGCTGGCTAAGCAGTTAAATTGTCATTGTTCTTCTGTACAATGTCTAGGACCGAACATTCTCGTTAAAAATAGTTATTATCCAAGTACTGACTTTACAACTCGGAAAGCAAATCTGTAATAAAAGGTGACGTTTATGGAACAATTGACTAAACTAATGGACACTAAAGCTTTCGATATCATACTAGTCGCAATCGTATTGTGGTTAAGTATCATGCTAATTAATAAGCTTCTCCAGAAATTTTTTCAACGAACCGATTTCATTGAAGATCGCAAAGAAAAAACGATCCAAAGTATGTTACGTTCCTTGCTAAGATATGTGGCCACAATTGGATTTATTTTATATGTAATTTCGCTTTTTGTTGATGACTTTGGAAGAATACTTGCTGGAGCTGGTGTTGCTGGAATTATCATTGGTTTTGGTGCCCAAAGCCTCATTCGGGATATTTTAGCAGGGATGTTCTTAATTTATGAAAGGCAAATTCATCAAGGAGATTTTATCACGATTAATAATATATTTAACGGTACCGTTGAAGAAATTGGACTGCGTTCTTTGAAGGTTCGTGAGTGGAGCGGCAAGCTATTAACGATCAGCAACGGGGAAATTAAACAAATTCAAAACTATAATATTGATCGAATGCGGGTAATTGAACGAGTTGTCATCAGCTTTAGAGAAAATCCTGAGAGAGTATGGGCTGCACTTCAAAAAGTCTGTGATAACCTTAATGAACAATATGGTCAATGTTTAAAAAAAGATTCTGCCGATTGTGTAATTGAGCCTTTTCAGATTTTCGGGATGACGTCGTTAAATGCTGGTTTTCGTGGCTATGAGTATACGATAACAGCTCTGGTTGACGATCTTTTGTATTGGGATACGGGAAAAGAGGCTAGAAGAGTTATTGCACAGGTTCTTTATGATGAGGGAATTGGACTTGCTGAAGAGTTGGTGTATTTCAATGGAAATGAAAAAAGCGAAACCGTTAGATAACCCGGGTTCGCTTCTTTGTTACCTCGGTCGATCCGATGTATGAAAGCCAAACGAAGCGTGGTCTTGAACCGGAATCCATGCACCAATTCCTTGCGAAGTAACATTTTTAACCACGATTTTCTTTTTGTTGCCTTTTAATACGAGGTAAACCTCACCATATGTGACCTTCCCTTTTTCACTTACAGCAGGAGCATACGCATATAAGTAGCCCAATTTTGTTGCTGGGATGTTATACACTTGATCTTTTTTCGTTCCTGCACCGATAATTGTTTCAAAAGACAATGGTAAATTGGTTTTTTTCATTGCTGTTAGTAGCATCAACTTTTTGACATGATCTGAGTAAGCAATGTCTGCTGTTAATCCACCTTTTACCTGCTTTTGAGATTCTTGCTTGTAAGAGATCTGTAGAGGTGCTTTCCCACCACGGTTATCCTGATAATTTGTATTAATTTTTTGATATTCCCAGTTTGTTGATGTTTCGCTTGATTCATAATTCAGAGCCCACTGTCCCAAAAAGATCGTTGCTCGATAGCCTAGTGCTAATGGCGATTCTGATACAGATGATTCGTTTAACAAACGGATCAAATCAGGATTTTCTATTGGCACGTCAGAAGCGTCTAGCAATTCCTGTGCTAATTCACTCGGCTGTAAGTACGGAAGATCTTGAGTAGGATTTGGGTAGGTGTTGTCTTTTGAGATTTCCATGACTGAGCTTGGGATCTTCGGTTGAATGTCTTTTGTATTTGCAAAAGCTGACCCTGAAAAACTAATTGATAAAAGCAAAACGAGAGAAATGAGCAAACCTTTTTTCATTCTCTATACCCCTTTCACATGCTTTATGAATAGTGTTTTCAAGTGGTATAGAGTTTATCCAAACTTTTTTATTATTTACTGCTCCATCTTTCAAGCAATTTTGCAACAGGTACATGAAACAACTGAATTAGTGGGCCAATTGAAAATGTGATAAGAATTGTCCCCACTCCAATCGGACCTTTCAGTAAAAAAGCAAATAGTAAAGCGCTTAGCTCTCCAATGGTTTTTGCCGTCATTAATTTAATTGAAAAGCGTTCATGTAAAACAATCATTAATTGATCAATAGGATTTGCAGGGAATTTTGTTTGCAAATACATTGCAACACCCACTGCAATTGCTAAAATGCCAACAACAAGGACTAAGAATTTCATAGATAATGAATCGAGAACAAGGTTTTTAAAGATGAATAGTAACCAAAAGTCAACCGAAAAACCGATTAATACAATCGTGATTACTGCAAAATAGATCGGTCTGTGTTTCGAAATAAATGCATTCACAAATATGAGGGTAAGTCCGATTAAGATGACCCAGCTACCTACTGTTAGTCCAAATGATTCTGCTAATCCCACGTTCAAAGCATCCCACGCACCAGCCCCGATGTCTGCTTTAATTGTAAGCGTGGCACCAAATCCAATAAAAAATAAACCCACCATATAAAATAAAAGTCTTATTTTCATTATGTAATGTATTCCCCTCTTAGTTTGTCCTACTCATTATATGATTGTTTGGACAGTTAAAAAACACTATTTTTGATAAGAGGTGGATTTAAGCTTAATTTTTTTTAAAAAATAAACTAACTGAATATTTACATTTATCAAAAAACAAGCTATGATAAGTATATCAAAAGAGTAATTCCTACTCCCTGATAGCTTGTCATTTTGCTTATAAATGACTGTTTCGTCCTACTCAAATATGTAAAGACTCTGTGGTGGTGCGCAGAGTCTATTTTTTTTAAACAATTGTTAAAGTAAATAAAAACCAATTCCCATAATTAAATAGGCAGCTAACAGGATAGCACCCTCAAACCAATTGGTATCACCATCATTGGTAATCGAGATTGTTAGTAACACAGCTGTAACCATGGCAATCAGTTCTGGAATTGTAAATACCAAAGGCATCTTTTCTGTAAACATTAATGAAATAAGTACTAAGACTGGTGCTACAAACATAGCTATTTGTAGCGTTGACCCCACTGCGATTTCGACCGCGATATTCATTTTATTTTTGTATGCCATAACAATTGCCGATGCATGCTCTGCGGCATTACCCACGATGGCAACAATAATAACCCCAATAAATAGCTCACTCCATCCAAATCTCTCCCCAACACTTTCAAAGGTATGAACGAGATTCTCAGAAACATAAGCAACTGCTATAGTAGCAAGGATTAAAACAATCATAGCGAATTTTGCAGACCATTCAGGTTTTTCATGTTCATCCACTACATCTGTTTCGTGCTGGTATACACCACGATGGGTAACAAGTCTAAAGAAAAGAGCTGCTAAATAAAGAGCAATTAATATAACCGAAATCCCAATACTGAGTGACAATGTCTGTTCCTCTGCCATTTCCATTGAAAATACTTCGGGGATAACGAATCCAACAATGACCGCAAACATAAGTAAACCCGAGTTATGCCTCGCATCATAAACGTTAAATTCCTGTCGTTTAAATTTAAGTCCACCAACAAAGAAGCTTAGACCCGCTACTAGGAGAAGGTTGCCTAACACAGAACCGGTTAATGAAGCTAGAACGACTCCGACTAATCCAGCCTTTAATGCAAAAATGGAGATAATTAGTTCAACTGCATTTCCAAATGTAGCATTTAAAAGGCCCCCAACCCTTGGACCAGCCACAATTGCTAAACTTTCTGTTGCTCTACCCATAAATCCTGCTAAGGCAACAATGGTGATACAGTAAATAACAAACATTAAAACATATGGCCAGTGCATTAGGCTACCAATAACCGAGAGTGGAACTCCAATTACAACTACAAGAAAAAATAAACGATTGAGCAAATGATTCACCAATCCTTTCAAGTTAATTACCAGTTTAATCCATTCCATTATAATCCTCTTACGTTTAAGTGGGAAGTATATCCATACCATTTCCTTAAAAATCACGTATGAAACTAGCTGTTTAATACCAAATTAACTTTGATAAAGCGTAAGCCTAAGGGAGAAAGGCTAGGTGCGAAGGAAAGGAGTGTCCACTTTGACTGATTCAATCAAAAACACGGTAATAAAGATGTTAAATGAGCACAAAATTGGAACCTTATCGACGATTAGACAAAATAAACCCTACTCCCGATTTATGTTATTCTTCCACGTTGATTTGATTTTATATACCGCAACAAATAAACAAACTCACAAAGTAGAAGACATTAAAGAAAATCCAAACGTTCACATTTTATTAGGATATGAAGGTAAAGGCTGGCAGGATGCATATGTAGAAATAGAGGGAACTTCCTCTATAGAAGAATCTAAGGAATTAAAAGAACGTTTTTGGAGCCAACAATTAAAAGAATGGATAAATGGCGCAGACGATTCAAATTACTTACTATTAAAAATTACTCCAGACTCAATTCGTTATTATGAGAAAGCTGGCAGTGAGCCACAAGTTTTAAATTTATAGAAAAAATCCTGTTCATGACTCTAAAATGAACAGGATTTTTCACTTATAAAACTAATTCAAACGTTTCGGCAATCTCGATGCTATCTTTTACAGACTGCACCATCGGACAGTTTTTACGGGCAATCTCAATCGATTGTTCAATTTTTCTCTCGTCTAAATTTGCACCTTTTATAAGATAATGAATGTAGATTTTCTCAATCCGATTCGCCTCTTGCTCATTGCGATCGACTTTCGTTTGAATCGTAAGGTCCTCAATTTCAATCCTTTTCTTTGCTAGTATTTTTCTTAATACACCTCCACTGCATACTGCAATAGAAGAAACCATTAATTGATACGGTCGAAATCCATACTCTTCATCACCCGCTATATGAAGTTCACCGTATTCAACTGTCGTTTGAAATCCTACTTCTTTCATCTTAAATTCCATAAACCTTCACCCACCTTTTTTTCATTGTAATGGAACATGAAACGACTGAAAAGAATATCTACTTTGTTTTTCTTGTTTTCATATAGAAATCGTTGTAACATTCAGAGTGGAAAATGGAATAAAAATATGAAGTTGTCTTTTTATAATGTCAGAAAATGAACCGAGGTTAAATACTCAAATGAAAAAAGAAAATGGACGATTTTGGATACTAGTTAGCATCGTTGCGATCTCCGGCTTTAGCCAAGGTATGTTACTCCCTCTAATTGCAATTATTTTTGAGAATGACGGGCTTTCTTCTTCATTAAATGGATTAAATGCAACAGCATTATATATTGGAATATTACTTGTTTCACCCTTTATGGAGCAACCCCTTCGGAAGTATGGCTACAAACCTGTTATCATTTTTGGAGGTTTACTTGTTCTTTTATCATTAGGATTATTTCCGCTTTGGAAGTCATTTTGGTTTTGGTTTGTACTGCGTCTATTAATTGGAATTGGCGATCACGCCTTACACTTTGGTACACAAACTTGGATTACCTCGTTTTCTCCTGAAAATAAACGCGGTCGTAATATATCGTTGTATGGCTTATTTTTCGGAATCGGCTTTGCAGCAGGGCCTTTAATGACCCCTTTAGTCACAATTAACGAAGCCCTTCCATTCCTTTTATCATCCGTGCTTTGCCTAATTGGCTGGGTATTTCTATTTTTATTAAAAAATGACTTTCCAGAACAAACCATTGAAATGAATTCGTTTAAACAGACATTGAAACGGTTTTCAACTGCATGGAAATATGCCTGGGTCGCATTTTTACCTCCGTTAGGCTATGGTTTTTTAGAATCTTCAATAAACGGGAGCTTTCCAGTTTACGGCTTAAGAATAGGAATGGATGTAACAAGTGTATCTATTTTGTTATCCTCATTTGCAGTAGGCGGCATCGTAACCCAGCTTCCACTCGGAATAATGAGTGATAAATTCGGTCGAAAAAACATTCTTATAATTATTTTAACGTTAGGATTTTTCAGTTTTTCAGTCGCAAGCTTGCTTGAAGACTTTTTCTTTGCATTAACACTGTGTTTGTTCCTAGCTGGAATGTCCGTTGGCTCTACCTTCTCACTAGGAATAAGCTATATGACTGATTTGATGCCAAGGAATCTGCTTCCTACTGGAAATCTTTTATGTGGAATTGCCTTTAGCATCGGGAGCTTAGCAGGGCCATATCTTGGTGGATTGTTCATTGAATACGTTGAACATGTAAGCTACTTTATCGTCATAAGTGTAATTTTGTTTATGATTTTAGTCGCAGTTGTTTCCTTCCGAAGTCAACCAGTTTCATCCTCATCAAAGACATCCTATGATCAGAGCTTTTGATACATTAAAATGTGCGCTGAAAAAATTTCAGCGCACATTTTTATATTTTCAAAAAAAAGTTTAAAAATAGATTGAACATTTTGTATTATCTGTTATATAATACAATTAATAAAAATAAACTGTACCATAACAAAAAAAGGGAGCTGGCTAAAATGATGAACAGACAAGAACGGAAAAACATGATTGAATTTATTGAAATGACGAAAGAGATTGACAAAGAAACACTCATGTATATGACAGATGCTGATGTAGAACATATTTATGTAAGTGCTTATAATCACTACATTCAGTTAGCGGAATGATAAAAAACAAAGGCTGACTTCATTGAAGTCAGCCTTTGTTAATAACAAATTTATATAATCTTTAAACCAAGTGTGCATTTCTGAATCCAGCTTCGACGCACAGAACTGCTAGTGCAGTCATGGTGATTGACGTCGCTGTTTTTATTAATGGTACCCGTTTTGTCCATTTGCACTGCCGCTCGTTTTATGTTTAGGCTTGCTTTTAGAGTTTTGCTTGTTATGGCTTCCGCCTTTTTTCGTGTTTTTTGACATATTATATTCCCCCGCTTTCATCCAATTGAAGACATTGCCTTCACTATTACTTTTCCACATTTGCAGGGTCACTATGAGGAAAATTACTGGTAAATCATTTCGCTACTTTTCTTTTGTACAACAGTGCATTTAATTCTCCACCAAGCATAATTACCATACCTGAAATATAGAACCAAATCATTAACACAATAATACCGCCTAAGCTTCCGTACGTTGCAGTATAATTTCCGAAGCTACTTACGTAATAAGAAAAGGCTAGAGACACAGCAATCCAACCAACAGTTGCAAAGATTGAGCCGGCTAAGCAATCTTTTATATGTAATCTTTTATTAGGTGCTACAAAATAAAGAGAAGTAAATACGATAAACAAAATAATCCCACTTACTAACCAACGAGCTGTATTCCAAGCCGTTAGAAACTGTTCTGACAAACCGAACGTTGAAAAAATAAACAAACCGATTTCTTTACCAAATACAGGTAGTAACAGCGCAACTAAAATAACAAAAACCATAGCAACTGTTAACAAGATCGCCATTCCTCTTGCCACGATAAACGATCGACTTTCTTCTACTTCATATGCACGGTTAAACGATCGAACAATCGCATTGATTCCATTTGATGCTGACCAAAGGGTGGCAATAATACCGAACGATAACAAACCACCGTTATGATGGTTTAATATTTGAGCTAGATTTGATTCAATCAGTTGACTTGATTCCCCTGGGGCATATTGCCTAATTACGCCTAGCACAGCATCCTGGGAGAGGGGTAAATATCCAATTAATGTGATCAAGAAGATAAGAAATGGAAAAAGCGATAGTAGAAAAAAGTAAGCCAAACCCGCAGATAGCCCTGCCACTTCATCATCCGCAAAACGATGCAACAATTCTTTTAAAAAGGACCCTTTTTTATAATAATTTTTTTCATATGCTTCGTGGTTTTTTCCTAGCATAGCATTGCAACACCTCACGATTTTGTTCTACACCAGAATTTATATAATTCTTCCAGCGCCTAGCCCCGACGCACAGGACGTGCTAGTGCAGTCATGGCGATTGACGTCGCGTTCTTGGCTGCCTCGAGGTCATAAGTCAATTCTAAATTGAAGGCAAAGACCACCTTCTATTTAGAATCGCCTTATGCTTGTCGGGGCTGAACAAGGCGCTTGCGCTTTTTTTTTTGGTAGAAATCTTTCTTTTGTTTCTTGAATCATGTCAATTACTTGAGGAGTAGTTTCTTTCAATTCATTCATTTTTTCATTTAAGAATGATAGATCTTCTGAGATTTCTTGTACTGTTTCTTTCGTAGCATCCACCTTTTTCTTAAGATCATCAGATAGTTTTGATGGATGCTGACAGTAATCCTTCACCCGATCTGTCACGCATTTCCCTTGTTCAAGAACTTCCTGGCGAGTTTGCTTATGAAACATAGAGACTACAGCTCCTACAGCGGCTCCAATTAACATCCCTTGTAAAAGTTTATTCTCATTATCCATTACAGCTTGCCCCCTTAAATTTTATGTTGTTTTTATTCACTTAATTAAAATTTTATAAGCTACCCTAATAGTTATTACTGTTAGCATATTCTCCTCATTGAATTGTTACCCTTTTTTTATAAGGAAAAAACTATAATGAATAACAATTTATTTCCATTTAATAATTTTTCACATCAACATATAAGCCAATTCATATCATAGGTAAAAAAAGTGGTACAATATTAAAAAGTGCATTTATGAAAGGATGAGCCCTAGATGAATTTAACGGAGAAATCTACTGAAAACGTTGAATACATGATTGAACAAATAAAAGAAAAGCTACGAGTATTGAACTTCGGTGCAATCAAGGCTTCACACTTTGATGAAGAAATGTATGAAGAGCTCAAGGAACTTTATGAGCTTGTTATGAAAAAAAAATCCTTCAGTCCAAATGAAATGCAAGCCATTGCTGAAGAACTCGGGAACCTTCGAAAAGGGAAGTAAACAAATACATTCTGTCACCCTTCTTTTCTGCATATATGTGTAGTAAAGGAGGGTGATTTTTTTAATGTTAGCATGGTGGTTAACAACGTTCGTTCTATTTTCATTCCTAATAGCCATGATTGTTTTCGTTTACTTTACCATTAAAGGAGCAGTTAACACAGAGGATGCTTACAGAATTGACCCGTTGCCTGATGATGAACAAAAATAAAAAGCGCTAGCGCCTTGTTCAGCCCCGACAAGCATAAGACGATTATAAATAGAAGGTGTTCTTTGCCTTCAATTTATAATCGTCTTATGACCTCGAGGGCAGTCTTTTTATCATCCATAAATCGTTTTGCAAAAGAAACAAATTTTTCATCTACTCTTAATTGATCGGGTGAAAAACCTCCCGGGATAAACAATGCGTCATAGTCATCTGCATTAGCTTCATCGATTGCTAAATCAACAGTAACAGTAGCTTGTCCTTGTTTCCCTTTTACTGTATTCCCTTTTTCCTTTTCAATGACCGTTAAGGTATGTCCAGCTTCCTCAAAAGACTTTGCCGGGTCTGTGTACTCGGAATCCTCCAATAAATCCGTAACAACAACTGCTATTTTCTTTGACATAACTGTTCAAAACCTCCTAGACAATTTGCTTACACAGTTGTTGTACCCGGAATGTGGTTAATTAAACAATGTAGGAGGTTGCGAACGATGCAATTATCTCAGTTCTCGTGCAATTAACTCGATTCTCGTGCAATTATCTTGATTCTCGTGCATATATCACAATTATCGTGCATAAAACTCAATTCCCGTGCAATTACCTCCCCTAATCTCATCCTCCAAGCTCAATCTTCCTTCCATCTCCATCTCCTCTAACGATTAGTTCAATTTCTTTTATAAATTCAATGACTTTTGTTTCATATCCTTTCGGGTCAGCTAAGAAAGCTTGGGCATGACCTGCTTTTGGAACAAGATAGAGTTCCTTCTGACCTTTTTTTCGTTTAAACATATCTACTGTCATTTGAAGAGGAATAAAGTCATCCTCTTGACCGTGGATGAACAGGATTGGAGTTCGCGTTTTCTCTAAACCTCTTATTGGGGATATCTCAGTAAAGTCCCAACCAAAGCGGAGTCGTGTAATAAAGCTAGTTAAGTAGATGAGCGGATAAATATTTAATTTAAAATCAAGCAATAAGCGCAGCTTTAAGAGTGATGTTAAATCACTAAATGCACAATCTGCAATGCAGAATGAAACACGGCTATCTTTGTTGACGTACTGCAATGCTGAGGCCGCACCTAACGATTCCCCCAATAGTCCGATAAACATACCGGATCCGAATCTTTCTTCTATATAATCGACCCAGGCCTTTAGATCATCTTTTTCGTAGAAGCCAAAAGATGTATGACTCCCTCCACTTAATCCATGAAACCTATGGTCACATAATAAAACGCTGAATCCTCTTTTTTGGAACATTTCAACATATTTAAAACTACCGAACAATGACCATGTAATTCCATGTGCAATAATCATGATCTTTTTACTACCATCTTGAGGGAAAAACATTCCATGAATTTTATATCCATGATAAGAGTCGATGAACCACTCTTGTTTTTCCTTTTGCTCGAATACATGTGCATCAATTTCACCGCTTTCAATACTACGCCTGTATGTTTCTTCATATTGTACTTTTCTGGGGAAAAGGATGAGATTACTGAAGAAATAAGCAATAGCAATACACAGCAAAAGAATAATAATTGAGACAATCAGAAGCAGAAATAACATATATTCACCTTCTTATCTGGGCTTTTGAAATATTATATTGCGAACCCAATCAAAACGTGAACCACATCTAAAAACGCATCCTAAAAAACTCATTTACTAGGGGTGCTTTTTGTTTTTCCGCCCATTTTAGAAGATGCATTTATAATGCAATCGCTGTCGATAATAGTCACATACAAGCACAATCGGTGAAAAAATTTACATAATTTTAACAATATCCCCTAAATCTGTCGAAGATAATTTACAAAATAGTTATACTATTAAAAAGTATCTAAAAATAGAAAGGTGGATTTTTGTGAGGAGAAAAACAACCAAAACTGTTCAAAAGGCCTTAAACATTCTTACTGCATTACTCATCTTAGTAACCTTACTTCCTATGTCATCCACAACAGCAGCTGAGCCTGCAATCATTGATCTTAAACTTCTAGAAACAACAGACCTGCACGCACACATTATGGATTACGACTACTACAGTGACGCATCTACAACAAATTATGGACTTGTCAGAACAGCAGAGCTTATAAACAAACATAGAGCAGAATCAAAGAATACTCTTCTGGTTGATAACGGTGATACGATTCAAGGGAACCCGCTTGGTGAATTTATATCCAAAAACATGGCAACTGAGCAGAGCCCAATTATTAAAGCAATGAACACACTAAATTATGATGCTGGTACCGTTGGAAATCATGAGTTTAATTATGGACTTGATTTCTTAGCTAACACAACAGCAGGTGCTAACTTTCCTTTTTTGAATGCAAACGTCCTTAATATGGATGGAAGCTATTATTTTGAGCCTTATAAGATTGTCGACAAGGTATTTATTGATAAAAATGGAAAAGAGCATACTGTAAAGGTTGGTTTCACAGGCTTTGTAACACCGCAGATCAACATCTGGGACAAAAAGCATCTCGAAGGAAAAGTTAAAACAGAAGACATCGTCGAGTCTGCTCAAAAAGTGATTCCTGAAATGAAGGAAAACGGAGCAGATCTAATTATTGTTCTTTCTCATAGTGGAATTGAAACTTCCTCACAGCCTAAGGGCGCTGAAAATATGGTTTACGACTTGGCATTGAACGTACCTAACATTGATGCAATTGTTTCGGGTCATCAGCACGGAATTTTCCCTGGTGATGCTCGCTTTAACAATGTAGATAAAATTGACAATGTTAACGGGACAATCAATGGGGTACCTGTTGTCATGGCGAAAAACTGGGGTAGTCACCTTGGTGTCATTGACATGGATTTAACAAATGAGAGTGGCGATTGGGAAGTAAAATCGTCTAAATCGACGGTAGAATCAATTAGTACAGTTACAACTAGGAACACAGTAATAGAAAATGCAATCTCTCAAACACATAATTCAACAGTAAATTACGTCAGAAAGCCAGTTGGGAAAACAGAAGCTCCAATTAATAGCTTTTTTGCGTTAGTTAAGGATGATCCATCCATACAAATTGTTACAGATGCACAGAAATGGTACGCAGAAAATGCAATGAAGGACACGGAATACAAAGATCTACCGATTCTATCAGCGGGTGCTCCCTTTAAAGCTGGCGGACGAAATGGATCGGACTACTACACGAATATTCCAAAAGGTGATCTTGCCATTAAAAATATAGGTGACCTCTACCTTTACGACAATACCGTACAAATTGTAAAGCTTACGGGATCTCAGGTAAAAGATTGGCTTGAAATGTCTGCAGGACAGTTTAATACCATGAATCCTAGCAGCTCAGAAAAACAACCAATCATTAACAGTGAATTCCCATCTTATAATTTTGATGTGATTGATGGAGTCACTTATGAAATTGATTTAACACAGCCTCCTAAGTACGACACAAAAGGTACCATTAAAAACGAAGCGGCTAGCCGAATTAAAAATCTTCAGTTTGAAGGAAAAGCGATTAACTCAAATCAAGAGTTTTTAGTTGCAACGAACAACTACAGAGCTTCTGGTGGTGGGAATTTCCCACATATGAAGCCAGAGAATATTGTTTTTATGGCTCCTGATGAAAACAGACAAGCCCTTATGCAGTATATTTTAGATAAAAAAACAATCAATCCTTCTGCAGATAATAACTGGGCATTTACTTCAATTAACGCTGACGTGAAAGCAACATTTATGACGTCTCAAAAAGCGAAGGAATTTGCTGATGACTCTGTTCAATTTAGCGAAGATGCTGCAGATGGCTACGCTGAATATCTTGTCTCATTTGGCGATGCACAGCCAGTGCAACCCTCAGACAGCTGGGAACTAACAATCATGCATACGAATGACACGCACGCCCACTTAGACGACGTTGCACGGAGAGTTACAGCAGTAAAGGATGTAAGAGCAGATGCAGAAAACAGCCTTTTACTAGATGCTGGAGATGTCTTTTCAGGAGATCTATATTTTACACGTTGGAATGGACAAGCTGATCTTGAATTCATGAACATGATGGGCTATGACGCCATGACACTAGGAAATCATGAATTTGATAAAGGCCCTTCTGTTCTGAAAGAATTCATTGAAAAGGCATCGTTCCCTATCGTAAGCTCGAATATTACCTTTAGTAAAGATAAAGATTTAAGTGGACTTGTAAAAGAACCGATGACTTTTAGTCAGGACACTACAAATCAACCTGGGATTTACCCATATATCTTAAAAGAGATTAACGGGGAAAAAGTAGCAATCTTCGGTTTAACTACTGAAGACACAGTTGAGGCATCAAGCCCTGGTAAAGATGTTGTTTTTAATAGTGCAGTGGAATCTGCACGCAAGACAGTTGATATGATTACTAAACAAGAAAATGTTAATAAAATTATTGCTTTAACACACTTAGGTTATGACCGTGATCTAGAGCTTGCAGAAGCTGTTGAAGGTATTGATATTATTGTTGGTGGTCATTCTCATACTACTGTCGACCAGCTTAAAGTAGTAGAAGCTGACCCAACACCTACAATCGTTGCACAAGCAAAAGAATATGGAGAATTCCTTGGTCGATTGGATATTGTATTTGATAAAAATGGTTTAATTATTCCTAGTCAATCTACAAGCATGCTGTTGCCAATCAATGAGGACGTTCCCGAAGACCCACAAGCAAAAATAATACTAGACGATTACAAAGCTGAAATTGAATCATTCAAAAACATCGTTGTTGGAAAAACAGAAGTGGCTTTAAATGGAGAGCGTGACGATGTTCGTACAAAAGAAACGAATTTAGGAAACTTAATTGCGGATGGTATGCTAGCTAAAGCAAAAGAAACAAAAGGAGCTACACTAGCTATAACTAATGGCGGTGGAATACGTACTTCAATTGACCAAGGTGATATCACGCTTGGTGAAGTTTTAGAAGTTATGCCTTTTGGAAACACATTGTTTGTTCTTGATCTTACCGGTGAACAGATTGTGAGAGCACTAGAAAATGGTGTGAAGGAGGTTGAGAGCGTGAAAGGTGCCTTCCCACAGGTAGCTGGTATGAAGTATAGCTTCTCTTCATCAAGGCAGCCTGGAGAACGTATTCTTAACGTAACCGTACAAAATGAGGATGGAACCTACTCACCAATTGACTCAGGCAAAACCTACCGCGTTGCAACGAACGGTTTTATGGGTAGTGGTGGCGATGGCTACGACGTCTTTACAGAGGCAAGCTATGCAGAAGATTTATACATTGTCGATTATGACGTTTTCACTGAATACTTAACAGAAAATGGTCCAGTAAACCCTAAAGTAGAGGGTAGAATTACGCACGTTTTCGAACCAACTATTACAATTGATGAAGATAATAAAGCTAATGTAACATTTGATGAGACTTTTGAAAGCTATCTTCAACATACAAATGAAGTGATTGTTGATTTATCAAAAGCAGTAGATGCTAATGAAACTGAAATTCATTTAACCAAAGAACAAATTCAACTTTTGAAAAATCACAAAAATCCGTACATCACTCTTTATAATGGTAAGGTAGGAATGAAGTTACCTCTTTCAAACCTTGAAGAGCTAGACACCGTAATTAACATGGCTAGAACTGAAGCCATTCAAGGTGCATTAACAGATGTTTATGACTTCACGATTACACAAGATGAAAAAGCGGTCACAACCTTTAAAGATCAAGTAACGCTAATGTTTGCATACGTTGCAGAAAATGAAACAACTCCATCTGTTTACTTTGTAAACCGAGAGAATGCAGAATACACAAAAGTAGAAGGCAGCTATGAAGCGAACATCGTGTATGGCTCAGTTGATCATTTTAGTGAGTATACTGTAATGGAAGATAAGGAAATTGCCGTTCCAGAAGAACAGGAAAAAGAACTGCCTGTTTCAGGTGACGGAGGAAATACATCTGGTAATAATGGACTATCGTTACCAGACACTGCTACTGGAATGTACAACCTCTTACTAATTGGTCTCCTCTTATTAATTGTTGGACTTTCAGTTTATATTTACCAACGCTTTAAAATGTATAAGCAAGCATAAAGAAAAGCGTGCTCACTTGGGCACGCTTTTCTTATAAATTAATGTCCTCTTCTAGCAAAATCAACAAAGCGAAACTTATCTAATCGATGGCGTGATTCTGTATATTGAAAAAGACTTGTGTCGTCTAAGTACACATAGTTTTTTACGACGACGATATGTTGAAAGTCTTCAAGATCTAAATATTGCTGATCTTCTTCGGTACAGTTTTCAACAACGATTTCTTTTTTTGCAAAACTAATCTTTAAGTTTAAGTCGTTTTCTAAATATTGGAAGATGGAATCCTCGCAAATTTCCTTTGTGAGTAATGGAACATGCTTTTTCAAAAGGAAATCCTTGTCTAGAATAATCTTTTCTCCTTCAATTTGCCTAGCACGAATCACTCTCCAAATCTCATCCTTGGAAGAGATATTTAGCTGCTTTTTTATAAAAGAGTCAGGTCGTACTAAGCCAAATTCATGAACAATTGTCTGTGAAGGTTGTCCCATAGTTTTAGATAATTCCTTAAAACTAACTAGACCCGATACTGGGAAACTAAATTTACGAACATCTAAAACAATCGAGCCCTTCCCTTTTACCTTTTGAATAAATCCATTTTGGGAAAGGAGATTTAATGCTTTTCGAATCGTTTCTCTGGATGTTTCATATTGTTCAGAAAGGACATTTTCCGATGGGATTTTCTCGTGAGGCTTTAACTCCCCACTTTTTATTTGTTTACATAGTTCATTATATATTGCTAAAAATTTATTAGATTTCAACTGTCATCACCATCATATATTTTACCATGTTTTGTTCAAGTGATAAACGACTGATTCATATGGACGTAATTGTGAGGACTTAAAATCTGCCTCCGAGTCACTATAGTTTGATAATATTATGCTGCTTGTGTAGCCTTCTACCTCAATACTTTCTGGCAATTGGAACTGTGTTTCTCTTCCATAAAAATTATTGACCACTAGCAATTTCTCATTGTCACCATTTCGGATGTACGCGAATAGCTCCGGGTGATCGTCGAGGATCAATTGGTAATCACCTGTTGTAATGATTTCGTATTCTTTGCGGAGTTTAATTAATTGTTGATAATGATTAAAGACAGAATCCTTTTCCGCTAGAGCTTGCTTCGCATTGATATCATTATAGTTTGATGCAACAGGTATCCAAGGTGTACCTTCTGTAAACCCAGCATGTACCGAATTATCCCATTGGACTGGTGTACGAGAATTATCACGAGATTTACTTTTTAAAATCTCAATAATTTCTTCCTCGCTTTTCCCGTTTTCTTTTAAGATAGTGTACATGTTTAATGACTCTACGTCTCGATATTGGTCAATGGACTCAAATTTAGGATTAGTCATCCCAAACTCTTCGCCTTGATAAATATAAGGAGTTCCTTGCATCATATGAACGGTTGTTGCAAGCATTTTAGCAGATTCATGGTGATATTCCTCGTCATTTCCATATCGAGAAACAATTCGCGGCTGATCGTGATTACACCAAAACAGTGCATTCCAGCCTCCACCCTTGTGCATTTCAACCTGCCACTTAGTCAAAATTTGCTTTAACGCTTGAAAGTCAAAATCAGCAAGTGCCCATTTCTCTCCATTTGGATAATCAACTTTTAAGTGATGAAAGTTGAACGTCATGCTTAACTCATTACGTTCTGGATGTGTGTATTTTATACAATGATCAATTGTTGTTGAAGACATCTCTCCAACCGTCATGATGTCATACTTTGAAAAGACTTCGTTGTTTATTTCATTCATATATTCATGGACGCGTGGTCCGTCTGTGTAAAACTTGCGTCCATCTCCTGGTGCAACAGAGCCATCATCATCAGGAAAGCGTTGATCTTTTGATATTAAATTAATAACATCTAAACGGAATCCATCGACTCCTTTTGTGAACCAATAGTGCATCATATCGTAGATTTCATTGCGTACTTGTTCATTTTCCCAGTTTAAATCAGCTTGTGTGACATCAAAAAGATGTAAATAATATTGACCTGTCTTCTCATCTAATTGCCATGCAGAACCACCAAATTTTGAATCCCAATTCGTCGGCTCAGATCCATCTTCTTTCGGGTCTTTCCAAATGTAGTAATCGCGATAAGAGTTATCCTTTGATTTCAGGGCTTCTTGAAACCATTGATGTTCTGTTGATGTATGATTCACTACAATGTCCATGATGATTTTCAGATCACGTTTGTGGGCTTCTTCTAACAGTCTGTCGAAGTCCTCCATTGTGCCATACTCTTCATGTACTTTTAGATAATTACTTATGTCATAGCCATTGTCCTTTTGTGGAGATTGATAGATCGGTGTCAACCAGATAACATCGACACCTAGATTCTTTAAATAATCTAGTTTCTCAATAATCCCTTGAATATCACCGACACCATTTCCTGTTGTATCATTAAAGCTCTTCGGATAGATTTGATAAACTGCTGACTTTTTCCACCAAGATTGTTGACTCAATTAAAAAACACCACCCATGTTAAATTTAAAAATTAGCAGCAATAGGGACTGCGCTGGCATGTCCCTATTGCTACAGGCATACTCTGCCCTTTTATTTATTGTTGTTTTTTCATTTTCGCAAACACGTATGTTAATACAAACGGAACAACGATAACGATTGCCATCCCAATGAAGAATGCTGGCCAGAACTCTGAGCTAATTGACAAGAATCCTGGTAAGCCACCAACACCAATTGAGAAGGCTTTAACACCTTGCGTCATGATGAATAATCCAGCAATCGCTGAACTAATAATTGCTGCGATAAACGGATATCTAAAGCGCAAATTAACTCCAAACATCGCTGGCTCTGTAATACCTAAGTAAGCAGAGATAGCAGATGTTAAGGAAAGGCCCTTTTGCTTTTCATCTTTTAAGATAAACATCATCGCTAGAGCTGCAGATCCTTGTGCAATGTTAGAGAGTGCAAGCATCGGCCATAAGAACGTACCCCCTGCATTTGCAAGCTGCAAATCAACTGCAAGGAATGTGTGATGCATACCTGTTACAACAAGTAATGCATACAATCCACCATATAAAAATCCACCAAGTGCAGCGAAGTTAGCAAAAAGAGTAATAACTCCGTCTGTTAAAAGATTTCCTAAGAAAAACGTGACAGGTCCAATTAAGATAAATGATGCAAAACCAGTAACTAGTAGCGTTACTGGTGGAACGATTAACAACTGAATTCCATCTGGAACACGTTTTGTTAAAAACTTTTCAATCACGGCTAGCAAATATGAAGCAACAAGGATTGGTAGTACTTGTCCTTGATACCCAATTTTCTCAATCTCAAGTCCAAATAAATTCCATACCGGCACTTCTCCCGCTGCCTGTGCAGCTCCGTATCCCCAAGCATTCAATAAATCCGGATGCACAAGCATTAAACCTAAAACAATCCCGAGGAGTGGACTTCCGCCAAAGCGATTAACCGCAGACCAACCAATCAAGCCTGGAAGGAAAACGAAGGCGGTATTGGCAATTAAGTTTATAATATTTGCTAAATCAGCCCACTGTGGATAAGCCGTAACAATTGAATCTTCCATGAAGATTCCTGGACCTGTTAAAATGTTGTTGATTCCCATTAGTAAACCAGCGGTAACAATTGCAGGTAGGATTGGAATGAAGATGTCAGCTAATGTTTTAATTGCACGTTGCAATGGATTAAGATTACTTTCTGATGCTTTTTTCACATCATCTTTCGAAGACTCACCAATTCCAGTTTGCTCGACCATTTCTTTGTAAACCTTATTAACAGTTCCTTGGCCAATAACAACTTGGAATTGTCCATTTGTTGCAAAAGATCCCTTAACAAGATCAATGCTTTCTAACTTTTCCTTGTCTACTTTGCTTTCATCATGTAGCGCAAAACGTAAACGAGTCACACAGTGTGTCGCAGCAGAGATATTTTCTTTTCCCCCAACCGCTTCCACAATCTGACGTGCAGCTTCTTTATTTGTACTCATAAATAACCCTCCCGTAATCGTTTTCATTTATAACGTAAGATTAGAATAAAGACCAGTAAGTTTACTATTTGTATAACTGGACATCTTATCCAATTAATATTTTTAAAAATACGCTTACATTCTGGACGTATTCAGAACCTGTATATACATGTTATAGATACATAGTAAACCTGTATATACAAGATGTCAACAGAAATGTTTTCGCTTACATTTTTTTCATATAACAAGATAACTGCTCAGAAAATTAAACAATACGTCTGTTTAAATACAACCATAGCTTGCCTACAGCAGGACAAGCGAAATAATCTAAGGAATAGATCTGTTACGAATTCGTGGCAGGTCTGTTTTTTTGTGGAGACTGATAAATTTGTGCTTGACTGATAAATTGGAAATTTAGACTGATAAAATGTTGTATTAGACCGATAAAATGTTCACTCGCACTGATAAATCTGCAGATTAGACAGATAAGTTGCCATTAGCAAAGTAATTAGAAAAATTCACAGTAATTTGCAAAAAGAATGGCGGGTTTTGAACGTAGCAAGCAATTGTTTATCCTCTAAGTTTTCTTGCTCAAAAGGATACCTCCTCATTTTAGGACCTCAGACTTTTTAATCAAGATCACCGAACTTTTAGGCCAATTTATAAAAGCGAATCCCTAGACAACATTTTAGGAACATTAACTCATTAAAAAAATAGACAACCCTTTTCAGAGTTGCCGTAAATTTTATATTGTTAAATTCAATGTTAGAATTATTTCAGTCGATCAAGTGCCCTTTCCTTATAAAAAGAAGATGCGGGTGAACTAAATGCTTTTCGTTTACTAAAAAATGTTTCTAGACGAAGTTGCTTTTCGCTTCTTACCTTTTTCAAGCGTTCTTTTTCCCCTTCATCATAACAAGCTTCAATTAGGTCATCAATTGTCATTAATTCTTTTTTCAATTGGACATCTTCATTTGCCATACCAGCATTTTTCAACACTTTGTATGCGATACGGAGCTCCTCTGGGATGTGAGACAAATCCTCAAGTTGGAGTGGTTTTCCTTGACCAGGCAGATTGTTCAATTCTCCATCCTCAATTGCTTTGCGAATTTTATTCTCTGAAACGATTGATACAAAATCCATAGAAACACCATCCTCTCTTATATACCTATTATATAGCCACTTCTTAGAGGGAATCGGAGTATATATAACAATTTATGGAACAAAAAAAAGAAGAGGAATAGTCTCCTACTCCTCTTCTCAACGTATTATAGTAGCCTTTTTATATCATCTGCGACAAATTCAACATTTGTTCCTACAATAACTTGAACTGCAGTGCCACCGACTTTTATTACTCCTTTGGCTCCAGCTCGTTTTAATGCTGCTTCATTAACTTGGGATGAATCTTTTAAGTTTAAGCGTAAACGAGTTGCGCAGTTGTCAACACCTGTAATATTTTCTTTTCCACCTAATGCTGAGATATAAGCTTCAGCGACTCCATCGCCTGTTGGTGCAACTTGATCTTCTAACAGTTCATCATCTTCTCGACCCGGTGTTTTAAGTTTTAAGGCTTTAATTAAGAAATAGAAGATAATGAAGTATAGAACACCATATATTAAACCCACAAGTAACAATAACAATGGCTTTTCTGCGATGTTAAAGTTTAATAGATAATCAATTCCCCCTGCAGAGAAGGTGAAGCCATCTCGGATTCCTAAGGTTGTAGTAAGCCACATTGAAAAACCAGTTAGAAATGCGTGAACCACATATAATAATGGTGACAAGAACATAAATGAAAACTCAATTGGTTCTGTGATTCCAGTTACAAATGATGTTAAAGCAAGACCTGCAAGCATCCCGGTAACTGCTTTTCTTTTTTCCGGCTTTGCAGCAGCGATCATTGCAAAAGCGGCCGCCGGTAAACCAAACATCATAACCGGGAAGAAACCAGTCATGTAAAGCCCAGCTGATGGATCTCCTGCAAAGAAACGAGCAATATCTCCAGTTTTTCCTCCAAACTCACCGAATTGGAACCAGAATAAATTATTTAATACATGGTGTAGTCCTAAAGGAATGAGTAATCGGTTAAAGAAACCGAATAGTCCTGAACCGAATGCACCTAGACCAATAATCCATTCACCCAAATTGTTAATAGCACTTTGAATTGGTGGCCAACCGAAGCCTGCTATTCCTGCAAGAATAACCATTACTACTGCTGTAATAATTGGCACGAAGCGACGACCACTGAAAAACCCAAGCCATTCTGGTAATTTTATATTATGGAATCGATTATAAAGCAATCCTGCAATAATACCTGCAATAATTCCACCGAGAGCACCCATATTAATATCTGCATTGATCGCTTTGGCACCCTCTGTTAATACAAAGTACCCAATCGCACCTGATAACGCTGCAGCTCCATTGTTATCCTTCGCAAATCCCATTGCTACACCGATTGCGAAAATGATCGCAAGGTTTGCGAATACTGCATTACCCGCAGCAGCTATAAAAGGAATATCTAATAAGTCCGGCTGACCAAAACGAAGCAATAAACCTGCAGCAGGTAGTACGGCAATTGGAAGCATTAATGCTTTTCCAATTCGTTGTAAAAATGCTAGCATACAAAATCCCCCATTTCTATTTTATCAATTTTAATATATGAGTAACCGCTTTCATATATACTAAAATAGCACAAATTGGTCTAGTTGTATAGTTATCTATAGTTTCTTTTTTATCTTTAGTTTATAAGTCCTTGATTATAAAACATAAGACAGGAACGTACATTCTTTTTTTGGAGTTCTATTTATCTACCCCGCTCCATAAAATTTATTGATGATAATGCGAAATGGGGAGATTAAATGGTAAACAGGGAATCTAATTTGAATGAGTTTTCTGAAAGAACAATAGCTCGCTATCACCAAGTTAATAAACTTGTTAAGGAGCTTGAAAATGAGTTAAATGAATTAAAGAATAGTATCCATGCTCATTTTGATTTAGTGTGTGGAAAAAATGAAAAAGGTGAATTACAACTAGGACAATTTAAGATTCAAAGACAAATTCGTCGATCCGAATCCTATCATGACGAGAAAATGATTCCTAAACTCGAAGAATTAAACTTAACTGATTGTATTGAATTAGTGAAAAAACCTGATAAGCAAAAGATAGAGGCAGCCGTTACCCTTGGATTGCTCAAAAATGAAGATATTGAAGAATGTATTGTTAAGAGGATTTCACAAGCAATTATTGTAAAAGAAACATCAAATAAGTCATGACATCCCCTCTTTAACGGCGACGTTATTATGGAAATCTATTGAACTATCATTCTTGTATTTCTCTTTTTCCAATTGTATGATGGATACGGTAGAATACTTGAATTGGGGTAGACAACATGAGGATACGGGATTGGGATCATAATTTAAAAATTCGCTTATTTGGCGAAGCAATGATGAATATTACTTTTTGGATGTTTTTTCCGTTTTTAACGATATATTTTGCAGATGCCTTTGGAAAGGGAAAAGCTGGCTTGCTACTCGTTTTTTCCCAAGTTTTTTCTGTATTAGCAAACTTAATGGGTGGATATTGTGCGGACCGTTTTGGAAGAAAAAAGATGATGGTCTTGTCATCACTAGGACAAGGTCTTGCTTTTATCGTTTTTGCATTTTCTGATTCGCAGTGGATGCAATTACCTGTCCTTGGCTTTATCTGCTTTACTTTAGCAGGTGTTTTCGGGTCCTTTTATTGGCCGGCGAGTCAAGCGATGGTAGCAGATGTTGTTGATGAAAAAGACAGAAGTAGTGTATTTGCTGTTTTTTATACCTCAATAAACATTGCAGTCGTATTCGGACCAATACTTGGGGCTATTTTTTATGTTCATTATCGTTTTCAATTGCTACTTGTTGCTGGACTTATATGTATGGTATTAGCGCTTATTTTAGCAGTGTGGACACGCGAAACCGCTCCTGTTTTTAAGGCAATGGAGACAAACGGTACAGAAAAGTGGTACGACTTCTTAATTACCCAGGTTCGAGAATACCGAATTATCTTTAAGGACTTAACCTTTTTACTGTATATCATAGCTGGAGTACTCGCAGCTCAAACCTTCATGCAGCTAGATATGCTTTTTCCAGTTTATATTACTGAAGTCATTCATAACCAAACTGTGCTTGCATTGGGAGATTGGTCGTTTTCTGTTTCTGGAGAGCAGGCATTTGGACTAATACTTTCTGAAAATGGTTTACTTGTTGCACTGTTTACAATTGTTGTGACAAAATGGATGACAACGTATAAAGAACGAAATGTATTTGTTCTATCTTCTGGATTATATGCAATTGCAATCGTACTATTTGGTCTAACAGGTTCGATTTGGGGATTGATTTTTGCAATGGCGTTGTTCACTTTTGCTGAATTAATGACTGCCGGAATTTCTCAAAACTTTGTTTCAAAAATTGCACCTGAACACATGCGTGGTCAATACTTTGCAGCAGCAAGTCTTCGCTTCACTATTGGTCGGACGATTGCACCGTTTGCGATTCCTATGTCTTTATGGTTCGGGTATACTTGGACGTTTATCATATTAGGGCTATTAGCTGTTTTGAGTGCTGTGCTTTATTATGTCATGTTTCAGATGTACGAGAAGAAGCAAGTTGTTCAGGGAGCTCAAGTTGGCTAACGTAACTAGATAAAATAATAGAGAGAGCTGATTTCACGATGTCGGCTCTCTCTTTTTCGTTAAACAAACGTTTAATTAAATAAGATATATTAAATATTTTCAGTGAAACACTTTTATGGGACTCTTAATTTCCTGGCCATTTCTTCACCTACAGCTGTTCACGATAAAAAGGCACTTTAGAGACGTGGTCTTCTTAGAATAGTTATCTATCTTTAATTCTCTTCAATCTTTGACCATCACTAAGTGACGTGTTACGTTTAATAGAGTACGATTTACCACCAATATTTAACAGAATCTCATTTTAATTTTAAGGAGGATTTTTCATGAAAAAAGAGACAAACAAACAAATTTCACTTGCAAAAAGACCACAAGGACTACCAAATTTAGAGGACTTTAACTTTAAAGAAGGAGTGTTTCCGACACCAGTTTCTGGTGAAGTAGTAGTTAAAACGTTGTATTTGTCAGTGGATCCTTATATGCGTGGCCGTATGCAGGACGCAAAATCATACGTTGCTCCTTATCAATTAAATGAAGTGATTACTGGTGGTGTCATTGGTGAAGTTGTTGAATCTCGTTCAACTGAATTTCAAGAAGGAGATGTTGTCATCGGCATGTTAGGATGGCAAGAATACTCTGTCGCATCTGCAGCAGAGCTTCGAAGAATTGACCCTAATTTAGCTCCAATCAGCACTCACCTTGGTGTACTCGGCATGCCTGGATTAACAGCTTACCTTGGCCTACTTGAAATCGGTAAACCAAAAGAAGGTGAAACTGTCGTCGTATCGGGCGCTGCAGGTGCAGTTGGCTCAATTGTAGGTCAAATAGCAAAACTCCACGGAGCACGTGTCGTAGGAATTGCAGGAACTGAAGAAAAAATTGATTACTTACTAAATGAGCTTGGGTTCGATGCAGCAGTTAATTATAAAACAACAACTAATTTACGCCACGATCTTAAGGATGCATGTCCAAATGGTGTAGATGTTTATTTTGATAATGTAGGTGGAGAAGTTTCGGATGCAGTTTATCCACTTCTTAATACATTTGCACGAATTCCACAATGTGGCGCAATTTCCTCTTATAACAAAGAAGGCAAAGATGTTGGTCCACGTATACAATCATACTTAATTAAATCAAGCGCTCTCGTACAAGGATTTGTTGTTTCGAATTATGCAAGTCAATTTGGTGAAGCGGCTAGACAATTAGGGAAATGGTTAGCTGAAGGCAACTTGAAGTATGAAGAAACGATTGTAGAAGGCTTTGAAAACATTCCGAATGCCTTTTTAGGATTATTTGAGGGTAGTAATCTTGGGAAAATGCTTGTGAAGGTAGCTGAACCTAGCCACTCTTAGGTTTTAATAGAATGATAAAAAAGATAGGTATCCTGTGTTTCTAAGGATACTTTTTTGTCTGGTCGATAAGTGTTCAGGGGATTCTATATCTCTCGGACACTTTTTTTGTGTATTTATTTCCAAATTTATATTTCTCCTTAGAACTCGTTATAATCGCTTAAAATCGGGGTACAAGGTAAAAGGTAACAAGAAATTAGTCAGTATACCGATCTTAGGAGGGTTATAAACTTGTTTGGATTTGATGACTTTTTAAAGTTTATACAGGCTTTCTTTATCATCTTTCCAGCGGTTACATTACTTCACGTGTTAGGTCACATCTTTTTTGCTAAGATCTTTGGTGGAAAAGAAATCAAGGTTGTCATCGGCTGTGGAAAAAGGCTTTTTTCAATCGGATTTGTTGAAATTAGAAAGTATTATTTTTGGTATGGTGGGTGTGAATACAATCACTTAACCTTTGATAACAGATTAAGCCACTCACTTATTTTTCTCGGAGGCTCTCTTTTTAATTTAGTGAGCATCTTCATTGTTAATCAGCTAATTTGGCAGCAAATCCTTGAACCTTCTATCTTTTGGCATCAGTTTATTTACTTTTCTTTTTATTTTATCTTCTTTGCCCTGCTTCCGATGGAGTACGAAAACGGATCGCCAAGCGATGGCAAAGCCCTTTATCGGTTGATTCGTAATAAGGATGTTGACAAGTCCTCCTCCGATTGTCAAGGAAGGAGATAAGTAAAGACTTGCCAATTATAAGTTCATCTCACCACTGTTTGTAGTAATTTCGATAAGGAAAAAGCCCAAGCCCCCATATACGCGGCTTGGACTTCACAGAGCTATTTTCCTTCTTCAATCTCTTCCACCAAAATTGAGAGTTCAGTCCAGCGGTCCATTGTTTTTTCTAACTCTATGTCGACCTGCTGTTGCTCCTTGAAGAATTCTTGCACTTTGCCTAGGTCACTTCCAGCTCCTGCGATTTCGTTTTCAAGTTGCTCTTTTCTTTCCTCGAGTTGTGTAATTTTATCCTCGATGGAATCCCATTCTTGTTGCTCTTTGTAAGAAAGTTTTTTGCGCGATTCTTTTTTTACTATCGTCTTCTCTGCGACTGCAGACTTCTCTTGTTCTTTATGTGCTAGTTCTTTTCTTTTTGCTTCTTCCATATGGTCTGTATAACTGCCCTGGAAACGATAGATCTGACCATTTCCTTCAAAAACGAGTAGCTGTTCGATCACGCGGTCTAAAAAATAACGATCATGTGAAACCGTAATGACGACGCCAGGAAATTGATCTAAGTAATCCTCCAAAATACCAAGAGTTTGAGTATCTAGATCATTGGTCGGCTCATCTAAAAACAGTACGTTTGGTTCTCCCATCAAAACTCGTAACAGATACAAACGTCTCCGCTCGCCACCTGAGAGCTTTCGGATGTATGTCCATTGCATCGAACGTGGAAATAAAAACCTCTCTAGCATTTGTTCGGCTGTGATGACTTCATCATTAACTGTATGAACAATTTCCGCTACCTCTTTAATGTACTCAATTACACGAAGATTTTCGTCCATCTCATCCTGCTCTTGTGTGTAGAAACCAATCTTCACTGTTGTCCCAACTTCAATTATTCCCGCATCTGGCTTTACTCTACCTGCGATAATATTTAACAACGTTGATTTCCCACTACCATTTGGTCCAATAATCCCAAGGCGTTCCCCTGGCACGACTAAGTAATCAAGATGATCAATGAGCTTTTTTTCACCAAAAGACTTAGTAATTCCCTCAAGTTCGATTACTTTCTTCCCTAGACGTGTTGAGCCTATAGCAAAGTCTAGATCACCTTTAGCTGCAGGACCCTTTTGCTCTTGTAGATCTTCTACTCGTCCTATATGTGCTTTTTGTTTTGTAGCTCTAGCTTTTGCTCCACGGCGAAGCCAAGCTAGCTCTCGACGTAATAAGTTTTGTCTTTTCGTTTCTGATTGTTCAGCTTGTAGCTCGCGTTCTGCCTTTTTTTCGAGAAATATTTCATAATTTCCTTCATACGTATAAATCTGACCTTGATCAAGCTCGTATATTCGATTTGTCATTCGATTTAAGAAATACCGATCATGTGTGACGACCATGATTGACCCTCTATATTGAGACAAATAGCTTTCAAGCCATTCAATCGTTTCATTGTCTAAATGGTTTGTTGGCTCATCTAAAATCAATAAGTCTGCTGGCTGGATTAATGCTTTTGCGATCGCGACACGTTTTTTTTGCCCACCTGACAAATGCTTAACTGCTTTCGTAAAATCAGTTATACCTAAGCGAGTGAGGATTGTTTTTGCAACCGTATTAGCTTCCCATGCGTCATTTTCATCCATCTTTTGCTGCACACGAATTAAGTTGGTTTGTTTCTGCTCGTTCATTGGATCTAGCTCAAGTTCTTGCAGTGTAACTTCATACTCCCTCATCAACTTCATGATTACGGAGTCTCCATAATAGATCTGATCTAAAACAGTCAAGTCTTCATCAAGGTGAGGCTGCTGTGGTAGAAACTCGACTTGTAGGTGATTAGCATGACTAATTTCACCTTCTTCAACACTCTCCATCCCTGCTAGCACCTTAAGTAACGTTGACTTCCCGGTTCCATTTACACCAATTAACCCAATTCGTTGTTTCTCCGCAATGCTAAATGAAATATGATCAAAAAGAACCTTTTCACCATATGTTTTATATAAATTTTCTACTGAAATAATACTCATACCATTTATCAATCCTTATAACTTTTATTGTTAGGTCTTATTTTATAGCAAAAGAGAGTGTAGAGCTAATTAAACCTTCAAGATGTGATAAGTTTCATCCAATGTCCTTTAAGGTATAGATAAGAAACTAGGGTAAATGAGGTGAGATCGTATGACTGAAGAAAAAAACAATACTAAAAAAGAAAAAAGAGACCATCCCGAACAATACCCAACAGACAAGGTGAGCTTATTTGATCGCTTTGAAGATGAACAAAATGTCGATCCGATTCCAATGGAAGATTTGAAGATTGAAAAGCGTGATGAGAAAAAAAACCATAAAACGAAGGATGATTCGTCTAGTGAGAGGAAGTATGATTGACGATTTTAATTGAATGAATTGTTTGGCTCCTTATATAAAGGAGCTTTTTTCTATTTAATGATCATTTTTTCACTTCAATTTTGATTTTTTTATGATTATGTATCGTTATATAGGATTTCCGTCTAAAATTCATAGATTATTTGCCGGGAAGAAGCTTTATCTTCGAAAATAGTAATTGTATCTCCGAAAAGTAGGGTTTTTATCTTCGAAAAGTAGGGGTTTATTTTCGGAATTTTCATTTTATTGACGTTTCGACGAATTTCCACCTTGTTCGACAGTTCGTTCAACGCATTCTAAAACTTCTATTGGTAAACGATAAAAAAACTGGTGTTCCGCTCAGGCCGGACACCAGTTACTTCGTATGGAACACACATTTTGCATCACTCTGAGTTTCCCTCAGGC
Organism: Metabacillus herbersteinensis; assembly: GCF_042433335.1. Taxonomy (NCBI): domain Bacteria; kingdom Bacillati; phylum Bacillota; class Bacilli; order Caryophanales; family Bacillaceae; genus Metabacillus; species Metabacillus herbersteinensis. Next base: position 58,609 of record NZ_JBHLVO010000014.1, read on the forward strand.
AGGAATCGGGTGTTTCTTCAGCATCCGTGCAAAGTGCAGCAGATTATAGCTCATCACATTTACATTTTTATTCGTAAAATCGCTATCTTGTCCTGCTTCGATGTAAGAAGGACCTGGTCCCGCTTCCCCTACCCAATATGCATCGACATTTGGTGGGACGGTAAACCCGATGTGCTGTAAACTATATAGAATCGAGCGTGCGGATTCTTTTCCTCCATCTTCATTACCTGTGACGACAACTCCACGTTCTTTCCGATAAAAATATATCTTTACAATTTTTAGGTATAAAAGTAAAATAACAACTGTATTAATCTTATTAATACAGTTAACACAGTATAAACAATTCCACATGTAAGGGGGGCAGCCATGTTTCAATTAGATGTTAGAAGTCGCAAGCCAATTTACGAGCAGCTAGTAGACAAAATTAAAGAAGCCATTATTCATAAAATATTAAAGCCTGATGAACAGCTTCCATCTGTGCGAATGCTATCGAGCGAGTTAACGGTAAATCCCAATACGATTCAAAGGGCCTATCGAGAGCTTGAACAACAAGGCTACCTCTACTCCATAAAGGGAAAAGGAAACTTCGTTGCACAGATTGAGCAAATGCCCGCTAATTTAGCATTTGATGAGTTGAAGACTGATTTGCAGAAATTAATTGCAGAAGCTATTTATCTTGGCTTAACAAAAGAAGATTTACTTCATATCTATCAGGAAGCGATGATACAAACAAGGGGTGAAAAAAATTGATTACTGTAAAAAACCTATCTAAAACGTACCAAAAAGAACATGCAGTCGAAAATCTTTCTCTTTCAGTGAAAAAGGGCTCCATTTATGGATTGCTTGGGTCAAACGGAGCTGGGAAAACATCACTTTTAAAAATGATTGCTGGAATTCTCCGTCCAAATTCAGGGGATATCTTGATTGATAGTGCTGTGGCTTACGAAAATATAGAGGTAAAAAAACGTGTAGTCTTTATTCCAGATGCACTCTACTTTTATCCCCAAGCAACGGTAAAACAAATGGCTCAATATTATAAGCACTTTTATCCTAATTGGAATCAAGCACGCTTTCAGCAACTGGAAGAGGTGTTTAACATCGAGCCAAATCGTAAAGTGCATCGCTTATCAAAAGGGATGAAAAGGCAAGTAGCTTTCTGGCTTGCACTATCCGCGATGCCCGATATTCTTATCTTGGATGAACCGATTGATGGCTTGGATCCTGTGATGAGACAAAAAATAAAGAATCTCCTTTTTCAAGAAGTTGCAGAACGCGAATTGACCGTTTTAATTTCTTCTCATAATCTGCGAGAAATTGAGGATTTATGTGATCATGTTGGCATCATGCATAATGGGAAATTGCTTATTGAAAAAGACTTGGATGACTTAAAATCGGATACCCATAAAGTTCAGCTAGCTTTGGCAGACCCAACCCATGAAGAGCATTTATTAAATAAACTTACGATTCTACATAAGGAAAAACGAGGTAGTATTACGTTACTAATTGTCCGGGGTAGTGAAGGTGAAATTGAAAAGGCTGTCGCTACTACGAAACTACTAATCTTTGACCTTTTACCACTTACATTAGAAGAAATTTTCATTTACGAAATGGGAGGTGTTGGCTATGAAATCGAAAATATCCTTCTTTAATTTGGGGTTAGTTCAACAAATTTTTAGGCAGCATGGCTGGATTGGTTCATTATATTTAGTTGTCCTCATGTTCGCTTTGCCCTTACAACTTTTAATCATCTCATCGAAGAAAAACGAATATCTTCTTACCGAAATCAGTAACCTTTTATCATTCAGTATTAATGTTCAAGCGATGTTTTTGTTCACGTTGCCCGTTTTAGCAGGAGTTTTCCTGTTTCGTTATTTGCAGGTTGAGCTTTCAGTTGATATGATTCACAGTTTACCAATTAAAAGAGAGACTCTTTATGTGCATCACTTGTTAAGTGGACTCGTCATGCTAATTGTCCCAATTTGGCTAACAGCTTTCGTTACACATCTCGTGATACAAACGAACGGGCTAGTTCCCCACTTTTCATTAGCAGATCTTTATAACTGGGGATTAATCATGACGTTATTTACTGCCTTTTTCTTTTCGTTTACGGTAGTTGTTGGTATGGCGACTGGAATGTCCATTGTTCAAGGAATTTTCACTTACGTCTTACTTCTTTTACCTTTTGGATTATACGAGTTACTAAACATCCACCTTAGGAAATTTTTGTTTGGTTTTTCAATCAATTACTTTAGTACGAGCACTGTAGAAGATTTAACACCATTTACCCGTTTCCCTACTATAGGCACAGAGTTTCTCTCTTTCTGGGAAACAATTATTTATCTCGTTCTTATATTCGTATTACTTTTCATTGGCTTTCTTTTTTATAAGCGACGAAGTTTAGAAATGGCTACTGAAGCACTTGCATTTCCATTTCTACGCCCACTCTTTCAATATGGATTAACATTTTCTGCGATGTTACTAGCTGGAGCTTACTTTGACAATGAACCAACTGAACAAGTAGGCTGGCTTATTTTCGGATATAGTAGTGGGGCAATCATTGGTTACTTTATATCAGAAATGGTAATGAAAAAATCATGGAGAGTATTCCATCCTAAGGCTTTTATTGGCTTAACAAGCTACACAGCTGTCATTCTTGTTCTTTTCACAATCATTCAGCTTGATGTATTTGGATATGAAACGAAGCTCCCGAAAGTGGCACATATTGAAGGTGTTTATTTTGGAAAAGGCTATGAAATGCTAAATAACCGGGTTGAGAATCAGGGAAAGTATTCGGAAGATAAATTATATATACAAGATGTACATGATCTGCATGAAAACATAGTGAAGGAGAAGGTTCTTCTTGAATCTATTTCAAAAATGGACACTGAGCCGCTTTCCTTTAGCTATATCATGAACAATGGTACAAAAGTTGTCCGAGAGTATCAAGTACCAACTAAGGTACTTGAGGCGTCACTAAAACCCGTAATGGAGTCTGAGCATTATAAGAAAAAGCATTTGCAAATTGTTAAGGAAAAAACGGAAAGTATTACCATCCATCCTACCGGCTTACAATCAGGGACAATATCAATTTTCGATCCAGCTGAAATAAATGAGTTAAGAACGATTTTACAAAAAGAGTTGTACTCGCAATCGTATGAAGAAATGGTCGACACACGAAGTCCCTGGGCACAGCTAGAGTTTTTTTATAGTTCACCAGATCAACACTTAAACAGTATGAGTTATGATTGGAAAAAAACGTACGAAGAGCTTGAAGCATGGTTAGATCGAAAAGGCTACCTTGAAAAAGCTCGTTTGTTCCCTGAACAACTGCAGTATGTTGAGGTAGCGAAAGCCGAGAATCTGTCGGATGATCGTTATCCAGACCCTGAACAACGCTTCAAATCAAGACCAAATCAAGTGAAGATTGAAGACAAGGAACAGATTACTATAGCACTTACACAATTTAGTGAATATAGCACATATGCAAGTTACTACGTTAAAATGAAAACAAAAGCCGGCAATGATATTTATGGCGTTTATACCGATGAAACAGTGCCAGCAGAGATTGCAAGTATGCTCAAATAAAAAAAGCGCAAGCGCCTTGTTCAGCCTCAGGCATGCATAAGGCGATTCTAAATAGAAGGCGTTCTTTGCCTTCAATTTAGAATTGACTTATGACCTCGAGGGGCTCGGCGCTGGAGCTGGATTCAGAAACGCATTCCATGTAAAAAATTTATACTTTCTTATCTAATAAAAAAATGGAGACTCCTTGGTGGGGTCTCCATTTTCATTATTAGTGAGTTTTGCAATAAAAAATTCACCCTAATTTTCTAACCTTAAAAACAGGAAGTGAAAGCCTTACCTCGGTCCCTATCCCAGGCTTACTTTTATAGAGAACCTTTCCATTCATCGTTTCAATAATTCGCAGCGACACACTAGTTCCGATTCCTGTTCCTTTATCTTTTGTTGAATAAAATAACGTACCAATTCTTGACAGCTGGTCCGTCGTCATCCCTTTTCCTGTATCAGTGATATAGATAAACGCTTGGTTTTCTAAAAATTTCGAATGTACGGTCACACTTCCTCCAGAAGGAGTGGCCTCAATCGCATTTTTTATAATATTTACAAGAGCTTGTTTCAGCTGATTTTTATCTGTTTTAAGGTACATACTGTTTTCTAATTCAGTGTCTAAATTGACCCCCTGCTTTAAAGCAAGTGGATTTAGGAGGAGAATGATATCAGACAGGGCATCAGCTAGTCTAAATTCTTCAATCTTTGTAAACTGGGGCTTGGCAAAGTTTAAATAATCACTAATTATGTGTTCTGCTCTGCCAAGTTCGCTGAGCACAAGAGTAAGGTATTCAACATTTTTCCCTTTCTCCTGCTGCTGCATGAGCTGAAGAAAGCCTTTTACAACTGTAAGCGGATTACGAACTTCATGAGCAAGAGATGCCGCTAATTCACCCAGGGTATTTACCTTTTCAGCCCGTTGAATTTCCTGCTTCATTAACCTTTTTTCAATAATTGCTTCATGTAGCATCGCTGCAAATCCAATTCCTACTACATGAAGAGATCCGAATACGAAGACATAAAATAAGATCTCGGTACTATTTTCTGACGATGAATTATGAATCAACATAAATGATATTAATATAAATAGTTGCACTAACGCTGGCCAAAATCCTATTAATACCGCGATCCTAATCCTTATCTTGGCGCTAAAACTCCAGAATTTTTTTTGAAAAAGAAATGGAATAATTGCTGCAAGAATTGCACTCGCATAACCAAAAAACAATGCATCTCCACCGATATAGGTTCTGGTTGCAACAATAACTGCAAAAACAATTAGTCCAGCCCTAGGACCTCCATAGAGAATCGACATAACGAGAGGAACATAACGAAAGTCCCAATAAAGCCCATAACTAAAATAAGGAAAAATCATACAAAGAAAAGCTGCAAACCCTTGTAAAATGCCAATTAAATACGGTGATTTGCCAATTCGCCTATCAACTAGAACTGTATAAATGAGGACAGGTACAAGTATAATTAGGACATGCAAAAGAAGTTTTTCTGCCAACATCAGACTATCCCCAATACATATGTGTATAACAAAAGCGCAAGCGCCTTGGTCAGCCTCAGCCATGCATAAGGCGATTCTAAATAGAAGGCGGTCTTTGCATTCAATTTAGAATTGACTTATGACCTCGAGGCAGTCAAGAACGCGACGTCAATCGCCATGACTGCACTTGCACGTCCTGTGCGTCGGTACTAGGCGCTTTAGCTGGATGTCGAAACGCACAATTTTTACTTAACGTTTATACTTTTCTGTTTCTATTAGGAATAATACGACAGAAAACGACCTTTTCCTTCATACTTTACCTCTATTTTAATAATAAATTTATTATTTTAGTTTCTTTACAAACAAAACCTTTAAATAATCGCCTTCTTTGTATTCAGGGATTGTCTTAAAGTCATCCGGTAGAGAAAATTCTTCTACTATTTTATAGCTGCAATTACTTTCTTTAAATGCTGTTTCGACAAAGGACTTGAATTTTTTCATTGAAAAGGTGCTGCAGTTCGTAGAGGCGACGATTAGTCCATTGTCCTCTGTGATTACGATTGTATCCTTTAGTAGATTTGTGTAGTCTTTAGCCGCGCTAAAGGTGAACTTCTTCGACCTAGCGAAACTCGGTGGATCAAGAATGACCATATCGAACTTCAATTTTTTTCGACCTGCATATTTAAAATAATTAAAAACATCTTCAACGATAATATCCTGTGCCTGATGATCAATGTCATTAACAGAAAACTGCTCAATAGTTTTACTCAAGCTCCGTTTCGCTAGGTCTACACTCGTCGTTTTCAACGCTCCACCTAGAGCAGCAAATACTGAAAAAGCACCTGTATAAGAAAACATATTTAACACGGTTTTTCCGTTCGCATAGTGATCTCTAATCGTACGCCTTACCTCACGTTGATCGAGAAAAACACCCACCATCGCTCCGTCATCTAGGTAGACAGAAAAGTTAACCCCGTTTTCTTTAACGATGATTGGAAAGTCTCCTCTTTCACCGCATACAAAATCATCTTCTTCGATATATTGTCCTGTTGTATCAAATCGTTTTTTCTGATAGATTGCTTTGAACTTAACGAGTTTTTCAAGGGCATCAATGATCTGTTTTTTGAATGTATAAATTCCTTCGCTGTACCAATTGATTAAATAGTAACCATTAAAATAATCAATCGTGAAGCCACCAATCCCATCGCCTTCCCCATTAAACACTCTATATGCCGTGGTGTCTGAGCTCTTAAATAGCTTTTCTCTTAATTGCAATGCATCTGCTAGCTTTTTTGCAAAAAATTCACTGTTGATTTGTTCGTTTTCATTTCGGCTAAGAATCCAACCATAGCCTTTGTTTTGTTTACCAAAGTACCCACGTGCAATAAAAGTATGTTTATCATCTACAAGATTAAAGAGCATACCTTCTTCTCGTAGATCATTACTATTAATTATTGATTCTTTTGAAATAAGTGGATAGCCACTTTTGTATGTTTTTATGAAATTAGTCTTTATCTTTATGGTTTGTTCAGGTTTCATTTTTTCATCCTATCCTCTTACGATTTCTTAACCATTTTAGTCACAAATTAAATAATTTACTCCACTTTATGGGCTGCGGGGTATCAATACATGACAGTATAACAGATTGCTTGGCAACAATCGCTGTTTATAGGTGGTTTTTAGGGTGACGTACTCCCGGACTTTGGATTTTTTCCTGTGGTTATAGGTTTTATCTTCGAAAATAGCAGTTTTATCTTCGGAATTTTCATTTTATCGACGTTTCGACAAATCACGACCTTCTTCGACAGTACGATCATTGGGCAAGCAATGGCGCGAGAACCTCATCTCCGCATGCCCATCTGGGGGATAAAAAAAAGAAAGAAGCCCAATGCTTCCTTCCCTAACAGTATCACTAGTTATGACGCCTGATCTTGATCCTTTTTGTATTCCTTCACCCAATAATCGGCATTCTTAATTCCGAGAGCTTCAGGATCGAACACTGGATCAAGTCCTTGCTTTTTCTGATTTTCGTAATCTTTGAGAGTTTTGAGTGCTGGCTTAGCGAGCATCAGGATGGCAATTAAATTGAGCCAAACCATTAACCCTAATCCAACGTCTCCTAGCGCCCATGCAAGACCTGCAGTTTTAACAGCTCCGTAGTAAGTAGTTCCTAACAAAACTAGCTTTAAAATAAACATTGGCCATTTACTAGATCTTCCTTTTGTTAAATAGGCAATATTCGTTTCTGCGATATAGTAGTAAGCCATAATTGTTGTAAAGGCAAAGAAGAATAATGAAACGGCAACAAAACCTGCACCAAAGCCAGGAAGAACCGACTCAATTGCAGCTTGAGTGTAACCCGGACCTGCTTCAACTCCCGGTAAACCACTGATGATAAATGAACCGTCTGCTCTTTCAGTGTTATACATTCCTGTGAATAGAATCATGAATGCTGTAGCTGAGCATACAAACAATGTGTCAATGTACACAGAGAAAGCTTGAACCAAACCTTGTTTAGCAGGGTGAGAAACTTCTGCTGCTGCTGCTGCATGGGGACCTGTACCTTGACCTGCTTCATTTGAGTATATTCCGCGTTTTACTCCCCATGAAATTGCCAAACCAACGATACCACCAAAAGCAGAGTCCAAAGCAAATGCACTTCTGAAGATTAGCCCTAAAACCGCTGGTAACTCCGAAATATTTGCAATCACAATGATTAAAGAAACAAGAATATAACCAATTGCCATAAATGGTACTACGTATTGAGCAACTGTGGCAATACGTTTAACGCCACCAAAAATAATAACTGCTAATAATATTACGAGAATGATACCAGTAATCGTTGTGCTCATTCCAAAAGCGTTATCTAATCCAGCGGCAATCGAGTTAGATTGAATACCTGGCATTAGTACACTCATTGCTAATAGTGCTGAGACAGCAAAAAGAATTGCAAACCATTTTATACCTATTCCTTTTTCAATGTAGTATGCAGGACCCCCGCGATACTGGCCGTCTTGCTTTTCTTTATAAATTTGCGCTAATGTTGATTCTATAAACGCACTCGATGCACCGATAAACGCAATTGCCCACATCCAAAAGACAGCACCAGGACCACCAAATGCAATTGCAGTAGCTGTACCTGCAATATTCCCAGTTCCAACCCTACCTGATAAGGCGATTGCTAAAGCTTGAAAGGATGATACTCCTGCTTTTGAGCTTTTACCTTCAAACATTAATCGAACCATTTCTTTAATATGACGTACCTGTAAAAAACGAGTTAAAATAGAAAAAAGTAGACCAACACCCAGACAAATATAAATGACTGGCGTACTCCATAAAATACTGTTCAAGCTACTTACGAATTGCTCCAATAGAATTCCTCCTTGCTTGAAATTTCAGAATTTTCTTTCTGTTGAAAATTATAAATTAGGTGTCCAATAAATACAATCTTTTTTCTTATATTAAAAATAATAAACAGGCATTTTTCTGCAAATAAAAAAAATCCTTAACCCAAAGATTATGGTTAAAGATTTCTAATCGTGCCTATCGATCTTACTTATTTCCCCTAAAAAAATCAACCAGATATCTTCCTCATGGATGAGTATATATACTTATAATTAGCCGACTCTTCGACCATTCCTAATTCGAGGTAGACTTTCGTTAACCATTGAACAGGCTCAGGATCTCTCGGATTCATTTCCATTTCCCAGTTGAAACAGTCAATTGCATGCTGATGCTGCTGTAACCTGTGATACATCTTCCCTAGTGTAAGCTGCTGATCAGGATCGTCTTTGATTGTTTTCATCTCCTGAATTGTTTTTAAAATTGGTAAGCTCTCATCGAATTGAAATAACGGCTGTAACCAGTCATGCACATCTGTTAGTTCAGCTTTATTCAAAAATTTGGGTATGAAGCTGTAAAGAATTTCCTCAATGTTTTTAAGCTTTTGTTCATTCTGTAGATACGTACTAAGGTTTTCTAATTCAATTTGCTCGACTTGCAATGTATCCTTTTCAAGCATGTTTAATAGTTGCCCATGTATAGAAACGTTAGAAGTTTCTGTTCGGTCATCAATTAAAACATTGATTGCATCTTCATATCTTGCTTGGTTTTCTAGTAATTTCACCAGTTCTGTCTGAAGCTTTGTACTTTGTATTGATAGGTTGCTTAGCATGTAAATGCGATCTTGTTCTGAAAAACGAGCAGAGATTAATTTAATAAAGGCGGGAAATTGTTGTTCTGTTGGAATTGTTCCGTTGGTAATTTGATCAATATAGATGGCGATAACATCCATCCATCTATACTCTTGGGCTAGCGTGGTTTGAAGGTTTGAAAAATACGGATCATTTGCCCTTTTTTTAAAGGACATAATTTCAGCATACAGGGGATCATTTGCTTGGAGTGTAGGATCGTTTAAATCGTAGAGTATCTTATGTTTTGAGTACTCTAGAGAATTAGAAAGTTCAAGCATTGTATTCTTTGAATCGAACAATCGTACAATCATGAGGATTTGAAAAGCAAGTCGATATTGACCATTTCTTCTATAATCATAAAAGAATTTTTTCATCACTTCGTTTATTTTGTCCTTTGATAGAAATGAATCAAAAAATGATAGGATGAGCGCTACTTCTTGTTGAGAATATTGTTTTAAAAGTGCTTTAAATACAAGGTTTGTCGATTTAAATTGGAATACTTGGTCTTTGCGAAGGAATCCGTCAATAAGGGGGTGCGGGGAAGTGAATACAATGCCATGTTTAAAAGCTTTGCTAAGATGGGAATTCTTCTTCATTTTTATCTCTTTGCCTGTGAGAAACTGATCTTTGTAAAAAAACAGATAAACCGTTTCTTGACTTTCATTCATCAGTTCAACAATTTTCATTCTATGGTATATGGCCATTCGCTTGACCTCTAAATGTATAGGTTGACCTTCTGAGTTAACCGTTACTTTTTGAACTTGTCCGCTCATTTTAACCCCTCCACATTCTGTTTTCTTCATTAGAATTAAATTGCTACTAAGTTCATCTTAACACGACAGCTCATAAGATGGAAATCAGTACATCTTGAGACGTTCCCGTCACTTCTTGCAGGGATTAAACTACTTCCCATGATATTTTGGTCATTTTCTCAAAATACGCAATAACAATAATAACCCCCGCTATTCTTTACATAAAATTTACCATTGGTAAGCAGGTAGTAACTAATATATAACGAATAATTTACCTTAAATCCAATTTAGAGGTGATTTTTATGATAAATGTAGTCTGGGGCTTTTTATTATGGATTTCAGCGACAATGTTTTTTCGTTTCTTCGGGCAAATGTTTCTAATCCCTGGGAATGTTCTTTTATTGCTTATTACCTTTATTATGGCAATACCTTTGATTATACTAGCTACGTATCCTTACTATTATTTGAGGAAGATACCAAAATCAAAACGCCTAATATCATCTGTCCAAATTTCTCTTCCAGGAATGATTTTAGATATATTTAGTATTATTTATTTTAACAAGGTGTTTTCAAACTTACATAATGATTCATTACCTTTTTTCGCTGCTTGGTTACTGTGGGCCTATAGCTTGATATTAATTTCAGGTTTTTCAATAAAAATCAAATCCAACTAATGCTAGATATTCTATGATGATTGGGTAGCTAAATCAGAGTCTAATTTGATATTTAATTGTTGTTTTGAACCTTAAAACTGAACCCGACATATATACACCGTCGGCATCTCACCTCTCATTAATAGGCAATGACATCTTAAAAGTGGTACCTTTTTCTGAGCTTGAAACTAACTCGATACTCCCGCGATGGTTTTCGATGATGCGTTGAACGATTGTTAATCCTAATCCAGTTCCACCTTCTTTGGAGCTTAGAAAAGGATCATAAATTGATTGCTTGATTTCAATAGGTATCCCGGTTCCATTATCACTTATGAAAATATGATAATAGTCATCTTCAATTTTTGACTTGATTGAAATGTGACCTTTATGCTTCAAGGCTTCAATACAATTTCGGATCAGATTGTGAAAAACCTGCTTCATTTGCTTAACATCTACATTTAAAGGCACCTGGTCAAGATCGATTGTGAAATCTATCTTTTTATTTGAAGATTGAATAATAAGTGGCAATATGTCTTTTGTAATGTCTTCCATCAAGGTTTTTCTAACAATAGGAGCCCCAGGCCTTGATAAGAGCAGCATGTCTTCAATAATGGAGTTTATTCGCTCAATTTCCTTCATAACCAATGGTAGATGATATTTGCTTAGCTCCTCATCTGTAATAGATTGATTCATTAGTGAAAGAAAACCATGTATCACTGCTAAAGGATTTCTAATCTCATGCGCTGCACCTGCAGCCATTTCTCCTACAAATGCAAGTTTTTGAGAATGATGAATTCTTTTTTCTAAAGAGTCCGTTTCTGTAATATCAATAAAATAAAAGATTCGGCCGATTACTTCATTTGATTGGTCGAATAATTGTGTCTGTGAGACTAGTAGATGCTTATCTTCAAAAGGGACCTTTACGTTTTGACAAATCACTTTTGAATTAAATATTTCCCAGAATGACTGATTTTCACCGCTTGCTCTATGTATTTCAATCCCCTGTTCATTTTCTATTTTTAATAACGTTTTCGCTGCCGTGTTTATCGAGAAATTCGCTGAGTTATCAATTGTGATAATTCCAGCAGGGAGTGAATCGAGAATTTGCTCACGATAGATTTTATCATTTATAATTGTATAAAATGAGTCTTTTAAACGAAGTGACATTTCATTAATTGAGGTTGTTAATGAATTTAACTCCAGCTGATTTGTGTTAGGTATCCTAAGCCCATAACTTCCTGTAGCGATGTCATCTACTTTATCGATCATGTTTTCAATCGGCTTTGTTAAATTAGCGCTAATCCGAAAAGAAAAATAGATAGATAATCCAATTGCGCCCGCCGTTAAGAGAAGGAGTAACCAAAGTGACTCTTTAATTATTACTGGAAATTTACGAGAATGAGCGGATAGGGAGGAGAAAACCTCTTCTTCACGAGCGTCTAGATCTTTCTTTATTTCATCTAAATGTGGTTGATATTCACTTTCGATATATCTCCTTGCAGCCTCTTTATCTCCATATAAAAGTAGACCTTGTACATTGTTCATAATCTTAAAATCTAGAAGTTCAATGCTAGTTTGAACATTTTCTAGTGATTTAGGCGGTAAAGTTAGTTCTTCATCTAGAGACTTATAATCTTCTAGCTTATACGTATAATACCGCTCAATAAAGTTGCAACAAAAATCATCCGCTACATATGTTTTAACCAGATATTCTTTCGTATTTAACTCTTCTTCCCAATAAGAAAGCCATACAAGCTCAGGAATGTTATTATCTTCTATCTTTTGACTGACTGTACTCATTTCATCAATTGACTGAACAAGAATAAGTGAAAACCCGCTTAATAATAGAGTAATTAAAAGAAGGATCGTTAATATCTTCGTTCTAAATGATAGTTTATGAGTGTACCTTTTCACTACACGATCTCCTCTCTTAATTACAATTGTGAAAATTAAAAAGGGAAATCACCACGATGAAACCTATTGATTTCTGATTGTATCATTTCTTTTTCTTCTTCTGTATACATTGGCCCAAATGGCGCTAGCTTGTAGACTCCATCACTCTCATTTAACATTACTTTTCCTGATGGAATTCCCTCTGCGCTAAAAAAGTCCTTCATGATCGACACATAGGCTTGTGGAACATCGTTAACGACACTAGTCAAAACGTGATCCTTACCCATATAGGATTGATCATCGAGATAACCAATCACATAAACATTATGGCTTTTTGCAATGTTAATAACTTCTCTGTTGTAGGCATTACCTTTTGTATAAACAACGTCAACGCCCTCGCTGATTAACTCATTCATTAATTGTATTGCTTTTTTGCCATCGTCCCTACTATTAACGACTTTATAGTAAAACTCTGCGTTTGGATTATAATGTTTTATACCTTTTTCAAATTCAGGATTTTTTTCTCTTGCTTCAAAAGCATCAAGTAATGCGACTTTGTTGCTTTCCGTTTTTAGAGAAGCTGATAGCGCAGCAAAATATTCAATTTGACCTTGATCAAAGGTATATACGGTTTGATTCGAATGTTTCGCATCCCCGTGTAATGTCACAAAGTGAACATCTGGATGTTTTGGTGCCATTGATGTGAACACTTCTGAAAACTCTCGGCCATGTCCAATGATAATTTCACTACCTCTAGTAATGGATTCTTCAACAGTGCTCTGCATAAGCTTTTCTGTAGCGATTTCACTATATAATTTAACGGTTAGCGGAAATTGCTCCTCTATTTTAAGCTGTCCTTTGTAGGCAAGACTGCCCCAGCTTTGATCCACAATAACATCTGACGTTAAAATCGACACCTTTGTTGTATTGACCTGAGAAGCAGCATCTGTCTGAGTTAAAATGTCGTTAGCCTTGAATCCAATCGTCACTAAAACAACAGTAACAACAATCATTGTTATAAATGATATAAATCTCAACTGTTTCGATTGTTGTTGCATTACATACACCCCTTAAAATATATAAAAATACCTAGTCCGATTATAACGAATAAGGGACTCTTTATATAGGTAAATCTTCTTTATTCGACATATTTCAGCATTGGTGATGGGAACTCTATTATCTGTCTACTAATTGATTGAGTGAAAAAACTTTTCTACATAAGGAAAGCTAAAGGTAAACAATTTATTGGATAAGCTGTCGTTTGTAGTCAAATTAGTATGATTATAGTCTATTTTGGTCAAACTTTGTAGGAATTTGTGTTGTTTCATTTAAGCATAAAGACGGTAATACACTAGTAAATAAGGAAAGATAGGAGGAGATTATATGAAAATCAGAGTGAAAAGCTGGAGAATGCTAACTTTACAGGATAAACTATTTATTTTAAAAGCGGTTAGTCATCGCTCACAATTCTTAAACTTTTAAAAAATCCTTCACCACTTGGGTAAAGGATTTTTTTGCTAAAGTCAATCTGCATTTGAAGCATCTAGGGAATTTATACTCCGAAGGCTCCTATTAGCATCTTTAGAATTCAATGTTAATCTTTTTTGATTTTTCTTTTACCTTTTCATCTTGACCAAATACATCACTAGTTGTTATATCAATTGATTTCATGTCCGATTTCTCAACAATAAAACCGAGATTTCCTAGTTTTTTTTCATTTGCTCCTAGCTTCCCATTTAATTCTTCGAGGTAAATGTCATCTTCCCAAACTTTTTGCTCACCCGTACTTGTCTCAAGAATAGCTACTGGTGCAAAATTAATTTCCTCATTAGATGTGTTCTTTATTTCTACAAATACTTTCACAAAGTCAAACTCCTGATCGTGAGTATAGGTATGAAAGAAATCAATCATACTATAATCTGGCTTTGTATGAAGAACCTTTACGTCTTTAATCGTCATTTCAACTGGACCAATCTTAACCGTTTCGTTCATATTCTTAATCGCCTTTAAAGTAGCCTCTCCCTTTTCATCAGTAACTGAATCCCCAACCTTTTGTAAGGATTGATCATTCGTTACTTGGGGGTTAAGAACATACTCATCATAGTGATTTTGTTGAACACTAGTTTCTTCCTCAGCTTCCGTCTTAGTTGAGTCAGAGTTTTTACCTGAAGCAACATTCACAAGTTGATTATTTGAGCATCCGAGTAGAAGTAGAGTTAATAGTAAAAAAAGCAAAAATTGTTTTTTCAAGAAAACACCCTCCATTACTAGAGTAAAGAAGTACCCGTTGTCGGATAAAAAACAACGGGTATTTCTAAATCTTTTTTTTATTTATTTATCGTTGATAACTGTTTTGTTTTTTCCCTTTTCTAGTAAGTCAAAGATAACTTTAGCAAATTCAGTATTGTCGATTTGCCCAGCAAAACGTTCACTTGCTGGTCCGAATGTATAGACAGGTACGTCCTCACCCGTGTGTCCGCCCGTTGTCCAGCCAGTGTTTGAACGGGTGTTGAAAATACTTTCAATAGCAGTATCAATGTCACTAACTTTTTTATTTACTGATGCATCTTTAACAGCTTGAATTTCTTTTGATGTTAATTCAAGATCAATATATTTTTTCAACGTTTCTTCTACATTAGCACCCTTCGCAATTTCTGATGCCATAAAATCAGGTGTGCGTTTTGCTGCACTTATTGGAGCGCCAAACCAGTTGTAAATGCCATTAGCCCCAATAGAATATCCACCAGTTGAGTGATCAGCAGTTGCTATCACTAACGTATGCTTGTCTTTCTTTGCAAATTCAATTGCTGCGTTAAATGCCTTTTCAAAGTCTTCCATTTCGCTCATTGCACCAACGATGTCATTGTCATGACCAGCCCAGTCAACCTGACTTCCTTCTACCATCAGGAAAAAACCATCTTTATTTTTGTTTAAACGATCAATTGCAGATGTTGTCATATCCTCTAATGAAGGAATATCTTCTGTACGGTCAATCATTTTTGGTAAACCACGTTCAGCAAATAAGCCTAGAACTTGTCCACTCTTATCTTTCATCATTTCTTCGCGGTTTGTTACATAACTATATCCGTCTTTTTTAAACTCTTCAGTTAGATTACGATCTTTACGGATGAACAAATCAGTGCCTCCACCCAGAAGTACATCTACTTTGTGTTCTCCGTTTATCATTTCTTCGTAATAATCATCAGCTATAGCATTCATGTTTTGACGGCTAACGTCATGCGAGCCGAATGACGCTGGTGTTGCATGGGTAATTTCAGAGGTTGCAACAAGTCCGGTAGCTTTCCCCTGTTCTTTCGCAGCCTCCAACACAGTTTTCACTTCTGATTCATCATTATCAACCGCAATTGCATTATTATATGTTTTAATACCAGCTGACATCGCTGTCGCAGCAGATGCAGAGTCTGTAATATTTTGCTCAGGATCTTCCGGATATGTCATTTGTTGCCCTACAAGATAAGGGTCAAAGCCCGTTGGATCTACAAATTTAGTAGAAGGATCGTCCTTCAAATAACGGTATGCAGATGTGTATGATACACCCATGCCATCCCCGATAAGGAATATCACGTTTTTAATTTCTGGATTATTTTTAGAATTATTTTTTGCTTCAGCTGTAGTGGATATTCCTGATAAACTAGCAACTGCTACAGAAGAAACGAGTGCGAAAGGTAAAAGCTTCTTTTTGATTTTATGATTAAGCATTTGTTTTTCCCTCCTAATTTTTGTACGCAAGCTCTATTATATTTTGCTAGTTTTAAGCTTCTTTAAAGAAAAGATATTAATTTAGTAAAATCCAAAAATAGTCAGTTATTACTATATCGATTCAGCTTTCGGAGTAATTTTTGAATATATTGGTAGTTTAATTACGCAATTAATGAAAAAATCCCTATTTACTAGAGAGATTCAAATACAATCTAGTAGATAGGGATTAGTTCGTTGCTTTATTTTAGATTTACATTACATTTACAAATTTAATCTAAAGGACATATTTGACCGACTAATCCTCATCTTTTACATCAATATCCTCAGGTATCGGCTCGTTTTGAAACTCTGCTAACTGTTTCTTGTAATTCTCAAGTTGTTTAGTAAATTCATTAAACTGTTCTTTGTATATTAAAAATTGCTCTCCATCATGAACAGCACGGATTCTTTTTTGATGAATGAGGTTTTTTATATACGATTCTGGCATAGAAAGATACTCTGATGCTTCATTTATTGTAAGGTACAAGTTTACCATCCTTTGAATGTTTTTAGATTGTCACGAAAAAGAACTGAACTAGCTTTATAGAACATTTTAACAGAAGCTATAAGCAAAAACCGAGTCTATCAACTATGTGCTTCAAAAAAAAGAGCCTGGGGAGAGTTATACTTCCTCCCTGCAGGCTAATTACTTTCCACCATTTAGTGTTCTAAGTCATATAACTTCCCCTCCTAATAATCCCACTTTTGAATATCGAAAGTCGCAATGCCATTCTTAGCAAAAAAACGAATTTGATCACAATCAACTTCTGGAAAAATACGTGAAGTAAAGACCTCTTCACCATTGTTAACAAATAGTTCTACAGACGATGTATCAACAAATATGTGCAAGAATAGTTTGTCAGTGTCAAGATGGCATGCCCTTGTAGAACCAAACTCACTACCCACTTCTTTTCCGGAATTGCTTCGGTCTAAGACTAGCTTTTTATGAGTTGAGTTATAGCTAATTACTGTTTTTTTCGTTTCATTTGCTCGTAACTCTATTCCAAACTCTTCTGAATTAAAGCTAGAAATTTCACAAACCATTTCATACGAAGTTCCTCTTAATTCATTAAAAGACTTAACTTCGTTTTCAAGGACTGCTGCAACCTGATGCTCATTTTTACGGAGAAGTTCTAATTTTTTCACTGGCTGTTGAATGAGTTTTCCGTTCTCCACCGTTAATACTCTAGGTACAGTTAAACAGTGCGCCCAACCATTTTCGTCTGTAGGATAGTCAATTTCAGGTAATCCCATCCAGCCAACAAGAATACGGCTGCCGTCTGGAGCGAGCGTTGTTTGAGGTGCATAAAAATCAAATCCTCTGTCCAATTCATGAAAATCCCCGTGCTCAAATTGGCGTTCTGGAAGGGTTAACTTTCTACCAATTAGGTAGCCAGATTGGTAGATATTACGATAGAGATCACCTTTTGCTTCAATTCCTTGCGGTGAGAATATAAAAATTCCATTATCGTTCTGTTCAAAGTAATCAGGGCATTCCCACATATAGCCAAAGTCATTAAGACTTGTTTGAAGTTCACCTTCAAGCTTCCAGTCCACTAAGTTTAAAGAACTGTATATTACAGCACAACCGGTCTCATTTTGACGTTGTGCACCAATCACAGTATAAAAGGTTTCACCTTGCTTCCAAACCTTTGGGTCACGGAAATGATCTGTGTACCCATTTGGAACATCAGAAATCACTGGCTGTTCTAATTTGGTGATTTTGTCTGTTTGATCCATGATTGCTATACATTGATAGGGGTGTCTTGTCCAATTTTCATCTCGAGTATTCCCAGTGTACATCATAAATAACTTACCATCATGTTCTATGGCGCTACCCGAGTATGCTCCATGACTGTCGTAAAAATGATCTGGTTCGATACCTATTCCAGCATCTTCCCAATTAACAAGATCCTTAGATTTCACATGATACCAGTACTTTAAACCATGTACAGGACCTAAAGGAAACCATTGATAAAATAAATGATAAAAACCATTGTAGTATGAAAATCCGTTAGGGTCATTTAGCAATCCTGTTTTAGGTTGAATGTGAAAGCTTTGTCTCCACGGACACGCGTTAACTCTCATCGCTAAAGCCTCGATGTTCTCAGCACTCTCTTCATCGACTCGACGGTATCTTTGTTCTCTAGTCCATTCCATTGCTTCTACTCCTTAAAATGAACGTAGGAGAATCAACTGTTGATTCCCCTTCGTTTTGTTTTCGTACTATTAATTAGCCTTTTGCTTTTTAGCATCACGTTTTCCAAGTACAATTGTGACCGCGAAAGCCACCGCAAAGGAAATGGCCATTCCTAGAATGTAGAATGGAATTGTGCCTGGCTTGATTGAGATGATTCCTGGAAGACCAGCCGCACCCATTGCAATTGCTTTTACTTTAAACAATGTTACAAATCCAGCACCTGCTGCAGAACCAACGATTGCACCAATAAATGGATATTTTAGTTTCAAATTCACTCCAAACATTGCAGGCTCAGTGATTCCGAGCAATGCTGAGATACCCGCTGCAGATGCTGTACCTTTTACTTTTGCATCTCTTGTAAGAAGAAGAACAGCAAGAGTTGCTGCACCCTGACTCACATTGGACATTGCTGCAATCGGGAAAAGGAAAGATCCACCTGTTTTTGCAATATCTGCAAGTAACTGTGTTTCAACAGCAATAAAGCTATGATGCATACCCGTAATAACAATTGGTGCATATATTAGACCAAATAAGGCTCCACCAACTACGCCCGTTGTATCATATAGAAATACTAGACCGTCAGTTAGGATATTACCTGCACTACGAGTTAAAGGACCTACTAAAATAAATGTTAGTACTCCTGTAATAAATAACGAAAATAAAGGTGTTACCAAGTTATCGAGAAAAGAAGGGACTCTTCTTCTTAAGAATGTTTCAATTTTAGCAAGGATAAATGAAGCGACCAAAACAGGAAGAACGGTACCTTGATACCCAACCTTTTCAATCTCAAAGTTAAAAATTCTCCAGACTGGCACTTCGCCATTAGCGACCGCAGCTGCATATCCGTAGCCGTTTAACAAGTCCGGGTGAACCATGAGCATCCCTAGTGCTGCCCCAAGATATGGATTACCACCAAATCTCTGGGTAGCTGAGAAACCGATTAAAATTGGTAAAAAGACAAAGGCAGCATTTGCAAAGGTATTAATAAGTGCAGCTAAATCTGCTATGTTTGGATAGGCTGAAATTAAAGATTGACCTTCAATAAAGAAATCTTCAGCTGTTAATAAGTTGTTTATTCCCATTAATAAACCACCAGCAACGATCGCTGGGATAATCGGGATGAAGATATCTGATAGCATCTTCACAAACTGTTGAAGAGGATTTAGCTTCTTTGAACCTGCCTTGCTAACGTCCTTTGTAGACATCTCGCCTAAGCCTGTTAATCTAGCAAACTCTTTGTAAACTTCATTCACAGTGCCCGATCCTAAAATAATTTGGAACTGACCACCCGTAGAGAACGTTCCTTTGACAACATCCATCTCTTCAAGCTGATCTTTGTTCACTTTTTCCTCATCGTCTAATACTAATCGTAATCTTGTTGCACAATGTGCAGCAGCAGATACGTTTTCTTTTCCGCCAATTGCGGTTAGAAGATCCTGTGCTATTTTTTTATAATCCATCGTGATCTCTCCCTTATTTGCAAATTTCGGAACCGGTTCCAAATATAAATAAAAAAATATTTTAAATTTGGAATCGGTTCCAAAACAGTTGTTGGAACCGGTTTCAATTGATTATAAAATCAATCGATTAATTTGTCAACGCTTTCTCTTTCAATAATTTTATAAGTGGAAAGAGTAATCTTACTCAGCTGTTCCCCGTTAATGAGCTGGACCATATTTTTAGCAGATATTTTTCCAGCTTCTTTATAGTGGAACTTAGCAGTGGTAATACCTGGGTAGGTGATTTTCGTAATATCGTAACCACCAAATCCAGTGATGGAAAGATCGCGCGGGACACTGAGTCCTCTCATATTCGCTGCCTTTAATGCGCCGAGAGCAATATTATCCGTTGCACAAAAAATTAACGATGGATGATATTCCTCGATTATTTCTGGCACTTTTTTTATCGCATCTTCAATCTTGAAGCTCGTTTCAAAAAACGCAACCTCACAACCGGGTTGTTCTGACACAGCCTTTCGAAAACCTTCCTTTCGTTTAATTCCAACTGCTATATCCTTTTCAGAAACGCCTAAATAAGCAATTTTCCGATGACCCTTTTTAAGTACATTTTTACCCAACTCATAGGATGCCTCAAAGTCATCGTGAATTAAGCTGTGATACTGATCATGCTGCTGTCCGACCAACATAATTGGAATTTTCACAGCTTCAAACGCTTCTAAATGGCTATCGGTAATTTCCGTGGCCATCAAGATAATTCCATCTACCTTTTGTTTTGCTAAGCTATAAATGTACTCAATCTCCCGGTCCAAACTCTGACTCGTGTTTGAAATGACTAGCTGAAAATTCATGTCTAGCAGTTGTTTATCAATCCCAATTAGAGTTTGTGATGTTGCATATGAATCCAAACGAGGAACAATTGTCCCAATCATATTTGTTCTTTTCGCCTTTAAGCTTTGAGCAAATTTATTCGGTGAATACCCAGTCTCCTTAATGACGCTTTCAATCTTTTTCCTAGTTGCCTCACCTATTGATCCACCATTTAAATAACGAGAAACCGTACTCTTCGCCACACCCGCTATTTTTGCAATATCTGCTATATTCATTTCCTTCAACTCCAAAAGATGCCTGCCCTCCAATTTTACATATGCAGGCAGGCACGAAAATAACTATTCTCCACCTGGTGTAAACGTGCGTTTTCCAAGTTCACTTTCTAGCATGAAAAATGCATTACTATCTTTGTCGATACGCTTTAGCTTTTGAATTAAACTGTCAAACAACGCCTCTTCTTCTACTTGTTCCTCTATGAACCAGTTTAGAAAGGTCATTGTTGCGTGTTCTCGCTCATCTAATGCGATATCTGCAAGCTTGTAAATACGGCGAGTAACCTCTTTTTCGTGATGCAGTCCTTTTTCGAATACATCAAGCACTGAAGTGAATTCGTTATTAGGAGTTGGGTAGCCTTCAACAGTTACACGCTCTCCCATATCGTTTATAAAATTATAAAATTTCATTGCATGAAAACGTTCCTCGTCAGCTTGTACTAAAAAGAAGTTTGCAAACCCATCCAAACTCTCTGCTGAACAATATGCTGCCATTGCTAAATAAGCATGTGCTGAATAAAACTCATAATTCATTTGTTCATTTAAACCTTTTATTAATTTTTCACTGATCATTGTTCATCCCTCCTACCTTAATATTCTGAAGTATATCATATCCAAAAGAATTAACTGTATTCCTTACACTCAACCCTCCAGATACATTATTTTCCCGTTTTTCATAATTTCACTCTTCAATTCTATAGGCACACCTTCAAGCTTGATAAAGTCAAGAAAAAGCAGAGTATCCAACTCTTCTTCTAGGCAAAAGACAAGACTGTCCATACTTTTACTGTCATTGATGGAGCGACAAAAGCCAATTCAAGATCTGCTTTCTCCTTGTAGTCTCCATTTGCTCTTGAACGAAAAAAATGATTTTGTTTACGTTTTATTATTACTGACCCCTTATAACTCCGTGCGAATATCCCACAACTCTGGAAAAAACCTTTGGTCTAGCACTTTTCTTAAATAGTTCACTCCAGATGACCCTCCCGTTCCACTTTTGAATCCGATAATACGTTCAACTGTTTTCATATGTCGAAAACGCCACTGCTGAAGCCAGTCTTCGATATCTACTAGTTTTTCGGCTAACTCGTATAAGTCCCAATATTGATCGACGTTTTTATAGACTGCTAACCATGCTTCATGTACTGATTCATCTTCCACATACGGCTTGGAATAGTCTCTATCCACTACAGCCGGATTAATTGGAAACCCAGCTTTCACCAATGCTTTAATTGATACATCATATAACCCTGGAGCTATGAAAGCTTTTTTCAACTCGCTGTGGAGACCAGCATCTTTTTCATAGATTTTTAAAACATGAGGCGTTTTATAACCCAGCGCAAATTCAATCATGCGATATTGATAGGATTGAAATCCAGAGGCTTGACCTAACGAATCTCTGAATTCCATATACTCTGAAGGAGTTAATGTCGAAAGTACATCCCATGCACTAATAATCTGTGATTGAGTTTTAGATACTCTTGCTAATCGTTTAAATGCAGTTGAAAGTTCTTCTTGTTCAATACATACAATTGCTGAGTTTACCTCGTGTAGAATAAGCTTCATCCATAACTCACTCACTTGATGAATAATGATAAAAAGCATCTCATCGTGATGATCAGACAATCTTTGTTGTCCTGATAAAATCTTATCTAATTGTAAGTATTCACCATAAGTCATGTCGTTTGAAAAATCGGTGTGAATATTTTTTTCTGATTCCGTTGGGTTAAATTGATCGTTACTCATTCATAAACCCTCCTTGATGTTTCGTTCTTGTTTATATTGGTTTTATCACGGCGCGAACAGGGCTCCCATCTGCCTCTTGAATAGGTAGTGGGAGTGCGATTAGTTCATAATCACCTGGTGTTACAGAGTCCAACATAATATTTTCAAGTATATTTATTCCATGCAAAAAGAGTGCATGGTGCGTTTCCATGTCTTTACTATCAAGCGGATCAACAGAGGGAGCATCTATTCCTATTAAGCGAATTCCTTTTTCGTGCAAAAAGCTTGCACTGTCTGCAGTTAGATGAGGGATTTTATCAGGAAACACCTCAGCATTATTAGGAAGTGCTGTTCGTAACAAAAGACGAGTGACACCTTCTAAATCAAAGTTACTTAAACTTTCACGATCAATTTTTTCATATTGGGAAACATCTATCACTCTAGCTGGTCCAATAAACAGATTGATGTCTAAATCTAGAACCTTGGGACCGTTATCTATAAAATGAAAAGGGGCATCAATATGGGTACCTGTATGCAAACTCGTCGTTATTTTTCCGATATTGACTGATCCTGTTTGCTCTTTTGAGAAAGCAACTTCATAGGAGAATGGAGTATCTCCTGGCCAATGACCAACCGTTGAGTTTAATGGTTGGGAAATATCAATCCAGTTATCTTTATTGGTCGTTTTCATGTTTTATGCGACAACTCCACGTTTATTTTCAAATTTTTTATATTGTTCTTCTTTCATGATTGTTCTTAGCTTTTGAATCGTTTTCCAGACATCTTCAAATGAGTTATACAACGCAACTGGAGCTAATCGAATTCCACTTGGTGAACGAAAGTCTGGTGTGATTCCTTGTTCTTTAAGTGCTTTACAGATTCTTGCTGCTTCGGGGTGCTCTAAGAATATATGACCACCACGCTGTTGATCATTGAGCGGATTACAGAATGTGAACCCATAATCCTTTAGCTCATGGTTGATAAGTTCGATCATATAGCTTGTAAGTTGTAATGATTTTTCCCGGATTTTCTCGATGCCTATTTCATTAAATAGTGTAAGTGAACCAATTAATGGCGCAACACTTAATATATGTGGCGTTCCTACCTGGTAAGCCCCCGCATGGTCTGCTGCAATTAACTCATGCTCCATATCAAATTGATTAGCCTTGTTGGAGCTAAACCAGCCTGCAAGTCCTGGTGATTTCCCAAAATGACGTTGATTTACATAGAGTGCACCGACCGCTCCAGGTCCACCGTTTAAATGCTTATAGGTACACCAAAAAGCAAAGTCCACACCCCATTCACTTAATTTATGAGGAACTGACCCGACAGAATGACAAAGATCAAAGCCGATTAGTATATTGCGTTTATGCGCCTCTTTCGTTAATCTTTCCATATCTAGGACTTGGCCGCTTCTATAGAGAACTCCAGATAAAACAATGATTGCGATTTCCTCAGTCATCGCCTCAATAATATCCTCTTCTCTTAACGTATGACCGTCTGTGCTCACCACTTTTACAAGGTGTTCCTCCGGGTCATACCCTTTAAGCTTTAGTTGACTTTGCAAAGCATAGATATCTGTTGGGAACGTAATGTCATCCGCAAGAATTTTTGTTTTTTACCAGTAGGTTCATAAAAAGTGGATACTAACTGATGTAGATTCGAGGTGGTGGAACCGGTTGCAATTACTTCATTGGGTTCTGCTCCTACCAAAGCCGCCAACTGCTCACCTAACGATTCAGATAAATAGAACCATGGATGCTCTCCATCTGTCCACCCGTCAATTCCAAGGTGCTTCCAGGATTCTACTATGTTAAGAATGGCTTGCTCAGATCTTTTTGAAAGAAGACCTAATGAGTTTCCGTCGAGGTAGATGCTACCTTCCTTTATATAAAATTCGTTTCGATAGGATGCAAGTTCGTCTTTTTGATCTAAGGTTTGTGCATATTCGAGTGTATACTTATCGTTTGGTTCACTCATGGTATCCGCCCCTTTCGCTAACAGAAATTTACCTTTGTATAAAAAAAGTATAGTTTACGAGTTGTAATGATGTCTAGCTTTGTAATGTGTTCATGTAGGTTGGGATGATATCTGTAAAAATAAATAGTAGCAGAATACCAATATTGGCTTCTGCTCCTAGCTTCTCTTAAAAACTTTGATTTGACTTCAATCTTTTTCGGTGAATGACAAATGCAGAAATACCGAATAAAAGTAGTAAGCTACCAATTGTTAAGTAATTAAATGATGATGTTGCAGTGTCTAAGAAGTTGATTGTTGGATTTCTTTTTATCTTCAGTGACTACAACTTTTACTTCTTGCTCTTCTTTTTCAACAACTGGTTTTACTACTTCTTCTTCAACCGTCGGTTCCTCTTCAACTACTGGATGCTAAAGTTAGTCAAAAAACGACTTATTTAATGCAGAAGTAAAGAAGCAGGGACATGAGTGATTTCCTACTTCATATATATGAATTCGATATATCGATCAATTTAAGCCCTTTCCGAACTATTGCTTCCAGTCCCTCGACTCATCATCCTGAATATCTATCTCGAAACAAACCGATTCCCCGTAACCCAAAATCTCCATGGATAATCCTTTGCTTCCCCAGAGTTGTCAATCCCAATTCTTTTCCCACGAGAAATCTCCATTGGCTTATACCCTTCTGCTATAAAAAGTGGTGGCTGAAAAAAAGGGCGGCCGTAATCCTCCTTAGTAATCCCTAATGCTTTCGTTAGTTTACCTGGTCCATTTGTAAGATTCTTAGGATCACTAACAGGTCTTCTTTTATTCATCAAATCAATCCCTGAAAAGGGTTCAACAGCTCGTATAAGAATGGCTTCAGGATTATCTATTACACCACTAACCACATTGACCAGACAATGTGTATGCATCGAATAGGTATATACATAGCCAGCTTCTCCAAACATGATTTCTGTTCGTTTTGTTCTTCGGTTTCCGTAACTGTGAGCGGCACGATCAGCAGGACCCATATACGCCTCTGTTTCCACGATATATCCTGATGAAATACCTTCCTCTGTTTCATTTATTAACAAACAACCGAGTAGCTTTTCAGCTAATTCAAGGGTTGGGAGGTGAAAATATTCGACCGGTAAGGGAATATGGATGCGATCTGGTGTCATTTCTCGTCCTCCATCTCAATAGCCCCCGCTAAATCATAGCTACTTAGATCAAGCTCAGTATCCTTATTTAGTGCTAGCTTCGCAAGTTCAGAGCCAAGAAAAGGACCACTGGTTAAACCAGAAGCTCCTAACCCATTCGCAAGCAAAAGTCCTTTATAGTTGGGCACAGCACCTATTACAGGTAAAAACCCTGGTGTAAACGGTCGAAAGCCCACTCTTGTTTCGATCATTGTGCTATTCGTTAAACCAGGAGCAACTCCCAATGCCTTCCCCATCACCTCATTGATACCGCCAGCTGTCACACGGTAATCCAGCCCTGCTTCATCTTCATGTGTCGCTCCCACAACAACTCGTCCGTCTTCAAAAGCAAGAATGTACTGATCATTAGGCGGCATCACGACAGGCCACTCGCTTGTATCTGTATTCTGTATTTCTAGGTGAACGATTTGTGCCTTTTGTGATGAGACTAAAAAATTCACACCTAGAGGCTTTAAAAGATCTTTTGTCCAAACGCCTCCTGTTACGATTACTTGATCAGCGATTAAAGTTTCATTCTTCAGTTGAATTCCAATCACTCTGTTGCCTTTATGAACTAGTTGAGCATCACCTTGAAGAAAAATAGCCCCTTTCTTAATCGCAGAACGAACTAAAGCATTACGTAACGCTCTGCCATTTACACGCGCTCCTCCACTTACATGAACTGAACCGTATTCCTCCGAGAGCGGTGGGAATAGCTTCTTAGTTTCAGAAGGTGATAAAATTGTGATATCTCCAATTTCAGGTGCATCCTCTCGGCGTTTCCGAGCACGTTCTGCCATTTTTTCCAGCTTATTTTCATCTATATGAAGACTAAGTGCTCCGACTCGGCTATAGCCTGTTTCGGTTTCACCGTCTTCTTTCAATTTCTCTATTAATTCAGGATAGTATCTGGCTCCAGCCTTGACGAGCTGATACCATGCCTTGTTTCGTCGTTGTGAAAGCCATGGGCACACGATTCCCGCTGCAGCGTCTGTGGCCTGTCCAAGGTCCTTGCGATCAACCAATGTAACGTGTGCACCTGCTTTTGCAAGGTGATAAGCAGTTGACGCACCGAGAATACCTGCACCAATGATAATGAACTTTTGCATTTGAACACCTTTTTCGTTTTATTGGTTATCTGTTCATTTTACAGGACAATTGAGGTGCGCTCAATTATATGGAAGTTTTTTGCCGTAGATGTAGTCGTTGTTTATAATAATGAATGGAGTAATTAACATAGGAGGAAATCAGAATGACACCCTTTACCGAAAAAGTGATTAAAATCATTCAAAAGATCCCATCTGGGAAAGTGATGACATACGGTCAAATCGCTAGACTAGCAGGTAGTCCAAGGGCAGCTAGACAAGTCGTTCGTATCCTCCACTCAACGAGTGAAAAGTATCGACTCCCTTGGCATAGAGTCATCAATTCAAAGGGTGAAATTGGCTTTAGAGATGAAGAATTATTTCTTGTTCAAAAAATGTCACTTGAAAGTGAGGGAATTGAGTTTGTAGGCCAGAATTGTATTCGACTTGAAATCTATCTGTATCAACCTAATGATGAAAACACCTTGTAACACATGAAAAAATAATCCTATCACTCCACATTTTCAAATACATACCTCTACCATTATTCTAAGCTATACCTCGACGCCCATAAACGAAACTTGAAAAAATTTTTAAAAATTAAATGAGTGAGTACTCACTTTACAATAACTCGCATAAATTATAATATAAAAGTGAGTGATCACTCACTAACTTAAAGAGGTGAATAGATGGGCACCAAAGTTGTCATTAACGATGTTTCAAAATCCTTTGGTACAAAGACCGTTTTAAGGAATATCTCCTTGCAAATTTCTCAATCAGAAATCTTCGGTCTATTGGGTCCGTCCGGAGCGGGTAAGACGACTTTGGTAAAATGTATCGCTGGAATTGATGAAGCTAGCACTGGTTCTGTAACTATTTTTGGAGGAAAAATGCCAAGTCTAGCTGTGATGAAAGAGATTGGATATATGACACAATCTGATGCTTTGTATGAGGAATTAACAGCACTTGAAAATCTTAATTTTTTTGCAGCAATATACGGATTGAAGGGAACGAAGAAAAAAGAGCGAATCACCTCTGTTATGCGGCTCGTGAATCTTGAAAAAGAGTTAAAACAAAAAGTTGGAGAGTATTCGGGTGGGATGAAGCGAAGACTTTCGCTGGCGATTTCTCTCCTACATGAACCGAAGATCATCATTTTAGATGAACCTACAGTGGGTATCGATCCTGTTCTAAGACAGTCCATTTGGATGGAACTTGAGCGACTTAGCAAAGCAGGTACGACTGTCATCGTAACAACTCACGTAATGGATGAGGCAGAAAAATGTCACCGACTTGGAATGATACGCGATGGAGATCTGATTGCATTAGGTACTCCAAAAGAATTAAAAAAGAATATTCACGCTGAGAACATTGAAGAAGTCTTCATCCATTATGGAGGTGTGAAGAAATGAGAATAAAAGCCATAGTCGTTCGAATCATGCGCCAATTCTTTCGTGACAAAAGAACAATGGCCTTAATGATCTTTGCACCGATGTTTGTACTCTTTATGATGTCACTAGTGTTTAACGGATCTGATTACGAGCCTAAGATTGCTTTAACAGATAATGTACCTGATCCCATTTTAACTTTGCTGCAAGAGTCTGAAAGTAGTATTTCTATTTTAAGGCTTCATGAAGCAGAACAAGCTCTTTCAAAAGGTGAGTACGATGCCCTCATCGACTTAAAAGATCAAAAGCTATCTGTTCGTTTAGAAGGAAGTGATCCTACTGCCAACAGAGCGGTCATGGTGGTCTTACAAGAGTCATTCGATGCGGATACACAACAAGCAGAAAAGCTGGAACCATCATTTGATTATCTTCATGGCTCTGAAACGCTTGAGTCGTTTGACTATATGGGCCCAGTTCTAATTGGTGTATTTATTTTCTTTTTCGTATTCTTGATCGCAGGTGTATCATTTCTTCGTGAAAGGTCAAAAGGAACATTGGAAAGAATGCTGTCTACTCCTTTAAAACGCTCTGAAATTGTTCTGGGCTACATTATTGGGTTTGGATTTTTCACATCCATTCAAGCATCAATTATTTCATGGTTTTCCATTGAGATTCTAGATATGTGGATGGTTGGTTCGATTGGATATGTGTTGCTCGTAACTCTCTTATTAGCTATGGTGGCGTTAACGCTTGGTATTTTGTTATCTACTTTTGCTCATAACGAGCTACAGGTCGTCCAATTTATTCCGATTGTCATTGTTCCACAGATTTTTCTATCAGGGCTATTTTCTCTAGACGCTTTGCATCCGAGTTTAAAGATAGTAAGCTACTTTTTGCCATTAACGTACGGAGCCAACGCCTTAAAAGATATTATGCTTAGAGGTGCGGGCTGGGGATCAATAAGTAATGATATATTCGTACTTTTGGGATTTTCCCTTCTCTTTATGTTACTCAATATTGTAGCGCTAAGAAAGCATAGAAGGATATAATAGGGCTAGTAGGTACGAAGGAGTTGACAATCGTTGAGCAATGACGACTTGTTAAAGCAACTATTGCCCGAAAATGAGCAATCTAAACTAACGGATAAGCAAAGAAAGATACTAGAAAGCGCAATTGAGGTTTTTGCTGAAAAAGGCTTTGCTGCTACCTCTACAAATGAAATTGCCAAAAGAGCTGGAGTTGCAGAAGGAACGATTTTTCGCCACTACAAGACGAAGAAGGAATTATTAGCAGCAGTCGTTACCCCCCTTCTATCCAAAATGGTTGCTCCTTTTCTTTTAAAAGACTTTAAACGAGACGTTTTTGAGAAAGAATACGCAAGCTACAGTGACTTTTTAAGAAAATTAATTGAAAATAGACTGAAATTCGCACGGAGTCATGTTCAATTACTTAAAATACTAGTTCAAGAAATCGCTTTTCAGCCAGAATTTAAAGCAGCCTATATAGAAATTTTCCAGGAGAATATATTTCCTCTCTTTAAGAGCGTAGTCACCTACTTTAAGGAAAAGGGCGAATTAAAGGATATCCCTGAAGAGACAATTATTAGACTCACGATTTCTACAATTGTTAGCACAATTGTAACGAGAATTATTATCTTGAATGATCAATCGCTCGATGAAGAAGAGTATGTTAATGAAACAATTCATTTTATGATGAATGGCTTGGGGTCAAAATCATAATAGAAGTCGGATTCCAGAACTTGGGTCCGGTTTTTTCATTTTAAATCCTCTCCCTTTAACTTTTAAAACTTAGTTTTTCCCTCACAATTTTACTTTTAATAAATTCTATCTAAAATCACAATTTTCCGTGATATTGCAACCCTCTATTAAAATATTGTATGCTTAAGAGTAGACGATCAACCAATTGCCACTTAAGGTTAGTTTGATATGAAGATTTGCTTTATGGTTACTTGAAAATTTCAATATAAGGACGTGGTTAACCTGCGTATTAATAAATTTATTAGCGAATCTGGAAAAGCCTCTAGACGCGGAGCAGATCAGTTAATTAAAGATAGAAGAGTCACAATTAACGGGAAGATTGCGACGGTGGGTAGCCAAGTTGAGCCAGGAGATGATGTTCGAGTAAGTGGAGATCAAATCAGAATGGCAAGAAATCATGTCTACATCGCCTTGAATAAGCCAGTGGGCATTACTAGTACTTCTGAAAAAGGTGTGAAGGGAAACATTATTGATCTTGTTAATCATCCCTTGAGAGTTAGTCATATTGGTCGACTTGATAAAGAATCAGAGGGCTTAATCCTCCTTACAAATGACGGAGATATTGTAAATGAAATACTTCGTCCTGAAAACAAGCATGAAAAAGAGTATACTGTATCAGTAGACAAGCCCATTACTCCCGCTTTTCTAAAGCAAATGTCAGAAGGAGTAAAAATCTTAGATACCAAAACACTGCCCTGTGAAGTCGAACAGCTTTCAAAATTTGATTTCAAAATTATCTTAACACAAGGATTGAATCGACAAATTCGCCGAATGTGTGCAGAGCTAGGATACGAAGTGTATCGACTACAGCGAACACGAATCATGAATATTCAATTGAACAATCTTCCGGTTGGACAATGGAGAGATCTATCAAAGAAAGAAAAAAATCAACTTTTCTCAGAATTGAATTATGAGCCAAAAGAATGGTAAAGAAAATAAAAAGAGGCAAAATAGTAAGAGTGAATAAAATAAGTGCCTGTCAGTGCGAGTTTAATTGTGGGTTCTCCATCAATTCTTTGTAATGACAGCCATATCTTATAATGGAGTGATTATTTGAGTAAAGCTAAGGGTAAAGGCGGAACAGGTAGAGGCACAGGCAAAAAGGGTTGGACCCGATGGAAAGTTGCTGCCAACAGAGCAAAAAGTGCCAAACCTTACACAAGTAAAGGCGTTAAAAGAGAAGATGAATCAAAGTCCACCAGCAGTAATAAAGAGGACAATTCCTAAATGTAAGCACTGCTTATGCAGGCTGGCTTCACAATTAGAAAATAGCTCACACATCAACGCTTGGGTATATTTATGACCCAAGCGTTTTACATATCCCTCGAATTCCATTTCTGCAGTACTTTATGAGAAAATTAGTATTAAGATATATATAAGTCACCGGAAACCACCTCGCACACGCTACAATTATGATCTTTTTTTCAATTTAGTCGTGATTTCTAAGAATATACATCGTTATATGCGGAATTCCCCGTCAAGGATTGTATTTTTTTACTATGGAGGTGTTTTATCTTCGAAATATTCATTTTATCGACGATTCGACAAAAAACTCTCTTTATCGACAGCTCTATTAACTCAATTCAAGTCTTCTACTAGGGTTTGAATACTTATGTTTCACCGCGTAAGAGCTATATTGAAGCTAGCTGAAATTCCAGCTAGTTTTTTTATTATTTTTTTATTGCTCAATTGAACCTACCTTCCAGTTCTAGATAATATTTCAAAAAAATTAAAATGCAGGCGTTTTATTTAACAGAATGTTATATTTTTTCTGAAAATGTGTTGTATTTATTACAATAAGTGTTAGAATATTTCATAATCGAGAGTCACTCCAAAGGGGGAAAACAATATGCTAACATTTTTTGCTGCACTCATTTTACTAGTTCTAGGGTACGTAGTTTATTCAAAGTTCGTTGAGCGTGTTTTTGTCATTGATGACAATACTACAACCCCAGCTTATACAAAAACCGATAATTTCGATTTTGTCCCAATGAGCTGGTGGAAGGGAAACTTAATTCAATTATTAAATATTGCTGGGCTAGGACCAATATATGGTGCGGTTGCGGGAGCATTGTATGGACCGGTTGCTTTTGTTTGGATCGTCATTGGCTGTATTTTTGCAGGTGGAGTTCATGACTATTTTTCAGGTATGTTGTCCTTACGACATAACGGTGCTCAATTTCCTTCTATTGTTGGTCGTTATTTAGGAAAGCATATTAAAGCATTTATTAATGTGTTTTCTCTTATATTAATGATTTTAGTTGCTGCAGCTTTTACTGCAGGACCTGCACAGCTTATTGCACAAATTACTCCACTTAGCTTCACAGTAGCATTACTAATTATCTTCGGTTATTTTGTCTTAGCTACTGTTTTGCCTATTAATCAAATTATCGGCAGGATTTACCCTTTACTCGGAGCAATCTTGCTTTTTATGGCTGTCGCAATTGCAGTTGCTTTATTATTTAGTGATAAACAAATTCCAAACCTTACATTTGAGAACCTTCACCCTGCTGATTTACCCGTTTGGCCACTACTTATGGTCACAATATCATGTGGTGCAATCTCTGGTTTTCACTGTACACAGAGTCCAATCGTTGCATGTACAATGAAAAAGGAATCTGATGGACGTAAGATTTTTTACGGCGCGATGGTTATTGAAGGTGTTATTGCACTAATTTGGGCTGCAGCTGGAATGGCCTTTTTCAACGGCACAGTTGGTTTAGGAGAAGCACTTGCTGCTGGAGGTCCATCAGGAGTTGTAAACGAAATCTCAACATCACTGTTAGGTACTTTTGGAGGTATCCTTGCAATTTTAGGAGTCATCATTTTGCCTATCACAACGGGTGATACCGCACTTCGTTCCTCAAGAATGATCCTAAGTGAAATTATTACAAAGGTTTATAGGATTGATACTAAAGTAAAAGTATTATTCGTTACACTTCTCGTTTCAGTACCTGCACTTTACCTTGCAACGATTGACTATACTTTTTTATGGAGATATGTAGGTTGGACAAACCAAGTTGTTGCTTCTGTTATGCTATGGACAGGAACGGTGTATTTATTAAAACATCATAAATTCCATTGGATTTGTGGAGTCCCCGCGATCTTTATGACAGGTGTCGTTTGCACGTATATTTTCTACGCGCCTGAAGGGCTGAACCTTCCCTATTCAGTCTCAAATGGTATTGGGTTCTGCTTAACAGCCATTGTTGTTTTATGGTACGTAAGCCAAATTATTAAATACCGTAAACTTAAACTTGAAGAGTCTGAAGCGAAAGTTGCTTAGATTTCTTTCATGAAACTTATTAATCGTTTAATTCAATTTCATATTTTTAAAAAAAAGAAGGATTAATCCGATTAGGAATAATCCTTCTTTTTTTTAATTATTATGCAATATCAACTTTACTACCCTTTAAATTATTATCCGGTTTTGAAGCATCAATCATAAGAAAAATAGCTGACAGTATATGCATAATCATTCCTACAAATGGAATCCACGCTACACAGGAAGTTATAATTCCTAAGACACTTCCAGTTGATGCTCCACCACTCTTTTTAGTAAGAACTAAAGTGATAATATGTAGTACTAACATAATGCCTAATGGTATCCATAAAAGACCTATAATAATTGCAGCACCTAAAACAGGAATACCTAAAATTGCTTCGAGAGCACCAGTAACCCACTTTAATATTCTTGATGGGGACATTTTCAAACACCTCCTCTTTAGTAATTTATCAAATTAAAGTATTTCCGTATAAATATATCACTATTTTCCTAACTTGTCTTAAATTCACAGGATTTTATACCCAAAAGCATAACTGTAATTACCAAAAAATAGTTTATACCTAATAAAATAGTCCTGTTAGATACGTTTAGTTTTACTCTATTTTTTAAGATAGAGTGAAGGCACTCTTGAGGAGCCGCCCAACTGCTTCGACCGCTTCATCGACATCGTTCGCTTGTATTGTTATTCTTTGGTTTTCTGAATACTGTTTTGTTGTGTGTACGTACCTTGGATCATAATAAAATTCCAGTAACAAGAGTACGGCTGAGTCGTAATTACATGATTTCAAGTCAGCTTCAATCTGTGCGGCAATTGGTGTATGGATGTGCTTCTTGATTTTACAGAAGGCATTTACACATTCCTCATGGTGGTCCCATGGACGATACTCCTCTAGAATATGACGCACTCTCTCCTCCATAGGCATCTCAATGAAAATATGAGTTCCATACGCCTTTTTCTCCATCACAAAATCTGGAATCAACAGTTTTCCTATTCGCTTACTTTCAGCCTCTAATAAAATAAATGGCGAAGAATGCAACCGCTCGATATCCTGAACAAGAAGGGCTTCAAACGTTTTCTGGTTTTGTGAAACTAAACCAATTTGACCAAAGATCGATCCCCTATGATTGGCCAAGCCTTCCAAATCAAGAGTCGGATATCCCTCTTTTTCGAGACGCTTTAGAATGGCGGTCTTCCCTGTACCTGTTCCACCATTTAAGACGTATGCTTTAGGCTTAATTTCCACTTTCTCTAGTGTTTGAATAACCCAATGGCGATAAGAACGAACTCCACCTTGCAAGCGGAAAGTTTTGATTCCCATTAAGTCGAGTACAGTTGCTGTTGTTTTACTTCGCATTCCTCCGCGCCAACAAAAAACCACCTTGTCCCCTTCAATTTGGTTAAATTGCTTAATAAATTCTGGTAGTTTAGCAGCAACTATTTCCAAACCTCGATCCTTTGCTGACTGAACACTCACTCGCTTATAAAGCGTTCCAACTTCTGCTCTTTCTATATCATCAAACAACGGAATATTAAAGCTACCTGGTATCGTCATCTCTTGATACTCAGAAGGTGATCGGACATCAATTAAGGAAAACTTGCTTTTATCCTGACTATGCAGTAATTCATCAATCTTTAGATCCTTGAACAATGCAATTCCACCTTTTCATCCAATTTCTTCGCTTACCTAGGAAGCTTGGATAACTTATCACTATAACGTTCTTCATTAAATGGAACTTTATTTTTCATAATATCATATATTTCTTTAACGAATACTGTATATACCATCTATCATAACTAATCGTATTTGTTTTCAAACGTGTGTTCACTAGTGGTGGGCAGAATTTTTTATCAAACTCTTCCATATAATTTAAAAAAGCAATATAATTTACAGACAATCTTACTAACTACTAAGTTTGCTTTTTAAGATGGAAGGTGATGCTGAATTAAGGAACTAGTTGGGAGCTGCACAAAATGCGGGAAGGATGTTTTCTGCTTAGAAGGATTTTTAAATGGTTTTAAAGACACAGAAGGTAATTTAATTTGTTTTGATTGTGATGAGGATCATCTACCCTCTTAAAGTTTGCCTGTTAAAGACTTCTTTGCACTGTAGTAATTAATAACTTCCAAGAAGACAGGCATGTGTACCCGATTATAATCTCCAACTTTCAATAAGCATGTAAACCCCTGTAAACAATAAGATCAAATATGTAAATTTCCGAAAGAGATTCTGGTTAATCCTTTTAAATAAAAGTTGACCCACATACAAGCCTAAGAATACAAGTGGTAAAGCAACACCGCTTGAAATCCAGATGGTTTTAGTTGTGCCCGCAAAAATAATTTGGATGATCAAACTCATAAAATAGATATATAAATAGAAGGCTAGGGTGGTACCTCGTAACTTTTCTTTTGGTGTATCTGTTCCTGAAAAATAAAGCAATAAAGGAGGTCCAGGCATACCTATACTACTTGTAAGAGAACCTGACAGTCCACCAACAACCATATCCTTGCTCTTAGACTGATTGATATGAAACTTAAGCATTAACATAATTGTTAATGCCAGGATAGTAAGACTTATTCCTACCTTCAATTTAGTTAGATCTACTAGTAGAAAGATCATAATCCCAAGTGGTAGACCAGCAACACTACCAAGCATAAACCTTTTTAAAATTCCAAAATCAATATCCTTTCGAACCTTAGTAATCAAAGCACAAGAAATAACTAGAGATAAGATTATATTAATTTGAATTGCTTCAGTTGGTTTAAATATCAAAAGGAGAAAGGGGGTGGCCAAAATTGAAAAACCAAACCCTGTGCTAGTTTGGAGTATGGAGGCCACCAAAATGATGAATAGAAAGATAAATGTGTCCAAGGAATCACCTGCTTTTTTCCGTACGTATTAGTTAAATACAAGTCTAACATATTTAATTATTATTAACTTCAGCCTTCACATTTCGTGACACATAGTCTCATCTAACATTAAATGAAATATCACCCATTCCATCATAGTTTGAAATGACATGATCTCCTTTTGTTAACAAGATCGCTTCTGTAATTCCGCCAGTTAAGATGATGGAGCCTTTAGGTATTTTTCCCTTTCCATGGCTAAAAAGCATGTTCGCTAACATGGCTACTGAGTTTGCTGGGTTGCCTAATACGGCAGCACTCGTGCCATTTGCTTTTAACTCCCCGTTTATTATTAATGTTACCCGAATCTTTTCAAGGTCGAATTCTTTAGGATCGAAAACTTTGTCTCCAAAAACTACCCTAGAAGCAGATGTATTATCTGCAATCACGTCAGGAAGTTTAAATTTGAAATTCTCATACCTGCTATCAATGATTTCAAAAACAGGTAGAATCCCTTTCGTTTTTGCAAGCACTTCCGCCCCTGTTATCGCTGGACCCTCAATATCTTCTGCGAGAATAAAGGCGATTTCAGCCTCTATTTTCGGATGAATAAATTCCTCCATTACAATTTCGCCTTTATCCGGTACCAACATATAGTCGAAGACAGTACCGTAAATTGGTTCATCGACATTCATTTGCTTCATCTTGGCTTCACTGGTTATTCCCATTTTGAAAGCAATGATCTCATGCCCCTGACTCTTTTTCATTTTGATCAGTTCATCCTGAACTACATAACCCATTGATAAATCGAAGTCAGGAAATTTATCGGTAATACAAGAAACGGCATATTGATTTTCTTCCGCTTTTATTAATAACTCAGCTAACTCTCTGTAGTCAATCAAGAAAATCCCCCTATTCCCTTTCTTATTTTTCACTTTTTAATTTATCCCCTACTGCATAATAATTTTTAGGTACTTCGTTAACGTAAACACGAATTGTAGATAAAGGAGCCCCAAGTGATTCGTGAACAGTACTTGCTACATTTCGAATGCATTGTTCAACTATTTCTGGTTCTCTTCCTTCAAGTAGGGTAATTTGGATAATTGGCATCTTCTACCTCCTTTTTATTTTATTAAAAGAAAGCACTACTTCTAGAGAAGTAATGCTCACTTGGAATTTTATCTTTTAAAAAAATACATTATTAAGCTGCTTGATTGTTTTGGTTTTTATTACTCTGCCAATTAAGAATCAATTGATCGACAGCAAACATTTTACTGCCATTTATCGAAAGAAATACAGCAATCGCTAAGAAAGCTAAATCTAATTCATAACCAGCTGATTGTCCATCACCCATAAAGCCAGCTGCTAATTTCACTTTAAAAATAGCCCCAATCATTACTAGTGATAGTAAAACGGAAACAATTCTAGTACCTAATCCAATGATTAATGCGAATCCACCAACCATTTCGATTAATGCTACAACATAAGCTAGTCCCCCAGGTAGACCAA
Organism: Metabacillus herbersteinensis; assembly: GCF_042433335.1. Taxonomy (NCBI): domain Bacteria; kingdom Bacillati; phylum Bacillota; class Bacilli; order Caryophanales; family Bacillaceae; genus Metabacillus; species Metabacillus herbersteinensis. Next base: position 96,451 of record NZ_JBHLVO010000014.1, read on the forward strand.
TGCTATCAAACCATCCAACAATATTCTCAATTCCACCTTGGAATTTGGCTAACCCGTGTATAAAAAAACTAATTCCTAAAATTACTCTTAACATCAACGTACTTGCCTCAAATTTATTCATTTTATTTCCTCCAAATGATCAATTTTTTAAATTGCTTAATACTTGTATCGTTGGTAACAATGACTATCAACCAAATTGCCAAACGCTGTGACTTAGATTCCCATATCGATAGCTACGGTGTAATAACTTTGCTGTTTGTTGTTTATCTGCTGCACCCATTGCGTAGAATATCGGAACAAAATGCTCATTTCCATATGGCGGTACTGCAAGTTTAGCGGTAGATGCTAAAGAATCGTAGTTGTAAAGTGATGCTAGATCCCAATTTTCCAAATGACTTGATAACCATTCATCAAAATTCAGTGCCCAATCATCAACTTCCCCATTATCTTTGGCCCAATTCAACGCTCTGAGATTATGCACCGTTCCTCCACTGCCGATAATTAAAACGTCCTTCTCCCTTAATTCTGATAAAGATTTTCCGACCCTATACTGCTCCTCCGGAGAAAGCTGCGGATTGATTGACATCGAAATGACAGGGATTTCCGCATTTGGATACAGCAATCTTAGAACGACCCAGGCACCATGATCTAAACCACGTTTCGTATCAATTTCAAAAGAAACACCTTGGTTCTTGAACAGGTCCTGAATTTCTTTGGTTATCTCTTCATTTCCCTTTGCCGGATATTGAATGCGAAACAATTCTTCGGGAAATGCACCAAAATCATAGATCGTACTATACTCGTCGACGCTGCTTACTTTTTGTGTACTTGATTCCCAGTGAGCCGAAAATAAAACAATCGCTTTTGGTCTTGGCAATCCTTGACCTAAGTGACTTAAAAACTGAGTGTACTCATTGTTCTCAATGGCAATTAACGGTGCTCCATGAGCGATAAAAAAAGACGGAAGCATGAAATCATCTCCTTAAATGTTTAATTCTTTACTTTTCCAATGAATCGAGTAACCATTTCACGTAATCATCGTGATTTTGCACCGATACTGTATGTCCTTCTTGATACGTTTTAAACATTACGGTTGCACCCAACCCTTGAAAATACTCATTATTATCCTTGCCCCACTCATATGGCAACACTTGATCCATTTCCCCATGAGAAATAAATAAGGACATTTGATTGACTGATTTTACGTTATATTCATCCTTGACGAATGCAGGAATGTATCCACTTAGGGCAATAATACCCTTTATTCGATCCCCTAGTGTCAAACCAAGAGTCATTGAAAGAATAGCCCCTTGACTAAAGCCGAGTAAGTACAATTGACTTAAATCTAAAGGATATTGATCTGAAGCATAATCAATAAAGCTTCGAAGTTTACTAATAGCTTGATCAAACACCTCTCGATGAGGCTTCCCATATCCTTGAATCGTAAAGTAAGCGAATCCGGGAGGCTGTTCCAAATGACCACGAATACTGAAAATGTAAAATTGCTCTTCCAATCCATTTACCAACGACAGCATGTTTTGTTCATTACTCCCGATACCATGCATCACGAAAAGGGCAGGATACGTTTTATTTGGATCGATTTGTCGCGGTCGACGAAGCTCATATATCATTGGTGAATTCAACTTTCATCATCCCTTCTTGAAATATGGTTTAAACCTATTAACTAGTTGCATTTTATCTCAGCGTTATATATAAATTATGGATTTGAAAACAACCTTTTTGTTATCATATAAAAATAATAGATTCATATATAAAAACATCTAAGTAAAAAAAAGCGCTGAAATGATTTTTCGTGTTTTCTAATACGAATATTTATTATCTATAAGATAACAACCTCGTTGTAGATTGTCAACCATTCTTTTGCTAAGATAGAATTAAGTTTTTTATTAGGAAACTACATTGAGGTGGATAATTTGGAAATAGGCTCAAAAATTCGCGCAATACGAAATAGGAAAAAAATCACCATTGCTCAAATGTGTGAAGATACAGGACTTTCAAAAGGCTTTATCAGCAATATCGAAAACAATAACACCTCTCCATCCCTTAACACTTTGCAAACAATATCAAAATTTCTTGGAGTACCTCTACCCTATTTATTGTTAGAAAAGAAACAGCACATGAGAGTAGTTAGAAAAGCTGAAAGAACTTACTCTACTTTAAACAACCTGAAAATAGAGCATTTAACGTCCAAGGGTGGATTAAGAATGATGCTGGTCGAATTTCCTCCTGGTGCTTCAATGGGTGAAGCAATTGCCCATGAAGGAGAGGAATGTCATTTAGTGTTGGAGGGCAAAGTCCTTGCAGAACAGGGCGAAGATTCTATGATCATCGACGAAGGGGATTCCTTTAGTTGGAACGCAAGTGTACCACATTTCGTTAAAAATATAGGAGATGGGAAAGCAGTTGTTTTAATTTCCATCTATTCAGATACCGAACTTAATGACATTTTCTAAGCTCTGTTTATCCTCAACTTTTGTATCTAGTGTCTACCATTATTAAAAAGCGCAAGCGCCTTGTTCAGCCCCGACAAGCATAAGGCGATTCTAGGGTAGAAGGCGTTCTTTGCCTTCAATTTAGAATTGACTTATGACCTCGAGGGGCTAGGCGCTGGAGCTGGACTTGCGAAACGCAGACTTAATATCAAATTTTATACTTTCTATATGTCAAAAAAGAAATAGAAATAGTGACCATTAACGGTAACTATTTCTTTTTTTATTAATTCTTCTTTGATTTTACTTGTATATATATTTATTTTACTTCGATTTAACTTATTAAAAAGCTCATTTACTTGTGATACGGTTCACCGTATCACATCTAAATGAGGTTTTTTATGGTTTGTTGAACTCAACTTTTCGGCTCAATTTTTTAATTTATATTTGTTGGATTTAGATTAACCTTCTAAAACTACTTTTTTCCTGCTCTCTTAAATCCTTTAATATTCTTTTACTTGTAGCTGGTGAAAATCCACAAAGCCTCTCAACCCTAACTCACCTTATTTCGCTCCCACACTATGAAGTATTTCAATTATTTCAGTAAATCCTCTAGATTTTGCATGTTGAAGGGGAGTGACACCTTTTGAATCAGGGATATTCACATCTGCTCCATACTCAATTAATAATTTGATTGTTTCCTGTTGATCTTTTCCTCCGTCACTTAGAACAATTGCTTCCATTAATGCTGTCCAGCCAAGATTATTAACATGATTCACATCGATATCGGTATTCTCAAGAAGCTCTTTTACGACCTCAACATAACCATGTTCAGAAGCTGGAATTAGTGCTGTACCACCATATCTATTTAATAGTTTTGGATTAGCCTCAGCCACAATTGTGAGTTTCAATATTTCCAAATAACCTTCTGCTCCTGCATAAAGGAAAGGGTTATTTTCCATATCATCTTGAATATCTATATCTGCTCCTCTTTCAATTAACACTTTGACTGTTTCCGGACGATTGGCGTAAGCAGCAATCATAGCTGCGGTTCTTCCCTTATCACCAACGACATTTATGTCCATTCCTTCATTTATAAAATTTTCCATTTCAATGACCTGCCCTTTTTCAACAGCTTGAAAAAATTGCTCTTTCATTTGTTCCAATTTCCCTTCCGATGTACTGTCTTCTGACACTTCAGAGTTTTGACATCCAATCAAAAACAATGCGGTTATGACTAAGAATAAAGTTTTTTTCACTTACACCCTTTGACTCCCCTCATTAAATGATTTTCATATTTAGACAGAAAATCGGTACCCGGCACCCCACACCGTTTCAATAAATTGCGGATTTGCAGGTTCCATTTCAATTTTCCCACGAATCTTTCTGATATGGACAGTTACAGTTGTGATATCCCCCGCTAAGTCCAGTCCCCATATCAACTCAAATAGCTCCTCTTTACTAAAAACACGATTAGGATGTTTAGCAAGAAATGTTAGCAGCTCGAACTCTTTTGCAGTTAGATTCACTTCGTTATTATTTACATAAACTCTGCGTGATGTCTCTTCTATAGTTAATCCTCTTATACGTATTTCCTGTTTACCTACTTGCTTATTTCCACTCAATCGGTCATAACGAGCTAAATGTGCCTTAACCCTTGCAACAAGCTCACTTGGACTAAATGGCTTAATGACATAATCATCCGCTCCAAGTCCAAGGCCTCTAATCTTGTCGATATCTTCTTTCTTCGCTGATACGATTAAAATCGGAATTTCTTTAACAGCACGAACCTGCCGGCAAATCTCAAATCCATCTACGTGAGGTAACATTAGATCTAATATGATCAAATCGTATTCAATAGTAAGAGCTTGTTCAAGTCCCTCTCTTCCAGATTCAATTAATTCGACGTTAAAACCATTTATTTCAAGATAATCCCTTTGAAGTTCTCCAATGCTCGGGTCATCCTCAATAATCAAAATCTTTTTCAATTCACTCACCTCACTTTTTGGCATATTGAAGTGTAAAGAATATATTCGTTCCTTTTCGAATTTCACTTGTTGCCCAAATTTCTCCACCATGCTCACCAATAATTTGTTTGGCAATGGCTAATCCAAGTCCACTTCCACCTGTTGAGGTATTTCTGGCATTATCTTCGCGATAAAAGCGATCAAATAAATGAGGTAGAGCGGCAGGTTCAATCCCATTTCCGTTATCGCTTATTTCAATCTCGATATGCTTACCTCTGTTTGCTACTGAAAATCGTAAAATCTTTTCATTCTTTTTCATATGTTTTAAGGAATTTTGTATAATATTAACGAAAACCCGCTTTAATTTCTCTCTGTCTGCTATCACGAACTCATGGCTATCCAGATCAACATTGCTTTGTACTTTGATACCTTGTTCTTCAAAATCCCAGCTTAGTTCTTCAATAAAGTACTTGATGTAACGAACCATATCTATTTCTTCAAAATTAAATGGAATCTTTTTTAAATCTAGCTTTGAAAAAAGAAATAAATCATCGATTAGAGAATCCATATCTGATGCTCTCCTATAAATCGTTGAAAGATATTTGTCCTTTTTTTGAGGAGTATCAGCAACTCCGTCTCTAATCCCTTCTACATATCCTTTTATAGCCGTAATAGGTGTTTTTAAATCATGAGAAATATTTGAAATAAGTTCTTTTCGATTCTCTTCATATCTTAGCTGCAAATCTATTGATTCTTTTAACCTTTGACGCATTTCTTCATATGCCATACTTAATTGTCCAATCTCATCCTTTGTTCTTGCTGTCACTTTATAATTTAAGTTCCCATCCCTTATTTCTTCTGACGCAAGTTTCAATGAATACAAGGGTTTTACAATACTTCTCGTAACTAAGTAATGAAGAATACCATTCGTTATGATTAATAAAATAAGTAACACACCTATTAAAATAGGAAATAGATTCTTCGATAATGCTACATATGGACTAACTTTCTTAATAATAAAGATGCTGCCTTTTTCTTGATCAGCAAAATAAAAGTCAAATTTCACATAAGAGAAATAATATTTCCCGTAACTAATAGTATCCCTAACTTGAATATTTGAAGGCTCGAAGGCAGGGAGTTCGTCTGCACTTTTAATGGATATTAGCTTATCAGTCTTATAAATAATTTGAGTCCCTTTTCGGATAACAAGGGCAGATGGTACGTATTTTAACTTCTCATCAAATGATTTTAGAGAACTATTATCTAATAATCGATCTGGCTGTTTTTTTGCTAAATACTTCAAATCTAAAAATACATTCTCTTCTTGAGCTGTTATGGGTTTATGTGTGTAATGATTTGCGTATAAATGTTTAATACTACTTATATCTCCTGTAATAGCTAAAATCATTAACAATCCACAAATAATAAAAAGCCCTATGGTTACAACCAACATGGCTGTATAGGATAGTAACATTCTCAAACGGATTGACATGCAATCCCTCCTAAACAGTTAAAACTTCATGGTAAATTCAATAATTGACAGAGTAATAAAAAATAGTACTCCTTTGTAAAGAAATAAAAAAGCCGGTTTCGTAAAATAACAGATTTTCCAAAGAGTACTAATAAATGTATGGATAACTAACAAAGCCAAACTAAAAAGGGAACGGAGATTACCGTTCCTTGTTTACCTTCATGTTGTTCAGTCCTATAGGAAGTGAATATTATTTAGTGAATTTTAGCTTGAAATCACCATTATAAGGTATATGCTCAACGGTAATAGTTATTTCTTTTCCATCTTTATCTTTCCCCTTTCTTTTATAAGTGAATTTATTTTCATTAAGCTCTGTAAGCTCAAGAACTGCACCATACTTCATTCCATGTGAAACATGTGCTCTTATCTTATTTCCATGAACAACATCGTAATATCCATAATCGCCGCGACTTTGCCCTGTTTTTGCATCGAAAAATTCATATTTGTTTGTTTTGTTATCATATTTTGCAAGACTTAAGAAATTCGAATTATAGCTTGAAACATCATTACCTTGTTCATCTAACACTACCGTTCCCTGCCATAAGGTGCTAGATAAAACTTTATCTCCATCAACGTATGTCACTACTTCTCCTGTAGTACTTTCCAAAGTCTTATCTGGATCGGTAAAGGAAAGTTCTGTTTCATTATAAGGAATATGATCAACGAACACCTCTATGTCATTACCATTAGCATCTTTACCCATTCTTTTATAGGTGAACATATCTTTATTAAGTTCTGATATTTCAACAATAGCTTGATAGCCCATTGATTCTGAAATTAATACTCTAATCTTCCCATCATTAGTTATAAAGAAAGTTCCTTTGTCCCCACGACTTTCTTTTGTCGTTTTATCGAAAAATTCATATCTGGCTGTTTCATTGTCATATTTCGCAAGACCAATAAAGTTTGCGTTTTCTTTTGTTAAGTCATTTTTATTTTTATCATAGACTTTTGTTCCTTGCCAATTTGTTCTACTTAGAATCCTAGCCATTTCTTGCCCTGTGGTTACCTTATCATCCGATTTCTTTTCTAGCTTTGCGGTTTTAGGTTCATTTATTTCTGTTTTTTCCACTTTTGCAGCTTTTACTTTTTCGGTTAGTTCAGATTGACAGGCTGAAAGAATTAGAGCCATGCTTGCAATACATAATAACATTATTAGTTTCTTCATATTATTTCCTCCAAATTTTGTAGCATTTCTACTATTATCAATATAATTATTTACTAAATACTCTCGTCGACTTAATTACATTGTATCCTCTAATACTTAACTCCCTGGAAACAATGTCTTAACAAAGTATTAAAAGTTAATTAAATATTTATAGAAATACGATACGGTGCTTCTAGAAGGAAAAATAAAAAAATTTATTATAAATAAATGATCACGCAATCTTACAATAATGTCTAATAAAACCTCATTTACTTATGGTAAGGTTCACTTTACCTTAAGTAAAACAACATTAAAATGTATTCCTTTTCACTAATTTTTATTTAAAAGATGCCTGTCACCACCCTGTTATTAACATTCGGGCAGTGACAGGCACTGTGGTATAGTATTATTTTCCTTCTACAGGTTTCGTCCATGCATCTTTATAATTTAATAATTCGTCTAAAGACACAAATGTCGGGATCGAATTTCCTTTATATTCTTTCATAATAAAATCTTTCACTTCTTTTGATTGGTAAATTTCCACTAGTTTTTGCAGTTCAGGTCGATCAGCATCTCCCTTTTTAACTGCAATGATATTAATATAGGGTTTTGCAGTTTCACTTTCATGGAATAAAGCATCCTCTAACATAAGATCTGCTTCAACAGCAAAATTGTTATTAATGATCGATGCATCTACGTCATCTAAGAAACGCGGCGTATTTCCTGCAGACACAGCTTCAAATTTTAATTTTTTTGGATTGGTAGCAATTTTTTCTATAGAACCAATTCCTTCAAAATCCTCTGTTAAGGTAATCAGACCTGCTTCTTGAAGAAGCAACAATGCTCGACCAAAATTCGTACCTTCATTCGGAACTGCGATAGTAGCGCCATCTTTAATATCTTCAAGGTCAGTATATTTTTTAGAATAGAGACCCATAGGAGCAATTATAGTCGATCCAATAGCCTCTAACTCTAAATTTTGGTTAGTTACTGCCTCATCAAACCAAGAAATTGTCTGGAATGCATTCGCATCTATCTCCCCTTCGTTTAAAGAAACGTTTGGTAAGATATAATCACTAAACTTAACAAGCTCGATATCCAGTCCCTCTTCTTCTGCTATTCCAACAATGTAATCCCATATCCTAGTATCCCCACTACTTACGCCAACTTTAACTTTTTTTAGTTCATCTGAACCCTCTACGGATTCATCACTTCCATTTCCACAGGCCACTGCAAATGCAGCTAGCGCCAATACCAGTATTGATACTAAAATTTTCTTCATTTCCCTTACCCTCCATAGTTGTTATCTTCTTCTTATTTTTTTTGAAACAATATTCCCAGTAGATTGTAATAATTGAACAATGATAACAAGTGCTGCTACAGTTACAACCATTGTCATCGTATCAAACCTTTGATAGCCATATGATAAAGCTAGATCCCCTACACCACCTGCACCAACTGCACCAGCCATAGCCGAGGCTCCAACTAAACCGATTGTTGCAGTTGTAAAGGTAAGAATTAATGAACTAAGCCCCTCAGGAATCAAAAAGCGGTAAATAATTTGCCATGTCGTCGCTCCCATTGCCTGAGCCGCCTCTATGATTCCTTTATCCACTTCCAATAGAGAGTTTTCGACTAGACGTGCAATATAAGGAGCAGCATAAAAGACAAGAGGTACGATAGCGGCATTTGTACCGATTGCTGTTCCTACCATGAGCCTTGTAAAGGGAATGAGTGCAACGAGCAAAATAATGAATGGAACAGATCGTAAAATATTTATAACTGGATTCAAAATATTAAAAATCCATTTATTTTCTAAAACATGATCCTTCCTTGTAATAACAAGTAAAATGCCAAGCGGAAGTCCAATCAGTCCGGAAAATAACAGCGAAAGAGCCACCGTATAAAGTGTATCGCCAAAACCCGTTAACAATTGCTCTGCTGTTATCTCCATTCCCCAAAATGTGTTATCCATTTATCTTCACCTCCTGTACGAGGATATCCTCGTCTTTAATATATTGGAATGTCTTATCGATCTCTTTTTTGTCACCAGTCACTTCAATAATTAAATTTCCAAAAGGAGTTTCTTGAATCTCAGATATATTAGCTGATAGAACATTTAGATGAACATCATATTTTTTTGCAATTGTTGACAATAATGGCTTACCTGACGTTGATCCTACAAAATTAATTTTCCAAATTACCGGAGCATCCTTTTCATTATTTTTAATAAAGCTTTGTGGAACTTCATCATGGATAACCGTTCGCACAAAGTTTTTAGCTATATCTGTTTGTGGTTTAGAAAATACGTCAAGCACAGATCCTTGTTCGACGACCCTTCCACCTTCCATCACCGCTACCTTATTGCATATTTCCTTAATCACAGACATTTCATGTGTAATTAGTAAAATAGTAATGTTGTATTCATTATTGATTTTCTTTAAGAGCTGCAATACGGCACTCGTAGTTTGAGGATCCAATGCAGACGTTGCTTCATCACACAAAAGGACCGATGGATTAGTGGCCAACGCTCTTGCAATGCCAATCCTTTGCTTTTGACCCCCAGATAATTGCTCTGGATAATTCTTTGATTTGTTTGATAAGCCAACAAACTCCAATAGCTCTTCTACTCTTTGTTTGACTTCTTTACTGGGAGTTCCAGATAAAACGAGTGGCATAGCCACATTATCAAAAACAGTTTTGGAGTTTAGCAGATTAAAATGTTGAAAGATCATCCCAATTTTTTTCTTCTCTGCTCTCAATTCTTTCGGTTTTAAAGAGGTTAATGCCTTTCCTCCAACAAGAACCTGTCCTTCTGAAGGGCGCTCAAGGAGGTTGACTAACCGAATCAACGTACTTTTTCCGGCTCCACTATAACCGACGACACCGAAAATATCCCCTTTTTCAACTGTTAAATTAATTCCCTTCAACGCTTCGACAATTTGTTTCTTTGTTTCATATAATTTTTTAACATTTTGAAATTCAATCATAAAGTCCGCCCCCCATGTATTTTAAGTTAAAGAATTTATTTTCAGAGATGTATAACATAGAGGTTTGTTCAAAACTAAAGCTTGCTTGATTCCATTTGTCCAATTTACATTTTATAAGTCCTACTAAACGAAAAATGCCTCTTCCGTCATTAGACAGAAGAGGCATATACTTAGGCAAATAAATAAAAGAGTAAACTTTTAATTTAATTATCTCGTAAAGGCTCTTCTTATCTTTCAAACTTACGTCCGTTGGATTTAGCACAGTATTTTTACAAAAGGTAAAAACCCGCTGCCGAGGTATCATAGGGCCAAGTCCCTCCACATCTCTAGATAAGAAATTATATTTAATTTATGTTTTCCACTATATAATTTAATTCACTTAATGTCAAATTAATTCCGAACAATCTGAATTAACAATAATTGCTATCATAATTTACACGCCTTAAACTTTTTCAAAAAAGTATTCTAGAACACAAACTCAATTATCTATGTAAAAAACCTCTAAACTTAAAGTTGAAGTTTAGTAAAGAAGAACACATATTTCTATGTGATAAATTTTTGTTAAATATATCCAATTTAATCCTTAGCAACTACCTATAGTGATTTCTATTAGAGCATAGTAAGTAATGGTCAAATTTTATTCCACAGATATAAAAGCCTCATTTACTTATGATACGGTTATTCATCATTCATTGGTAAGTTAACTTTTTATTAAATACAATCACTTCAAATGTATTTATGAGATTCTTGTTCCATTCCTAATAAGTTCATCAGGCTTTAATAGAACAACATCCCCCTCTTCCGGAACCCCTCCTATTACCAATACCTCAGATTTAAACCCTGCAATACGCATGGGTGGAAAATTAACTACTCCTACCACTTGACGTCCACAAAGTTGTTCAGGAACGTATCTACGTGTAATTTGAGCGGAAGAATGTTTTATCCCAATCTCTTCTCCAAAGTCAATTTCTAGTTTTATAGCAGGTATTCTTGCTTCAGGAAAAGTTGTTGCATTGATGACCGTTCCTACACGAATATCTAGTTTTAGAAAGTCTTCAATTTTTGCCATACTGAGCTAACCACCTTTTTACAATTTTAATGTCACTCATTTCTGGACCATCCTAAGTTCCTTTTCACTACTAGAATTTTTAGACGACCATATTAATATTCCGATTCCTAGCATTAAGAGGAGAATCCCTAACCAAGAAATTATGTTTAAGTATTCGCCTAATATGAAAACTCCTAATAATGCTGCTGTTAATGGTTCTGCTAACGCAAGTGTAACTGCAGTTGATGAAGAGACATGGGTAAGACCTTTGGCAAAAAGTAAATATGCTATCCCAGTAGCCATAATACCAAGTTGAAGACTTACACTCACACCTCGAAAACTCATTACCCAAGACATATCAAAAACAAATAAAAATGGAGATAAACAGATTGCACTAAGAGTAAAAACAACTGCTACTACTGATAATGACGAATGGTTTTTAACCAAATTTCTACTTATAAGAGTATAACTAGCAAAGGATAACCCAGCCCCAAGAGCCATTATTATTCCAACAGAGTCTACATATACTGATTCTTTATTACCAAAGAGCATTAGACAACCTAAAATTGATAAGATTGTAGAGTACCACCATACTTTAGATGGACGAATTTTTAAATATAGCCATTCTATGAGACCGGATAAAATAGGTGCACTCCCAATTGCTACCACTGTCCCAATGGCTACTCCCGTAATCGAAACTGCCGAGAAAAATAATGGTTGATACAATGCCATACTTAAAGAAGCCAATATGGTTGTCTTGATTGGCCAATTTTTAAAGTTGAATTTCCCCATTATTAGAACTATTAATACTAAAAATATACCTCCTACCGCTAAGCGAGTAGCCCCAATAGCAATCGGGTGTGCTGTTTCCGGCGCAAGTGCCTGAGTTGTGCCCGTGGTCCCCCAAAGTACTGCTGCAAGTAATATTAAAAAAGGAGACAATTTCCGCTTCATTTTGCTCACCTCCAGAAAAAAAAATAAAAAGAATGTTCAAACTTATAATAGAAAATTTCTTGTGAATTTTCTTTACCAAGTTTAATATCCTTTTTATCCATTATTAAGATTTCTATATTTTTGTGGAGATATTCCCTCACAACTAACAAACCACCTTGTAAACGATGAAGAATTCTCAAAACCTAATTCCTCACTAATCTTCGACATGGACCATTCTGTTCCAATTACTAGATGTCTAGCCTCTCTCAAACGAAGTTCAGATATATAAATTTTTGGGCTTTTCCCGGTTTTTTTCTTAAACCATGCTGAATAATATACTGGATGGTAATGTTCTATTTTTGCTAAAGTTTCTAATCTAATTGGCTCCTTATAATGATTATGAATATAGTCAATAGAAGGAGGTTTAGAGATTTGAAGTTTGTTGGTCACATATCTAGTCAAATCTACCAAGGAGGATATGTTCTCGTTACTCTTCGCCTCTTCCAATAGCAAATAACGGATAGAAGCCCATTGTTTATCCAACCGCAAATACATGCTGCTTGTATCTTTTGGTAAATATTGCGTTGAAATATCTAAGATCAAAAATTCATTCCTGTCTATTGATCGATAGTTATGATCAAACCTTGGAGGAAGATAAAAACAGTAATCTGAGTTAAGATTTATCTCTTGCCACTTCGTTTGTATATCTAAGGAGCCTTGTAATGGAAATAGAAATTGGCCAAACTCATGTTGGTGAGATTTAAACTCCCTAGAATAGGACCTTTTCTCACAAGTTACTTGGTTGACACTTTCCATTTTACTCCCCCCTTAATCTTACTTTAAGATATATTATAATTCTAAACAAAGATGTAATAAAGAATTTAAATAAAGAGGGAGCAAGCATTGATTTAAATCTTGTTAATAAGAAGCGCCTGGTCACCGCCCGAAGTTTGTCGATTTATTTTCGACAAATTTTGGGTAGTGAGGCATGGGATCTTTAGTACTTCCCAGTTGTACAGCTTGAATGACGGTATCCCCTGAGTATGCACTCCGCCATCATCAAGCATCCTGATAACGCTTTTTAAGTAATTCTCATCAGTCTTCACCTGCCGTTAAATTAAGTTCAAATCCACTTGGAATCGATCTACCAGCCGGAAACGATTCGGTTATTTGCTTTTGCTTTGATACAGGCTTTTGGTTATCATGGTAGAAATCAATATCTTCAACAGTCAATAACGATTCATTTTCCCAGTTTTTTAAGATCCCAACAACATAGTTCAGCTTTCTCTTGTTATTGGCACAGGCAATCGTCATCGCTTTTAACAGCACATCTTTCGGCTGTAAAAAGCTAGAATAATCTAACCAAGATAACAGCTGCTGTTTACCATTCAGATTTGAAAAACCAAATCCATTGTTGTCCCAAAACTCAACAATTTCTTTCACATCTTTCGTTTTTTGATTTTGTGATTGATTCTCTTTATCTGGATTGATCTCTATATTGGGGTTAAAAGCTTTTTGTTGTTGTTTTTCTTTTTCTTTTTCTTTTTCTTTTTCTTTTTGTCCACGTATCGTAGAACGATGCAGCAACGTATCGTCAAATTCTTCACATTCATTATCTAGATATGGATCATTTTCATTTTCAGGCTCACAAAAAGATTCATAGAGGCTACGAATTTCCGGTTTTTGAATAGTTTCCGAAACATACCGAATAAGCGAGGTATCCTCGACTTCTTTTAATTCGGATAAAATACAATCCATGACCGGTTTCCCACCTTTATGCAGGTTCTCTTTGCCCCAGTTTTTAATGGCGAGCTCTCTTGTTTCAGGATTGTAACAAATCAACTTGTGATGACTGATGAATCGTTCCATTAACGAATGAACACTCTCAATCGAATAACCCAAATCAAAAGCCATTTGTTTTTTCGTAATTCGATAGATTCCAATTTGAGTCGTATGTGGATTCGTAAGAAGATAAAGGTAAAAATACTTATCCTCCGGGGTCATCTCTTCTGAAACAATCGGATTCTTCCAAAAATCAGTCCGCACCATTCGATATTTTGCCATCTTCCACCACTGCCCTTCTTCTAAGGAAATTCTTTTCATAGACTATATAGGGAAAAATGAGGTAGAGAGTAGCAAATGTTCATAAAAATATTGTGAATATTTTGCAGCAGTTGTTCATCTAATCAAAACAGAACCTTCCACACTAAATGGAAAGGTGCTGTATCTGTTTTTCAGAAAAAAAACGCACTTACTTATGATACGGTTCACCGTGACTTATCTAAATGAGGTTCAATAATTAGTGGTTTTTCTATTAGAGAGGAAGCTTATATTTATTGTATTTGAAAAAGAAATCCAGTAGATAATCATCAATTTTAAAATCTGTTATGGTCTGCTCTTAACATAGTTCACTTTCTCCGTCCACTCCGAGTAAATATTTTAAATAGTTCTTCTTATATTTAGGCTATGTTAAAGTTTTTTATGATTTAGGTCTTGTTAATTCGAAAGGCTATTTAGCTTTTTTTGTTGATACGTAGATAGTACTACTCCTCCCACTATAAATAGTGATCCTAAAATTTCTGCTCCAGTTATTGGTTTGTATAGCAATATCAATCCCATTATCATTGCTACAAAAGGTTCTAAATTAGATAATATTGAAGCCTTTGAAGCATCAACATGTCTAATGTTGTTATTCCAAATCAACGTTGCTATACCGTGTACAACAACGGCAGTTCCAATCAGAAAAGACCAATCCGACATCTTAGAGCTTATTTGTAAGGGAGTGTCTAGTAAAAAAGCAAAAGGAATCGACACAATCAAGCCTACAACATTTGAATATAAAGTAATGGTAAGTGGATCTACTCTATGAGAAAGAAGTCTCGTCATAATAATCATAATGGCGAATGTTATCATCGTTATAACTATCCATAATAGACCTTTATCGATATGCAAAGAAGATATATTGCCTTTTGCTACAACAAAATAAATACCAATGATTGCCACAATAGACCCCATCAACATCTGAATGGTTAATTTTTCTTTTAAAAAGATGGCAGCTAATACGCTAGTTAAAATAGGGGTAGTTGCCAAAATTAATGCAGATGTTGTTGGATCCGCTGTTTGTAATCCTACAAAAAAAGACCATTGGTTGATAAATACACCAATAACCCCTAGAAAAAATACCGCGAGTAAATCTGATTTATTAACTCGTAATAAGTGTTTTTTGTTAAAGGATAATCCAATTAAAAATAGTACAATAAACAAAAGTCTTAGCATGGTTAACAGAGCTGGGGAAAAATCTTGGACTAATATCTTTCCAAATACAAAATTGCTTCCCCACACCATGACACAAAACGTTAGCAAAGCATATGCTTTTAACATAGTTATCACCCTTCTAACTCCAAAATGCTAACTGTCCTATTTTATACTTACTAGGACTTTTCGTATACATTTTTGATTGGATGAATGAACTCGCTAAAATGTAGGTTGGGTCATGTTTAAAGGATTAAAACTAAGGAAGAGTATAGAATGCCCTATAAGAGCACCTCTCCTTTCAAAAATTTAAGGTACTTCAAACAATAATAAAGCTGTAACATACAATTATTATTCTTAATACTTGTTTGTTACAGCTTTTTATCGCTAAAGGTTATATCTCATATCCTCTAAAAAATTATTTGTCAGCCCATTGGAAATTTTCATTTCACATACATATTTGAGAAAACCTCATTTACTTATGATAAGGTTCACCGTAAGTGGTCTAAGTGAGGTTGTTATATATTATAGATATAAACGTTGTTAACAAACTATTTTTCAGGATTTGATTATAACTCCATATTTGAATTGACGATGTCTTTAGAAGAAATAGATGAGGTAATCAATATTGGTTTATCTCTATTCTATTGCCCTTGAATGGAGCCACGCTGCTTTCGGCCATCAAATAGTAATTGAATAAGGCTTTCATAATAAGGAATAAATTCTCCGTTTTTGATCATAGTCAAAATTTCTCCCTTGCTTGCCCATTTCACGTTTTGTACCTCCTCATACTGTAAAGTGAGCATATGTAACTGCACATTTTTTTCAATTAAATAAATGTCATCAAAGCCTTTTTCAAAGTTAATTGTTAAATGAGGTCGTATTTGCTGAAAATCTAATTTCAATCCAATCTCTTCATACAATTCTCTTTGTGCTGCAGTTTGACTTGTATCCCCAGCTATTGCGCTCCCTCCCACAGTAAGATCCCACATATTTGGCCATCCCTCTTTGAAGGGTTGCCTTTGTTGAATGAGCATGTCCCCATTTGAATTAAAAATGCATACATGAATAACTAAATGATTATCACCAGGTTGAAGCTCTTCTCCACGAACCCAAGTACGATCTGTTTTATTTCGATTTATATCATACACATCCCATAATTCCATGCAGTACCTCCATTGATCAGTTAATAAGTATATTTTAATAAATCCCACTTATTTCCTAAAGCTTTATTTACAAATTATCTAACTATATAAAACTTACAAGTGTTTTTACGAAAACAATTTTTGCTAATCATTTAGATTTATGTATAAATAATCGTTTTGAAATACTACATATGAATAAACAGTTAGAACATAAGCGTACTTAGATCTAACTGTTTATTCTTAAACCACATTTAATTATGATACAGTTCTTCCGCAACGCTCTAAATAAAGTTTACCCTTTGCTTACCAAAGATGAATTTACTATAAATTCAAATTATTCATTTTTTAACTTACGCTGCTTATGGGCAGTATAGAAATAACCTCTCTTGTAAATCTTCTAAGACTTCTTCTGGCACTTCCCTGACCTTGATATCCCCACCTAAGAAAAGTAGCCAATTTGTCATTTCGGTTAATTCTTCTAAATTATTAATATTGATAAAGGTCTTTAGAATTGCTGAGGTTTGGTAAGGATTCGTATAGGAAATGGATACTTTTAAAGGATGGTATTTTTTGAACTGAGCAATCGCCTTTGGACCAAGTTCAAGGACAAGGTTGATCACTTCTTCCTGCTTACTTAGTTTTTCTAAAATCTTTTTCCTACTAACTCTTTTTTTCGTAGGGTATGGTTTTACATCGGTGAGATTGTCTACAGGAAATATCTTATTCTGTTCTTCATTTAGGTCAAAGCCTTCAATTAGCCAGACGCTTTTTTCACGATAAAGGTGCAAGAGATAAATTGGATAAGACTTGATTACCTTCTTTTCTTTGATGGTAATCCATAAATAGCTATCCAAAAGAAGGGTTTGAAAAAGTTTTTCTACCATAGGATGAGGGAGGTCTGACAGTTCAAGTAGGTCGGGATTATTGGGGTTGGTCCCTTCAAAGAGCAAAATTTGATTTAAAAGAACGAGGGTCTCTTGCTGGTTTTCTGAGATGAGACCAAGTATTTTTTCAGCTAAAGACTGACGACTCTTTAGATAGGGGAGCTGTTGATTTCTTGTGGCCATAAAAGCAATAAAAAGAGCTTTGATCTCATTATTGGTAAAGTGAACATTGGGCAGAACAGAGTTGTTCATGACAAAATAACCCCCATCCCTTCCAACCTCTGCGACAAGCGGCATCCCCATAGCTTCAATTTCTCTGATATCCCGAATAGCTGTCGAACGAGAGATGTTAAATTCTCGCATGATTTCAGAAATTGTAAATTGGGCTCGGTTGTTGATATACCGCATAATGATATTAATCCGTTCAACTTTTTTCATCGGGTCCTCCTAAACAGTGTCACTTTTTGACATGATTTAAGGCTATTATATACCTATCAAGTGAAAATACATATCATTTGATAAATTTTAAAAAAGAGGAAGGTTTTGAAAATGGCAAATTATACTTTAGAAGAAAAAGAAAGCTTTATCGTTTTAGGTTTGGGAATTGAGCTTACGAGCGATTACACAGACTATGCTGGCATAAACAAGGAAAAATCAGACTTTTGGCAGTCAGTCAAACAAGATGGACGGCTTGACATGTTAAAAGCCCTAGCCACAAATGAATACATTTTCGTCGTTAACGAAGCCGTGAATAACAAGATGATGCATTATGCTGGTGTCATGACAGAAGGAACATTACCAGAAGCAACTAGAGTTATCCAATTTCCTAAGGGAGAATACCTCGTTGTTAAAGGGGAAGCGAATACAGATGAAGAGTTGAGTAACAAGCTAACTGGCATTGCCTTTGGAGAAGCCTTGCCAGAAGCAAATAATGTTGCCTATGTTGGTGGCCCAAATACAGCTGTTGTGATGGGGCAGCGAAACGGCTTAGTATTTGGTGAAATGTGGATTCCTGTTGTTAGGAAATAAAGGGAGGTGTCTATTTAGGAGTTGATCATTCGGAAAATTTGTAACATTCAATAAATTTTCACTTAAAACAATGATTAGAAGGGATCAAATGAGTAAGGTTATTGGTGCGGAAACAACCGCGAAGTTAGAAACCCAGCTCAAAGGAAAATTGATTGCATATTGGTCAGTCACATTACTACTCGCAGGATCGATTACGTTAAGTGGTATCGGGCAACTGATGCAATTGGGGGGAAACATTGAGTTAGTGACGAATATTGGTTACCCATTATACATCACGAATATTCTCGGGACTTGGAAAATACTTGGAGTCATCGCTATCGTCGTGCCACGCTTTCCTCGACTTAAAGAATGGGCTCACGCTGGTCTCTTCTTTTTAATGACTGGTGCGGCTTTGTCTCATGCGTTTGCTAACGATTATGGTGAATACGGGTTTCATGTTATCCTTCCTCTTTCATACGCTGCACTCAATATCGCTTCATGGGCGCTGCGTCCGAAGAGCCGCAAACTATAAAGAGGGTTGGACTTTTTGGTGAAATGTGGATTCCTGTTATTAAAAAAAGATAAATGGAGGGATGGGAAATGTCCTATATAGTTGATTTTAAAAATGTGTCTACGGTTGATTTAGAGTCTTCACCTGTAGTAGAAGCGCTTGCTGGTTTACGTGCGAACGAGGCCCGTTACTTTATGAACAAATATAAGCATGAATTTACGGTTGTACCTGCTAGCGAAAGTCAGGAGACCCTTGATTATGTGAACCGAATTTTGAAAGAAGAACGTGAAATTGAGTTTGCTGCCAAACCTTTAGAGACTTCACGTTTTCAAGTGGAAAATATCAAATTTGCCTACGTCTTTTATGAGGATGGTCTTGCGATCAACGTCATGTATACGGTTGATGGCCCTAAGAAACGGGCCGTTGGTTTTAAGCTTTCTGAGGGGATGGAGGTACCAAAGGAATTAGAAGGAAAGTTTAAGTTTGCTAGGCAGAAGTCTAAACTTGCTGGAACAATTCGGGGCTCATTTTTTGTAATTAAAGGCGAATATTAAAGTCAGCAAAAGTGCATATGGAGGAATTCAACCATTTTTTGTAGTTGTGTTCAATCAGGATTTTTTTCATTTTGATAAGAAAATCCTGATTGAACAAAAAAATCAAATTCATTGCAAGAGCAAAAACAACCATTCATGTTTCAAATGTTCATCTAGTCACTCAAAAAACAAAATAGCACTTCTCCCATCAAACTTTTTCTAAAAACCTCATTTACTTATGATAAGGTTCACCGTATCATAAATAGAGGCAAAAAATGCCTGTCACCGCCCAAACATTCTGGCAATAACAGGCACTACTATCTGTATTACTAACTCGACTTCTTCCCAAGATAAGCCTCCATAATCCGCGGATCTTTAATCAACTCACTTGCCTTTCCACTAGCTACAACTTTCCCTGTTTCAAGAACATAACCATAGTCTGCAATCTTCAATGCCTGTCTTGCGTTCTGTTCAACAAGCAGAACCGTTGTCCCTGCTTGATTAATTTCTTTAATGATTTTAAAAATATCTGCGACAATTAGTGGGGCGAGTCCCATTGAGGGTTCGTCTAGCAACAGGAGTTTAGGTTTGGTAAGCAATGCCCTTGCGATGGCAAGCATTTGTTGTTGGCCACCTGACAAAGTACCTCCAAGTTGTTTTTGCCTTTCCTTCAAGATCGGAAAGCGTTCCATTTCTTTTTCAATATCCTGTTCAATTTCTTTATCTTTTCTATGATAGGCACCCATTTCTAGGTTTTCTAGAACAGTCATGTTCGATAGGATTGCCCTTCCCTCTGGAACGAGTGAGATTCCCTTGCGAACAAGCTGATCAGGTCTAAGTCCGGTCACGTCTTCTCCCATAAACTCAACTTTACCTTGCTTGGGTGTTAATAACCCTGCGATGGTTTTCATGGTGGTTGTTTTTCCAACCCCATTCGCCCCAAGAATGGTTACGATACTCCCTTGTTCCACATGAAGATCTATATTTTTTATCGCCTGAATTTTCCCATAAGATGTGGAGACTCCTGACACTTTAAGCATACATGTCTTCCTCCTCTGAACCTAGGTACGCTACAATTACCTCAGGGTTGCTTTGAATCTCTTCTGGAGTTCCTTCTGCGATTTTCACACCGAAGTTTAAGACTGCGATTCGATCACACAGTTTCATCACTAGTGGCATGTCATGTTCAATTAACAAGACGGTTATTCCTTGTTTCTGAATTTTTTTTATAAGATGGTATAAGTCATTGGTTTCGGTTTCATTCATACCTGCCGCCGGCTCATCCAACAGCAATAATTGTGGATCGCTAGCCATAGCTCTTGCAATTTCAAGTCTTCTTTGTTGCCCATACGCCAAGTTTTCTGAAGCAACGTCTCCGTAATTTTCTAATCCAACAAATGTAAGAAGTTCATTTGCCTTTGAACTAATAAACTCCTCTTCCTTTCGCTGTGATTTTGTTCGTAAAACACTGCTCCATACACCCGCATTACTACGACAATGCACACCAACCATTACATTTTCGAGTGCGGTCATCTTAGGGAACAATCGAATATTTTGAAAGGTACGGCAAATGCCCTTTTTTGTGATCGAATGGGACTTCAGTCCGTTTATTTTTCCTTCTAAAAACAAGATCTCTCCAGATGTCGGAGGGAACATCGCTGTAATCACATTAAACATCGTTGTCTTTCCAGCACCGTTAGGACCAATTAGACCAAAAATCTCACCTTTATTAATCGAAAAGGAGACATCAGACAGGGCTTGAAGTCCTCCAAAACTTTTACCTATTTTTGTGATTTGCAGAACCATCTTTGGACCTCCCTTTCGCTGCCTTACCCCACTTTTTGAACCATTGGAGCAACTGTACATCAATGATCCCTTGAGGACGGACAGCCATCATAACAATTAGGATTAAACCATAGATCATATAACGGTATTCGCTTATAAACCTTAATACCTCTGGCATGAACGTTAAAAATAAAGCTCCAAACACTGGTCCCCATACCAATTCACTGCCACCAAACACAGCAAAAATAAGAATTTCAACAGCTCGGTGATAATCGAGTAGGAGGCGCGTTACCGCGCCGACCTCTCACACCACCGTACGTACCGTTCGGTATACGGCGGTTCGAAAGTTTATGAAATTACTTTTAGT
>NZ_JBHLVO010000015.1:0-87748 GCF_042433335.1 Metabacillus herbersteinensis
AATCATAAAAGAGGTTAATAGAATTGGAAATCATGTGGCTCACTTTTTATGTGATCAAACTCTTGGAAAGTGGCTCAAATTTAGATTATCAAATACAATCGAGCTGCAGCTTTTTATTAAAAGGTGTTTTCGTATAGAATGGTACTTCTTAATAATACAATATTTTTTTTTATTTTATCCCAGGGATTCTTACAAATTATGATAATATTCAATAAAAATCGTTTACAAAATCGGGGGATAATAATGAGAATTTTTGATACGGAAAGATTAAGATTAAGACCTCTTAAGGTTGGGGATTCACAAGAGGTTGAAGAATTAGCTAGAGAGTATGATGTTTCAAAATCAACGTTGACTATACCACATCCTTATCCAGAAGGTTCTGCGAAAGATTTTATTGAAAAAGTTTTAGATTCCGAGAAAAGAGGAGAATTATTTAATTTCGCAATTACAAGTAAAGAAACACAAAATTTAATTGGAATGATAAATATTAAACTTTCGGGAAGACATAGCCGTGGAGAATTAGGTTATTGGATTGGTAAACCTTTTTGGAATATAGGGTATGGCACAGAGGCAGCGAGGGCTGTTCTAGAGTTTGGTTTTAACGATTTAAACTTAAACAAAGTTTACGCTCAAGCATTTAAAGAAACTCCTGGTTCTTGGAGAATTATGGAGAAGATTGGATTGAAATATGAAGGCACTTTAAAACAACACGTTTATAGATTTGAAATATAATTTAGCTCAATACGGTTTATTGAAGGATGAATTCTTAGGAAGAGAATGTCGTTCAATCAAAGGAGTTCTCATCGAATTGAAGGAGTTATTCAACAAACTGGGCGCGATTCTTTAGGATCGCGTCCTTTTCGTGTATCGGGCCATATTCTGGAGTAAGGAAGGAAAGACAGAGATTGGTGCCACACCTGCTCAAAAATTCGGCAAAACCGAAAAGAAATATGAAATATACGATCTTATTTTTCCTCGAAAAAAACTGAAAAATTAATAAGATTATGTGGTAATATATGTTAAAATGGGTATTTCTCCCCGAAAACCTAGATTTGAAATCATTGAGAACAATGTAGTTATTAGTGTTAAGAACCACTTAGAAGAGGGAGTAGATTTAGATTGTTTCAACATTTTCAACATAATTTATCAAATAATTTCACCTTTAGGAGTGAAATTCAATCAGTAATTATATCTTTATCCAAATTCAGAAAGAGTGGCTAGAATAACCGTATCCTTCAATAAAGATGATTATGATGATTTAAATATAAAAATGAAAGGTAGGATGACATAACTTTATATTACAATCGGGAGCTTATCTGTTAAAACGTAAGTGCATTATATTAGAATAAAATGGTTGAGTTTGTCATTACGTTTTGAAATAACTGGTAATAATCTATGAAGAAGTTTAAAAAAGCTGATATTTATTCATTTTTGTGAATTTGTTACCAACATTTATGTGCGTGAAATGTTGATAAATATCCTCCCTAACATTGGACTGCCTCCTTTTTCCGTTATCTTTTCAATAATGATATCATATTAAGAAAATTTTAAAAATAAACCTTGTTAGTGGTGATAATAAAAGCAAAATATATGATATTAGGGGTCGATGAATTTGTGGGCTTTGATTATGTTGAAATGCTTTATGCCTTTTAAATCTTATTAAAGGGGAGACTTTCTGAAAAATCTTTGGCTAATACCCTATAAGATCGTTATTAAGCAATCGGGCCCGTTTATTGAGAAACGCGTCTTTTCAAGTATCGGTCCAGATTGTGGAGGAACTCTGGTATTACGTAGTAGACTAAATACTGCGCAACAATGAAATTTAAGTTTTGTTTAATACTATATTTTCTTAGCAATGAGTTCGAAGAGGAATATACTGCAAAGGTACCTTATATAAAATACATGGTACCTTCTTTTTTAAACTATGGGATAATTTAGATGTGACAGCAATGGAGAGAGTAATAAATATTTATTTAGGATGATTATTTTAGCCTTTTTATATATTAAATTATTCCGGATATTTACTGAACACTAAAAAGCCCCATTAATTAGTTATTAATGGTTTATCATGCTAGCTTGCAATTGTATAGAAGTAATTCATCTCGATTTTTAGTATAATATTCTAAAAGTGTATATAGAAATGAAAGGAAATACGAAGGAAATTCAATATGTTATACATAATCAATATAAATTTTGAAGAACATACTGTAGGTTTTCCATTGTTTAAGTAGCATTAAGGGGTGAGAGTTTAAAGGATGGAACAATTAATTGAATTTGAAAGCTTAGCAGCAAAGAAGAAGCTAGAAGGAGATGCAGAGTTTTATCTTACAGTTTTAGATAAAGCATTAAATGATGAAGCTAATCTAAATCTCGCGATTACAGGTGGCTACGGAGCAGGGAAAACGACAATCATCGATTCATATTTCGATCAAAACGGAGAGAAAGCTAAAAAGATGTTGAGAGTATCAATTGCTACTTTCCAAACCGAGCAAGTTCGATCAGAAACTAATAATGAAATAACCGAAAATTTATTAGAGCAACAGATATTACAGCAAATGTTTTATCAAGTTAATCCCGACAAAATTCCAAATTCAAAGTTCACGAAAATTAGTGATCTATCTTTTTGGTATGTTTTTCGTAGATTGATATTTTTATTAACAGTAATAGCGTTTACTTATCTTACAGTCAGTCGAGGATGGTTTACTAAAATTCATACTTACTTTAGTGAGAATATAAAGAATGCTTTTTTGAGCAATAGCCTGTCAATAGTAGCAATATGGCTATTTTTATTATTAGTTGGTGTGTCTATTTATCTTTTACTCTTAGTCTTCAGAAAATTAGGTGTCAGCAAGTTTGGTGTAGCCAGCACGAGGATAGAGTTCAATTTCCAAGATGGAAGTACTGTTTTTAATCACTACCTAGATGAGATTATCTATCTATTTAAAAAAACAGATTATAAATATATCGTTTTTGAAGACTTGGACCGATTTGGCAATGTAACGGTTTTTGAAAGGCTTAGAAGCCTAAATACAACTATTAATAATGCTGCGCGATTAAAGAATAGGGATATTAAATTTATTTATGCACTAAAAGACGATATTTTTTCTAACGAGGATGAAACAGAGTTAATCTACAATCGAACTAAGTTCTTTGATTTTATTATTCCAACAGTCAAAGTTCTGCATGGCTCCAACGCAGAGTCTGAGTTTTTGAAGAAACTAAAAGGGATTAAAAAAATAGAGTCAATTGATATCTCTAACACTAATCAATCCATAAGTGGAAATTTAATTGAAGATATAGCAATATTCATTAATGATAAAAGAACGTTGGTCAATATCTGCAATGAGTTTGAAATCTATCGACACAGACTAAAGAATTCTAGTATCACGTACAGTCATCTTTTTGCTTTCATTGTATATAAGAACATCTATCCAAAAGATTATTCTGACTTGCTTGAGAATAGAGGGATAGTTCATAGTGTTTTTCAAGAAAAAGATCAACTCATTTCTTCATTAGAGGAAAAGATTCAAAAATTACATGTTGTTTCGTCTAATGGACTCGGTAGTATTTTGACTGAAAAGCAGGACCTATCAATTCTCTTCATTAAAAAGCGAAATTTATTAGGTAAGAATGTTCAAT
This sequence comes from Metabacillus herbersteinensis, assembly GCF_042433335.1. Lineage (NCBI taxonomy): Bacteria > Bacillati > Bacillota > Bacilli > Caryophanales > Bacillaceae > Metabacillus > Metabacillus herbersteinensis. Next base: position 3,640 of record NZ_JBHLVO010000015.1, read on the forward strand.
TTACACAAGGACATGTTAATCTAAGTAACTCTTACCTAAATCATTTAAACGCGGGGAATCAATTATTTGATTTTGTTACAGTTAGTAAAATTACTGGAGAAATAGTAATTAAACAAAATGAGTCTTTAGTTGTAAGATTCAATGATATAGATGATTTCATGACAATTGATTCAGTTAATTATCTGGACCTGTATAAAGAGTTTGAAAACAACAAAGTTAAAAAGCAAGACGAATTAAATAGCCAAATCTCAAAATTGAAGGAAAAGATTAAGCACATTAGAACAAAGTCAATCTCAAGATTACTTATAGAAGATAGAATAGAACTTCATGTCGACCTATCATATAAACGGTTGTTACATTTACTGATACGTAAAAATTGGTTGAACGAATCATATGAAGATTTTCTTACTGTATTCCGTGAAGGTACTCTAAGTGCTAACGACAATGAATTAATGAAATTAATTAAACTAGGTTCTGTAGAACAGATGCTAGAGTACGAACTGAAGAACAAAGGGAAGATTGCAGAAAAGGTTAGGGTAGATGATATTAACAGTATTGCTGCAGTAAATATTGACTTTATAGAGCGTCTACTAGTTCATAAAACTGAAGGCAACACTGAAAAAGTAGAGAAGATTATCGACGTAATCTTCCGAGACATTGAAGTGAATTTCGACCTTCTTTTTGAGTTCTTATTATTGTTGAAGTCTAGAGAAGCTATTAGTCCTTCAAAGAACTTGGTTAGGGACTTCTTAAACTTAGCTATCCTCAACGAAATGGATATATGGGATATAACAAATAATATAGAAGTTACAGAAGAAGTTAAAGGTTGTTATGCAACAATAATATTGGAAAATGCTACTGCGGAAAGTTTATTAGGATTAGAAAGTATTGAATGTTTGGGTACTTTCGTTTCTCAACAATTAGATGTAATTACATTGCCAGAAACTGAAGAATTTTATGAGGCATCAGCTATTCTTGGGGTGAAATTCACTTCGTTGGAAGGTATACCAGAGCATGCTCTTGAGAAAGTAAAAGAAATCAATGGGTATGAGATTAATCTACACAATCTAAGAACAATCCTTAACAGTAACCATGTTTCAATGAAGTTAATACAGAGTGAACAATTTGTTTATGATTATTACAAAATTAATATAAGCGATTTTATAAACAACGTAATACTAAAGCAAGATGTTTATAAAGAAGAGGAATCTATATTTATTGAATTTATACAAAAAAAAATTGATACTGAAGCTATTAATGTTAACACAATAGAATCGTTGATCGAGCATTGGGATGGAGTAATTGAGAACTTAACAGAAGTAAAAGCCTTTATTGCTCTTAAAAAGATTTACGAGTTAAAGAAGTTTACTCTTACATGGCAAAACATTAGTTATTGTAAACACGTTTACAAGGAAAATAGTCAAGATTTTGATGTAGACTATATCTTATCAACTGATGGAAATTGGACAGAACTCATTGAAAAAAGTTATAAAGAAGTTCAGAATGTGTATGTAAATGATGATAAGTATTTGGATTTTGTGAAAACTATTCTACAGTCAAAGAATACTAAGAATCCGAGAGTTAAAGAATTTATTGATAGCCTACATTATTATGTAACTTTAGCTGAAAGTGCAAACATAAGTCCAGATGTCGTAAAACAACTGGTTCGCAGTAAAGTTCTTGCATGGGATCCAGACATATACCGTTCAATTGATACTAAACAACTTAAAAAGGAATACGTTCTTGATACCTTTAAAGAAGCTCAAAAAGATCTAAGTACTTTAATAGAAGATGATGAATTAATTTGGTCCTTTGAACTGTTAGAATCGCTTCTCGAATGTGAGATGATTAATTCGACCCGTATTGAAAAGTATGTAGTAAATAGAATTCAAGAAATTGAAGCACCAGAATTTATTAGTATCCTAGATAAAAAGTTAATTGGACATAATGCTGAGGCGCTTGAAATCATGCTAAATGATTCTAATGAAATAAAATTGATTAAGTATTTGATGTACCTTATTTCTAATGATTATTCGTATGTAGTAATTGAAGTAATAAGGAATCATCAAATACCATGGGATCATGAATTATATGATAGGGTCAAATCACATGATGTTGATTCGGCAAGCCATTTGTTGTTGGGTAATCAAGACAAAATCAAAGATATTCAGATGGATCAAGAATTGTTTGAGTCTCTTATAATAAATTCAGATGATGTTCAATTAAGCTTGAATACTATTAAAAGATCATCAAAGGGTATAAAGATAAACTCTCAAATTTCTAATAGAATTTTTGAACAACTATTAGAGGATTCAAAACTAGTTCTTGAGAACATGGACAAGGCTTTAATTGTTAAAATTGTAAGGTATTTAGAAATAGGAAATGCAGCTAGTTTTCTATTGCAATTTTTCAAATTTGATCAATTAACCAGAGATGAGATTTTTGACATTCTTTCAAAATTGGAACATCCATTTGAGAATATAAAAAAGAATGGGAAAAGTTTTGAAATCAGTGTAACTAACGAGAACTTGGTAAAACTCTTGGATTATTTTAAAAGTGATTTATTAGTAATATACGAGTACGAAGAACTTGAAAAAGGGTATTTGGTAAGAAATAAAAAAAAATAAAAGACAAGAGTATAAATACATATGAAAAGGCATTTGAGCCTGATTTCTTTAATCTTACAAATATTTCTCATAGTCTTCTTCATCGAACGGGTGCTAATATTTAAAAAAGAAAGATGAAAAAACTATAGATCCGTTTGCTGCACAGTACAACGAAACTATTCATTAGAAAAGGGGGATATTCAAGAATCTAGCGCGTTTATGTAGGAACGCGTCTCTATTCTTGTATCAATCAGGGACTTTCTCCTATGTCGTGTCTGCTGGAAATTGTTCAGTTGTTACTGTTAAGATTGCATGATATGGTTTCTTTATCACGCAACTCTACAGTTGCTTATACTTGACAAGCAACCGTATAGTTGCATATGCTAGTTATATGAACTGTGACAAAGACGCTATATTCAAAGCACTCGGCGACTCGACTCGGCGGCTGATATTAGACGAACTATCCGACCGCAACGAGCAGACGTTGTATGAACTTACGGTACGTCTTATTACGCAGCATGACCTTGCCATTTCGCGACAGGCGATCGCTAAACATCTCTCTGCATTGGAAGAAGCAGGACTGGTAAAATCAAAACGAAAGGGAAAATATCGAGTACTAATGTTCAACAACGAACCACTTAAAAACTTGCTGAAAGGATGGATAGAGTAATTTTATAAAATCGGAACAGGACTTCTTACGAATGTATGGGTTGTTTTGAGTGCAACCAGATTGGTAGTACAGCACCATGCGGCACAAATATCAAAGGAGGCAAAAACAGTATGAAAATCATTGTTACAAGTATATTCGTACAAGACCAAGACAAGGCACTGGAATTTTATTCAGAAAAGCTGGGATTTGTAAAAAAGCATGACGTTCCTATGGGGAAATTCAGGTGGATTACGCTTGTTTCTCCCGATGCTCATGACGGTACCGAGCTACTACTCGAACCGAATGAGCATCCTGCCGCAAAGGAGTATCAAAAGAAGATATCTGCCGAGGGCATCCCAGCAACAATGTTTGGCGTTGCAGATATTCATAAAGAGTACAAACGATTATTGGAAAACGGCGTGAAGTTTACTATGGAGCCGACAAAAATGGGCGAAGTCACAATAGCTGTCTTCGACGATACATGCGGCAACCTTATTCAGATAGTGCAGAAGTAACTTTAAGTTTTTAATAACAACAAGCTAGAGAATCAGAACAGGTAATGAGCATTGCTTTAGAATTAAGATTATTTCATTAAAGTGGCTTTAATGGGGTAACGAAAAAAGCCCAAATTTCCAAAGGAAGGAAGTATAAAACTATGGACCTCGAAACAGTTGTGCAGGAGCTTGAATCCCTCGGTAAGGAACGAACTAAAAAAATGTACATATCCAACGGTGCGCACGAGCCGCTTTTTGGCGTGGCTACAGGTGCTATGAAACCAATTGCAAAGAAAATAAAAAAAAATCAACGTTTAGCTGAAGAGCTTTATGCCACAGGTAACTACGATGCAATGTACTTTGCAGGCATTATTGCAGACCCAAAAGCCATGACTGAGTCGGATTTTGATCGTTGGATGGATGGAGCGTATTTTTATATGCTGTCCGATTATGTGGTTGCAGTAACTTTAGCTGAAACAGATATTGCACAAGACGTTGCCGATAAATGGATCGCAAGCGGCGACGAGCTAAGAATGTCAGCGGGCTGGAGTTGTTACTGCTGGCTTTTAGGGAATCGCCTAGACATTGAATTTTCCGAAAACAAGATTTCCAATATGCTTGATATTGTGAAAAATAAGATTCATGATTCGCCAGATCGAACGAAATCCGCTATGAATAATTTTCTATACACCGTGGGGATTTCATATTTGCCGCTACATGAAAAGGCAGACGAGACCGCAAAGGAAGTAGGTACTGTAGAAATCAAACGGGACAAGAAAAAAAGCAGTTTCATAAATGCTTACGAAAGTATTCAAAAAGAAATTGATAGAGGCAAGCTTGGTTTCAAACGCAAATATGTAAGATGTTAATAATTAGCTTATCATCGGGGTGTTGATCCAAGAAGGATTGACGCTCTTTTTGTTGAAGTTACTGAACTAACGGTTAGTGGAATAAACTTATCGGATAGGAAAGTGGTAATTTTTGAGAAAAGGCGCTCTCCTTACTCAAGAAAAGCGGCAATAAATGAAAAAACTTAACAGGTGTTTTTAACATTTTTATGTTAATTAACACCTAATGCAATTTTTATAAGTAACCAAATGCTTATCCCAGGAATCAAAAACAACATAGGTAAAAAAACAGGACCAAATAGCACTCCATGACATGCTCTAGGGTTTTTAGGGGTAGAGTTTCTACACAAAAAGGAAATTGGAATAATTATTTAATTAAAATGAGGTTAATTGTTTTATTTTTTTGTTGTTTTTTATCTGTTGTTTCTAATGCTTTATAAATATTCAAGAAAAGCAAAAAAATGACAGATAGAATTGAAGAAATTGAGATTGATCATTCTTGACTGTCAGCTGATCGAAAAATTGAAGAGGGGTGTTCCTTGATGACAAATAGTAGAATGAATCCTAAGGTTGATGAATTTTTAAGTAAAGCTAAAAAGTGGAAGGAAGAATATGAGAAGTTGAGAAATATCGTTCTTGACTGTGAGTTGACCGAAGAATTTAAGTGGATGCATCCTTGTTACACGTTTGAGAAAAAAAACATAGTTTTAATACATGGATTTAAAGAATATTGTGCGCTTCTGTTTCACAAAGGTACCTTGTTACAGGATGCCCATGGGATTCTAATCCAACAAACGGAGAATGTACAGGCTGCGCGCCAGATTAGGTTCACCAATGTTCAAGAAATAGTTGAAATGGAAACCATCTTGAAAGCCTATATTTATGAAGCCATTGAAGTTGAAAAAGCCGGTTTGGATGTGAATTTTAAAAAGAATGAAGAATACATAATTCCTGAAGAACTTCAAAATAAATTCGATGAAATCCCTACCTTGAAAACTGCTTTTAAAAGCTTGACGCCGGGACGGCAAAGAGCATACATTCTTTATTTTTCGGGGCCCAAACAATCCAAAACTCGAGAATCAAGGGTTGAAAAATATATGCAGCAAATTCTGGGTGGAAAGGGATTAAAGGATTGCACTTGTGGACTATCTCAAAAGCAACCCTCCTGTGACGGCTCGCACAAGAATATTCGATAAGAAAATAAATTAATCAAACTTTACGATATTACCTCACTTTGCGTTCATTCGAACTCCTTTTTAGATCGCAGGTAACACTCAATCAAATAACTTAAAATGAAAAAAAACAAAAAAGTGATTCGTAGAGTATAAGCAAACTAACGTGTAACAGGCTTACGCATTACCAGGAAAGAAAAGAAAAATACTGCACACAAAAATGTACCCTTTGGCTTTTTGATACAGACACAACGGAGATGAATAATCTAATGGAAAATCGGGGCTGTCCAATAAGTCCCTAAAAGGAAAGCAGACAGGAAAAATGATCAATTTTTCGTGCCTGATTTTTTGTGCATTTGTTTATTCACTTCGGAAATGCTCATTTCATAAGGATGATTCCTTTTGTCATAAATTTAAACCAAGAGTGGATTGTAGCGGAAGGCACTTGACTCCTGCGGGGTGTAGAGGAAAGGTCGAGACCCCGGAGGCGTAGGTGAGGAGGCTCTACTTCCTCCCCGCGGAAAGCAAGTGCCTGTAGCAGAAAGGAACGGTCAAGGTTCAAAATGAAAAACAACATTCATAGAGAATAGAGTCTTCCCAAAAACGGGGCTGTCGGAAAGTCATCTTTCACTGACTTTCTGGGCAGCCCCATTTTTTTAGTTATTGGAAATTTAGCTCTTTTATAATTACTCCATTTTTAAATAATAATTACAATGGGAGTAGAAAAGATATGTATATAATGTAGCATACACTTAATTAAGTTGACGCTTAATTAAGTGTATGCTAAATTATAAATATGATTGAAAAAGTTATTCATTCCATCTCAGAGCCTAATCGGAGAAACATCCTTTATTTATTACGTAATAATGAGCTAAGTTCTAGTGAAATTGCTACTTACTTTCGTATTTCTGCACCTGCAATCTCACAGCATTTAAAAGTTTTACAAAACTCAGGGCTAGTTGTTGTCCGCAAAGAAGGGACAAAACGCTACTATCGCATTAGAAGGGAAGGCTTTAAAGAATTAAGGGAGTATTTAGATAGCTTTTGGGACGATAGCTTGCTGCTATTAAAGGAAGCAGCTGAAGCAGAAGAAAGGAGAAATCGTGATAGTTGATTCAAAGGAAAGTTTGAAAAAGCAAATTTATATTAAATGCAGCCCAAAGACGTTATTTTCTTTTTTTACTAACCCAGAAAAAATGGTCCAGTGGATCGGAAAGAATGTATTAATGGATCCTACAATTGGGGGAAAATACCGGATTGATATAAACGGTCAAGACATTGCTATCGGAGAATTTAAAGAAATTGTTCCTTATGAAAAAGTGGTTTGGACGTGGGGTTGGAATGATTCTGACATCATGCCACCAGGATCTAGCACCGTTGAATTCAATCTGATTCCTCATGATGGTGGGACAATTCTTGAATTACATCACTACAATCTCCCGGTTGAAAAATTCAAATCCAATAGTAATGGCTGGTCGCATTACATGAACCGACTTCAAATCTTAGCTGAGGGAACTGATCCAGGGATCGACCCTTGGTCAATAAAGGAATAATAATAGGAGGAATTTTTATGACATTCACAATCAAGCAGGAAAAATTATTTAAAGAAACTCCGCAAAAAATATATCAAGCACTCATTGATTCAGCTCAATTTAGCCAAGTAACGGGTGGAGCTCCAACAGAAATCAGTAGTGAATCAGGTGGTGCCTTTTCTTTATTTGGAGGGATGATCTATGGAAGAAATATTGAGTTAATTTCCAATGTTAGAATGGTCCAAGCATGGCGTGCTGGTAACTGGGAAGAAGGTGTTTATTCGATTGTTAAGATCGAGTTAAAAGAAAAAGGAGAAGAAACACTTTTAGAATTAACTCACACAGGTTTTCCTGAAGGCCAAGGCGAGCATCTTTCAACAGGTTGGGAAGAGAATTATTGGGGACCATTAAAAAAATATTTGGAAAAGTAAAAAATAGATTTCGCAGTGGACAAGCCTACGGGCATAAGGACAATTTTGAAAAGACTGAACTCTAAAAGAAACAGTGTTCAGTCTTTTTTTGATTAAGATACAAATACTTATGAATTCTTATTTTTATTTGGAATTCTATTGTTTTGACTACCATTTCCTCTGGAAAATTCCTTCGGTTCAACATCATGTCCATTTTCGATTGCTCTTTTTTCAGCTCTTGAGCGAATTTGTCGTCCATCACTTTGGTTACCCATATCATCATACTCCTTTACCTATTTATCATAAATAGCATTGGTTTTTTTCATGAAAAATATTTATTTAAGAATTAATCTAAGCGGAGAATAATGGGAAGCCTTTAAAGCATTTATGTAAAGACAACACCCTTACACTATGTTTAAATAGAAAATAACTTAATAAATCTAGTTTAAAATAATAGGGCAGGTGATTGTTTTGGATGAGAAGGATTGTCTGATCTTGCAATATTTGTATGAGGATTCGAATTTAACAAAGGCAGCAGAACGTTTTTATATGACACAGCCAGCTTTGACGTATCGATTGCGGCAAATTGAAAAGGAATTTCAGATTAAGATCTTCTCAAAGAATGGGAAAAACATTAAGATAACACCTGCTGGTATCTATATAGTAGAGTATGCGAAAAGAATGCTTACTGATTTACGCAAGACGAAAGAATACTTACTTAATATGGGAAATGTAGTGCAAGGAAATTTAAAAATAGGCGTAAGCAGCAACTTCGGACTTTACCAATTGCCTTCGATTTTAGAATATTTAGTGAACCAATATCCGAAAGTTCATGTGAATGTGGATACAGGTTTTAGTACGGAAATGCTTGATTTGCTTATGGAAGGCACGATTGATGTTGCAATAGTAAAAGGGGATTATAATTGGTCAGATCAAAAGTATCTTCTCAATGAAGAAAATATTTGCCTGATTGCGAAGAATGAAATTGATTTACATGAACTTCCTAAATATCCGATGATTAATCGAAAAGAGCCAGCTGTATTGATGAAATATAAAAATATATCATCAAGTCCTTTAGACAAAAGCATTGAACGCTGGTGGGACGAACGATATGATCAATCACCGTTTATTTCCATGCAGGTAGACAGCTATGAGACGTGTAAAGAGATGGTGAAAAGAGGACTAGGGTATGCAATAATACCAAGGGCATTCATTAACGAAATGGATGAATTAACTTGTCAGGATTTAATTTTTAAAGACGGTCAGGAACTGAAAAGAAGAACATGGATGATCTATCGTGAATCATCCCTGCAATTAGCCACAGTCTCTACATTTGTAAATTATATAAAGAATATTGGTTAAAAAGAGAGAACACTACAAATGGTGTTCTCTTTTTCTTCTTTTAAAAAACTATTCCGTAATAGTAATTAATAAAGTATTATATTTCTGTATATTTATACTATAAAAAAATTTTATATATAACCAAAAAAACATTAATTGTACTTATAGTTCTAGAGAACGTAAAATGAATAATCAAATCATGAATTTTCAGAATGTTGAGGGAGGTTGTATATTTATGAGTTTTGGTTTGGTAGAAGGAAAAGATGCGATTCAAGCAGCTGTAGATGCTCGTGACCATGAGCTACGTGAATTATCGTTAAAGATTCACGCGAACCCTGAACTTTGCTTTCATGAATATCAGGCAATGGAATGGTTAACAGAACCTTTAGAAAAAGCTGGTTTTGAAATTGAAAAAGGAATATCCAATCTAGAAACATCGTTTAGAGCAATTTGGGAAGGAAAGCCTGGTGGACCGACCGTTGCCTTATTAGCAGAATACGATGCCTTAAAAGGACTTGGCCATGGATGTGGACATAATATTATTGGAACATCCACAGTCGGTGCGGCTTTAGCATTAAAAGAGGCACATCCAAATCTTCCAGGGAAAATCGTTGTTATAGGCACACCTGCTGAAGAAGAAGGTGGAGGCAAAATCATAATGGTTCAAGACAACGTATTTGAAGATATTGATGTGGTGATGATGTGTCATCCGCAGAAACAATCGATGGTCCTTCGCGGTGGACTAGCATGTGTCGATGCAACATTTAAATATTATGGAAAATCGGCGCATGCATCTTCTGCCCCAGAAAAAGGAATCAGTGCTCTTGACGCTGTGATTAACACATTTGTTACTGTCAACTCATTGCGACAATTTTTCAAAGATGATATTAGAATTCATGGGATTATCACAAAAGGCGGAGAAGCAACAAATGTTGTACCGGACTACTGTGAAGCAGAATTTTTATTAAGAGCGGAGACAGTAGAAGAACTGAATGTCGTTCGCGACAAGGTATACGCAGCTGCGCGTCATGCTACAGAAGCGGTTGGTGCAAGGATTGAAATCACAGAGGGTCTCGTTTATGCGGAACGAAATAATAATAAAACGTTAGCCTCCTTATTTAAAGAGAATTTGGAATTATTAGGTGAAGAGGTAATCGAGCCACCAAAAAAAGGAGGAATCGGTTCGTCTGACATAGGAAATGTCGGTCAAGTAACCGCTACGATTCATCCGTATATCAAAATTACGGATGTTGCCATCACTCATACTCCAGAATTTGTCGAAGCTTCAAAATCAGAGGCTGGCATGCAGGGCTTAAATAAGGCAGCAAAAGCCTTAGCAATGACTGCTTATGACGTATGCTGCAATAATGCTCATTTCCAAGCGATCCGAGAAGAATTTGAGATGTGGAAGATGAAAAAACAATCTAAGTAAGTACAAGTTGAATTTATCATTAGTTAAATCCTATAAAAAAGGTGGTTTTTATATTGAATACGAAATCAACAATTGAACCAAAAGCAAAACCTCCGTCGAAATTAGCTAGCTTTTTCAAAATGCCACATACATTTGTTATTATTGTTTTCATTATTTTATTAGCTGCACTCTTAACATATATTTTACCAGCAGGTGAATTTGATCGAGTTGAGGATGAAGAAACAGGTAATACGGTTGTAGTAGAAAATACATTTCAATCAGTTGAGCAAAATCCCGTTAGTCTTATTGAGGTCCCATTAGCCATTGTTCAAGGGTTAACAAGTGCAAGTGATACCGTATTTTTCATTTTTATCATCGGTGGAGTGTTCCAAATTATTAATTCTACGGGAACGATTGAAGCAGTAACAGCAAGGGTTGGAAAAACCTTTATGAATCGCAGACTTGTCGTCATCCCGATATTTTTAACTTTGTTTTCTGTTGGTGGCTTTACAATGGGAATGTCTGCAGAGGTTATGGCGTTTGTACCAATCGGAATTGCGATTGCTAGATCGTTGGGATATGATGCGATAACAGGTACTGCCATGGTGATGTTGGGTGCAGCTAGCGGATTTACAGCAGGGTTGTTAAATCCTTTTAACGTAGGAATTGCTCAATCAATTGCAGAGATTCCATTATTTTCTGGCATGTGGCTACGAGCAATTTTATTAGTTGTTTTGTTAGTTGTCACAAGTGCTTATATTATTCGCTATGCCAAAAAGGTGAAAAAAGATCCTTCCCTTAGCCTTTCTTTAGAACTTGAAAAAGAGGAAGGGGCAGGAAAAATGGATATCTTGGCCTCTTTACCAAATTTAAAGGTAACTCATTATTTAACCATCATAGCTGTGGTTGCAGGTTTCGGTGTCTTAATTTGGGGTGTCTCAAGCAAAGGTTGGTGGATGGAGGAGCTTGCGGCGTTTTTCTTATCATTAGGTATTGTTGTTGGATTTTTATCAAAGTATGGACCAAGTAAAATTGCGAAGGAATTTGTGATCGGAGCAAAGGAAATTACCTTTGGTGCTTTTATCGTCGGTATTGCCAAAGGAGTTGTGGTCGTCTTAGAACAGGGTGCGATCATTGATTCAGTTGTAAATGGAATGTTTACTTCAATTGCTCATTTGCCAAGTCAAATTCAAGTGTTAGGTATTTATGCCGCCCAAAACATCATGAACATCTTTATTACTTCTGGTACAGGGCAAGCAGCAACGACCATGCCAATTTTAGTACCTCTTGCTGATTTAATTGACGTGTCAAGACAAACGACGGTTTTAATTTTCCAATTAGGAGACGGCTTATCCAATTGTATCCTTCCTACTTCTGCAATGCTTATGGGAAGTCTCGCTGTTTCTAAGATTAAATATCAAGATTGGATCAAATTTTTCTGGCCATTGCTTTTAATCTGGGTAGTCATTGGAGCTGGTTTTATCCTATTCGCAGATTATATTCATTATTAAAAATTATTACTTCTCCATTTTGTAAAGAAGTAAAGGGTGAATAAATTGAATAACTATAAATTTAATCCTTCAACATATGATGGACTGTTGGAATTGATTGAAAAACAACAATTGGATGAACATATAAAAACGTTGACCCAGTGGGAACGATTAACAGGAGAACATGAGGCAGAACAAGCTGCTGATTATATTTTAGAACAGCTTAAAAATTTTGGAGTCCAAAAGGAACGTTATGAATTTGATGGGTATTTCAGTGATCCAATCCATGGAGAAGTGATCGTAAGCTCTTCTGAAAATTTTAGCATAAACGCAAAGGCGCGCTCATTTAGCCAGCATTGCCCGGAAGGAATCGAAGGAGAAGCTGTTTATGACTTCTTCAGTGAAGAAGGTTATAACGGTACTGACCAGATGGACCGTTATCAAAACTTTAAAGGGAAAATTGTTGTGAGCTGGAATTTTTATGAGGATTACGTTAAGAAAATCGAGAGTGCTGGTGCGAAGGGATTAATTCATATTTGGCCATCACCTGAAACGGTCATTCATGAAGAAACGGTAGGCGCAATTTGGGGAACTCCTACTATTGATAATGTAGATCAGTTAACAAGCATACCTGTCGTAGGGATTAATAATCATGATGGGTTGCATTTATTGAAACGAATGGAAAAAGAAGATACCAAAGTCATCGTGAAAACAAATGTACAGAGTGGAATAAAACGAGTAAGTTTACCGATTGCATCGATACCAGGAAAGACAGATCAATACATTTTAGTTTCAGGTCATTACGATTCATGGCATAAAGGCGCAACCGATAATGCCGGCGGTAATGCATTATTGCTTGAATTAGCCCGGATATTCTCAAGTGAAAAAGGAAGTTTGCTTCGAGGGATTAAATTGGCATGGTGGCCAGGTCATTCAAATGGAAGATATGCGGGCTCTACTTGGTATTGTGATCATTTTTGGAATGAAATCAATGAAAATTGTATCGCACACATCAATGTAGATTTCCCTGGAACAAAAGGTAGCATTAACGTCATACCACGGTCAAGCTCTATTGAAGATAAACGATTATTAGAATACATTATCGCATATTTTACAGGTCAAAAGCCAAATCATTTCGCATACCTTCCTCGCGGTGCAGATCAATCTTTCTGGGGGACGAATATACCGATTCATATTCAGTTCAAGTATGAACAAGCAGAAAAAATCTATCAAACTCCTGGCGGGAATTGGTGGTGGCATACAGAGGAAGATTTGTATGACAAAATAGATTTAGAACTTTTAGTTCGAGATACGAAGATGCATATTTCCCTGGTCCATGAACTTGCCAATTTGGAAATTCTGCCAATTAATTTAAGATCGTTTGTAGATAATACCAGAAAAATTATCGAAGAAGTGGACAGAAATTCTGATGATCAATTTGATTTTACACCGATTCATGATGCGCTAGGTTTCCTTTCTAAAAGGGTAAAGACACTTTCAGAAACAGAAATAGAACATGTTGATGCATTTAACAACCTATTAAAAATAGTTGGAGGAACATTAAATAGACTAATGTTTTCTTATTCTAGTAAATATGAATATGATAATACCTTCCCATTTCAACCTTATCCAGGTTTAGCAAAAGTGAAAAATATCTACTCGGGCAATGTATCATCAGAAGATTTTTTATTTACCATGACATATTTTATTAGGCAAAGAAATCGTTTTGTGAATGAAGTAAGAGAGGTATGTTGTAGAATTGATGATTATCTAAAGATTATTTTCTGTAATTCATAATTTAGATTAATGTAAGCACCCCCTAAATATACTATTTAATTAAAAATTACAAGATTGCAAAGGAACACGGCATCGTTTTTAACAAGTGCCGTGTTTTTAGCGTTTTAGCTATTACTTTATCAACGTTTGATGTTCTAAAAGCCCACTGAATTAGTGCTCCTCCAACTTCTGTTGTATAACCATTCTTCCCTATAGTCCCTTTCAATTCCTTTAGCTCTCTGGAAACCAAATAAAAATAGGTATTTGAATCAGTAACAATACCCAAGCAGAGTTCATATTTTGTTGAGGAGAGTATTCAAAGTATGGGTTTTAGTCTCTTGTTACACAATTGTTTTCGTTCGGATCCCCTTTTAGGTGATTGGCACATGTTGTTAATTTAAATATGGAGGTAATAAATGTGAATAATTTCCAAAATGAACTTCAAATGTTGAATGTTGGTGATTTCCAGGCGAACGAGGCAATTCCTTGGGACCCTAATCAAAACTATACGGATCAAGATCGACAAATTGGGATTTTTTTCAGATGTTTTAGTTGTTTCAATTGTTTTAACTGCTTTAACTGCTTTAATTGCTTTAATTGTTTTCGTTGCTCTAATTGCTTTCGCTGTGGTGGCAATTGCGGCGGTCGTTGCGGTGGTCGTTGTGGCGGTCGTTGTGGCGGGGGACGTTGCGGCGGTCGATAATTTTAGTTTTCGAGAAAAACCCCTGCATAAATTGCAGGGGTTTTTCTTGAAAAGATTAGACATAAGAGACAAATTACGGTACATAGGATTGTAGTGGAAATGGAATATGAAGCTATTTTTAATTTTTGGACAGCTCACGGATAAGGAGGAGCGGAATGACAAATTTGAACCCTTCTATGTGTCTGAAGGTGAAAAGGGACACTTTTTTTCTCCCTGATCCAAACAGCGGTGTGTATTTTCGAAACAATTTGAGTTCGTTCCATATGAAAGGCAGTACGATAGATCAGTGGGTTAACAAACTGATTCCAATGTTCAATGGTGAGTACACGTTGGGGGATTTGACAAATGGATTGCCGGGTCCATATCGAGATCGTGTGTATGAAATTGCAGAAGTGCTATATCAAAACGGGTTTGTTCGGGATGTAAGTCAAGACCGTCCTCATCAATTGGGAGATCAGATTCTTAAAAAGTTTGCTTCTCAAATTGAGTTTTTAGAAAACTTTGGTGATTCAGGTGCGTACCGTTTTCAAGCCTACCGTCAGACCAAAGTGTTGGCTATCGGCTCAGGCTCTTTTTTTGTCTCGTTAGTTTCTTCGTTGATTGAAACTGGATTACCTAAGTTTCATGTGTTGATTACGGACTCAATACCGACAAATCGGCTGCGGTTAGAAGAATTGGTTGTACATGCCCGAAAAACGGACCCCGAGGTAGCTGTAGAGGAGGTCAACCTGAGAAAGGAGGGGGAAAGTTCTTGGCGGGAAATCGTGCAGTCGTTTGATTCGATTTTGTATGTGTCCCAGGAAGGCGATGTAGAGGAACTACGAGCTCTTCATAAGATTTGTAGGGAAGAAAAAAAGCTGTTCCTCCCTGCTATTTTTCTGCATCAGGTGGGTCTGGCAGGTCCTCTGGTTCATCCAGACTCTGAAGGATGTTGGGAGTCTGCTTGGCGCAGCATACACCAATCAGTGTTTGATAATGACGAGCAATTACACAGCTTCACTTCCACAGCGGGAGCGATGTTGGCCAATGTGGTCGTGTTTGAACTGTTTAAAAACGTCACGAGATTAACTGAATCAGAACAGATAAATCAATTCTTCCTGCTTGATTTGGATACGTTGGAAGGAAATTGGCATTCGTTCATGCCTCATCTACTAGTGACCGGACGTGCTGCAGCTGAATGGGTTCAAGATTTTGATTTAAAGCTCAAACAGATTTCGAGCAGAGGAGAACCGAGAGGGTTGCTTATGTACTTTAGCCAGTTGACATCAAAGGAATCCGGTATTTTTCATCTTTTAGAGGAGGAGGATTTAAAGCAGTTACCGTTAGCACAATGTCGCGTTCAAGTAGTTGACCCGTTGTCGGAAGGACCTGCAGAGCTGCTACCAAGTTTTGTCTGTTCAGAATTGACACATGAGAAGGCCCGGAAAGAAGCGGGTCTATCTGGAATTGAAGCGTATGTGTCGCGGATGGTGGATATGCTCGTTACCACACTTCCTCCACAACAGAAAGAAGAGAAGAGTATCGTAGAATCCGAGGAATATGTTGGTATCGGAGTGGGAGAAACAATTGCAGAAGGCGTTTGTCGTGGATTGCAAAAGTGTTTAACAGTGGAAATGAGCAAACAACTGGTCGATCAGAAGAATGTTGTCTCTCGGGTGCAGTTAAGTGATGTAGAAGATGAACGTTGCCGGTTTTATTTACAGGCACTTACCACGATGCAGGGTGCACCGATCATCGGCTTGGGAAATGAAGTGTCCGGCTTTCCTTCGATATGGGTCGGTACAAATAATCGCTGGTATGGAAGTGTAGGTTTGAATACAACAAGGGCGTTGCAAAAAGCGTTACAACAGGCGCTTATGGATGGGGAAAATCAAGGGTTGATTGATTCGTCCGTGTTTTTGGTAGAAAAGGTACCCAAAAGCCTAGTAATCCATACGAGTGAAGACATATCACAATCCGAGGTCTTGCAATCCGCAATGCAAGTCTTAGAACGGAACAACAAGAGGCTCTTGGTTTTCGAACTAGCATTGGAACCATTATGGAAAAAGGAACTGTTAAGTGTGTATGGTATGTTGCTACGAGAGGAGGAATCCCGGTGAGTGCAGTGGTAGTCGTTGTCGGAGAAGGAATTTTAGCCGACCACGTGTGTGAAGAATTGTCAGCCCAATACCAGGTAGTTCGATATAATGATTTCGAGTCAGGACTACCTGAAGCGACTGAATTAGTTCTAGTGTTGCACGATGCTTGGAATCCCTCCGTTCATCAAAAAGCGGAAGAGGTTTTACGTCCAACCGGCATCCGTTGGCTACGAGGCTTCATTTCATTTGGAGAAGGAGTGGTCGGGCCGCTAGTTCGCTCGGACACAAAAGGGTGCTCTCAATGTGCGGATTTGCGATACCTTATGGCAGGACGCGATCGTAAAGAGATGTGGGAAATTGGGCAGAAGTTAGCAGCGGAAGGTGGAATATCACGTGACGCGTGGGCATCGCGTATAGGGCTTTTACAAATCGCTCACCTACTCGGGGCTGAGGTACAAAGGATATTGCAAAGTGATAAGGTGCACTCGGAAGGACGGGTATGTTTAATCAATCTGAATACACTAAAAAGTTCATGGCATACTTTTCTGCCTGATCCATTATGTCCGGTTTGTAGTCAATTACCTGACGATTCACCAACCGCGGCTCGAATGTCACTCAAACCAAGTCCAAAGATTGAAGGCAGTTACCGCTGCCGTTCGATGGACGATCTAAATAAAGTTCTCGTTAAAGACTATCTGGATCACCGGACGGGTATTTTTAATGGAAAAATGTATGACCTTGTACCGCCTTTTGCTGATGTAGGTGTAAATTTACCGTTATTCTCAGGGGACGAGGGTGTAGCAGGCCGGACTCATTCATACGCATTAAGCGAGTTAACTGCCATTTTGGAGGGCTTGGAGCGGTCCTGCGGTATAACACCACGTGGAAAACGGACAGTGGTCTATGATAGTTACAATAATCTGAAAGATCAAGCGCTTAATCCTATCAAAGTAGGAGTTCATGCGAAGGAACAGTACGCACGGCCTGATTTTCCATTTGAACAGTTTAACCCTGATCGTCCGATAAATTGGGTATGGGGCTACTCGGTATTGCAAGAGCGTCCAATTTTGGTTCCTGAGTTGCTTGCCTATTACAGCTTGGGGTGTGGAAAAGGATTTGTCTATGAAACTTCCAACGGATGCGCATTAGGAGGTAGTTTGGAGGAAGCCATTTTCTACGGTATTTTGGAAGTGGTGGAACGTGATTCGTTCCTAATGACTTGGTACGCAGAGTTGTCCCTCCCACGTCTTGACCCTTATTCCGCTAATGATCAAGAATTGCTGTTGATGATCGACCGTGTGCGGGCCGTGGGAGGATATGATCTGCATTTTTATAACTCGACGATGGAACACGGAATTCCAAGCGTTTGGGCGATGGCAAAAAATAGGAAGCAAAAGGGATTGAATATCATCTGTGCAGC
The DNA here is from genome assembly GCF_042433335.1 of Metabacillus herbersteinensis. Lineage (NCBI taxonomy): Bacteria > Bacillati > Bacillota > Bacilli > Caryophanales > Bacillaceae > Metabacillus > Metabacillus herbersteinensis. The sequence continues at coordinate 21,570 of NZ_JBHLVO010000015.1, forward strand.
TGGAGCTCATCTGGATCCAGTACAGGCGGTCAAAAGCACGATTCACGAGTTGGCTGCCATGATGCAGACGCTTGATGAGAAATTAGAGACGAACCAGGAAGAGTTTATGCGAATGCTGCAAGATCCTTCCTTGGTGCAGAAGATGGATGATCATGGCATGCTGTACGGTTTGCCGCAGGCTCAAGAACGCCTAGAGTTTTTGCTAGACGATAATCGTCCGATGCGAACGTTTGCTGAGGAATTCAAGTGGAAGTCGAATCATACAGATCTGACCGATGATCTGCATGACATTCTTCAGAAGTTTCGTCAATTGAACCTCGATGTGATTGTGGTGGATCAGTCGACATCGGAAACGAAACGAAACGGACTGCATTGCGTGAAAGTGCTGATTCCGGGGATGTTGCCAATGACATTCGGACATCACCTTACGAGAGTGACAGGTCTAGAGAGGGTGCTACGGGTACCAATGGAACTTGGGTTTACGAAGCAACCGCTGACACTTGAACAGCTCAATCCACATCCACATCCGTTTCCATAAGTGGTAACTAGGAGGGTAGGAATTTGGGTCTAGAGACATTTTTGCACAATCTACATTTTGACATTGACAAGGCAAGCCCAACGGACTGGGAAGTGGATTGGGAAGATGCACCGCTTCCGTATAAGCTCTACCGTGACTTGCCTGTTTTTCCGCTATCGCTGGAAGTACCACTGACGCTTGAAGAATTGGAAGCACCAGAACAGCCTAATCTTCGGAAAATCGGTCATTTTCTCTGGTATGTATTCGGCCTTACTCAATTTTCCCAGTCAGCTTTTCCTACTACAGATCAAGCGCCGGAACTAATGCAGTCGTCTCGGCGATTTGTTCCTTCTGGTGGGGCCTTGTATCCAAACGAGTTGTACATTTATCTGAAGATGGAGGATTTGCCTATCGGGGTGTACCATTATGATGTGGCACACCATCGTTTAGTATGCCTGAGAGAGGGTAATTTCGATTCATATATAGCCCGGGCCCTAGGTAATCGCTGTGACGTGTCCGCTTGTTTTGGTACGGTTTTTGTGTCAACAATGTTTTGGAAAAACTTCTATAAATACAATAACTTTGCTTACCGCCTGCAAGGGTTGGATACTGGTGTGCTGATTGGACAGATACTGGAAGTAGCAAAACGGTTTGGTTTTGCTTCAGGTGTGTACTTTCAATATCTAGATCGGGCGATCAACCATCTACTTGGACTAACCGAGGAAGAAGAGAGTGTGTATGCAGTTATCCCTCTAACAGTGGAACCTACAAGTTGGTTTACGAATGGGGGTGGCAGAGATGAGCTTGTTTCTGCTACCGAACTGTGCCTGGAGTTGCAAGCGATTCAAACTAATCACTACATCAGGTCACAGAGGATCAAAGAGTTTCCAATGTTAACGAAGATGAATGAAGCGTCCATGCTAGAATCAACACAATCGTTTCGGCAAATAAAGCCGAGGGAGAAGTTGAATTGTGAGAGTCAAGTGGTAGCTCTCCCTCACATGAAGCGGTTATCGTATGATCTAGCGTCGGTTTGTCAAAAGCGATTTTCACCAGACATGGATTTCATTTTTGGAAAGGTAAGCATGTTTCAGTTGGCCACTCTGCTGCATGAAGCTACGTCCGCATACTTGTATCGAAACGATTTGGATGAAACACATAAGGAGCGCGAGTCCCGTGTCTCACTGTATGGCTGTTTGAAGAATGTTGAAGACATTCCTGACGGTGCTTATCATTATGATAGTGATAATCATGTGTTACGCCAGGTAGATCTCGGTGATCATCGACTTCGTATGCAATCCGGAATGTCTGCAGGGAATGTGAATTTATTCCAAGTGCCGCTTTGCTTTCATGTGGCAGGGGATAAAGATCACTTCATATCGGAACTGGGGTACAGAGGATATCGTATTCAACAAATGGAAGCGGGCATGCTCGTGCAACGATTACTGTTAGTAGCGTCAGCTCTAGAGATGGGAGGACACCCACTACTCGGATTTGATGCGAACCTGTGTGATGAAATATACAAAATGGACCGACAAGGAAAAACCAGCCTAATTCAAATCCCGATCGGTCCCTATCGACCGCGCCCTTGGATAAAGGGAAGTTTACAAAGCTAATGAAGGTGAAAATGAAGCTATTTAAAAGCGGATAATATGTCCACAGGGTCAACATAAGTTGAATAAAATAAATTGAAGAACCATCTATCATTGAACCTGATAGGCGGTTCTTTTCGATACTCTTGGAGATTTGTAGATCTAATGTTAAGATTTACTAGAAAATTACTCCTATTAAATTACGAAAATCTTACCTAGAAGTGATGAGTTACCTTCCTCAAAATTAAAAGAATTAAGAGTCAATATACATATAACCCATTATTAAATATAACTAGTTAAAAGCGCACTGAATTTTAATTAATGCTAGTATATAAATAAAGAACTCTTGTAAGAGGAGAATATTGAATGGAAAAGACTGAATTTTTAAATAATGAAGTATTGCTAGATTCAATATTTGAAAGCGTTTACGATGGGGTTGTAATCGTGGATAGTAATGGAGATATTCGCTATATGAGCGACAACTATTGCCGTTTTTTAAAAGTTGAACAAAGTAAAGTGATTGGTGAACATGTGACAAATGTAATTGAGAATACGAGAATGCATTTAGTAGTACAGACTGGGAAGGAAGAAATGACAGATTTACAATTCTTACGTGGGGATTATGTGATTGCTAATCGAATTCCAATCCTTAAAAATAAAAAAATCATCGCTGCAATTGGGACAATCATATTTCGTGATCTAGAAGAATGGAAAAAAATGAACAGTCACATTAAGGGGATGTTATCTGAACTTAACTTTTATCGTAATGAATGGAAGGAAATCAACGGCTCAAAATATTCCTTGCACGACATGGTTGGAAACTCTCAAAAAATAACCGAGTTAAAGGAACAAGTATTAAAGATATCTAGCGGCGATATCTCCGTACTAATTAGAGGTGAAAGTGGTACGGGGAAAGAGATAATTGCTCATAGTATTCATCTGCTTAGTGACAGAAGTGAAAAACGGTTTGTTAAAGTGAACTGTGGATCAATTCCGGAACATTTGTTAGAATCTGAACTATTTGGATATGAAGAGGGTGCGTTTACAGGGGCAAAAAAGGGAGGGAAAATCGGGAAGTTTCAATTCGCGGATGGAGGAACCATTTTTCTAGACGAAGTAGGAGATATGCCTCAACATATGCAAACGAAGTTATTAAGAGTGCTTCAGGAAAAGGAATATGAGCCAGTAGGTTCTCTACAGTCAAAGGAAATTGATGTTCGAGTTATTACAGCTACAAATCGACCTTTAGAAAAAATGATCGAAAACAAGCTTTTTCGAGAAGACCTGTTTTATAGGATTAACGCTGTGCAGTTGTTTCTTCCGCCATTAAGAGAACGAAGAGAAGATATTTCAATCCTAGTAAAACATTTTCTGAAAAAGGCCTCAACTCGGATTAGAAAGCGAGTCACATCGTTTCAACCAGAGGTCATTTCAATAATGGAGCAATATGATTGGCCAGGAAACATTAGAGAATTAGAAAATGTTATTGATGCATGTATCCACTTATCAGATAACGAGGTTATTGAGACGGATACACTTCCAGAGTATTTGAGAACCCAGACGTGGAAAGTAGAAGAGAGAAGTCTAAGAGAAATTGTGGAGGAAACAGAAAAGAAAGTGATCGAAAGAGTTCTTAAACGTGTGAATTTTGATAAAATCAAAGCTGCGAAAGCTCTAGGAATGGGAAAGTCTAGCTTGTACGAAAAAATAAAAAAGTATCAAATCACTGATTAAATCCGGAATCGTGGAAATTTCTCCAGAATTCCGGATTTTTTTATTGTCCTTTACTATAGCTATTAAAAAGATATTGTTAAAGATTAGTTTCCGTAGATCCGGAAAATATATATGGTATTTTTTAACTAAGAATTCAGAGAACACTGAAATATATAAGTTTATACCTTTTGGCACAAAACTTGCTATTAAAGTGATAGTGAATAGAGAGGAGGAGTTTTCTTGGATATCGGTTATTTCTCAAGAAGAATTTCAAGTGACTCAAGGACAGTGAACCCTTATAAAATTGCAATAAAAGATGAAGTAGGAAATTGTTGGACGTATGAAGAGCTCGATCAAATATCTAATTCTTATGCAAATAAACTACTTCAAATTGGAATTCGAAAAGGGGATCGTGTCGGTATTTTGCTTTATAACTGCCTTGAATATTTTGGTCTTTATTTTGCTATTGCAAAGATAGGAGGAATCGCGGTTCGTCTAAATTTTAGGCTTTCAAGTGCTGAATTTGAATATGCATTAAGCGATTCAGATACAAAAATTTTGTGCTTCCACTCGAACTTAGCTTCTCAGTTGGATTCCATTCGAGAATGTGTACCTGTTGAGCATTATATTTGTTTGCCGAATCGAAACCAGACAATTCCAGATTGGTCAGTGCCCTGGAGTGTTTTAGAGAGTGGTTCAGTAGCTGAAATTAATGCAGATCAACTTAAAATGAGCGACCCAGTCATGCTGATGTATACGTCAGGAACAACGGGAAGGCCTAAAGCTGCAATTTGGACACATGAAACGACATTTTGGTTTTCTGTCATGCAAGCATTGAAATGGAATTTCACAGGAACGGAAGTTGGAATGACGACCGGACCACTCTACCATGTCGGGGCAATGGAGGATCTCGCACTTCCAGTTCTTTTGATGGGTGGAACTGTTGTTATTACAAGAAGCCAAGGTTTTGAGATTGAGAGAATTCTCTCCGTAATTGAAAACGAAAATGTAACTGATTGTTTTTTGTTTCCTTTTATGATTTATGAAATGTTAAATTCGCCATTAATCGACCAGCATGAGCTAGCAAATTTACGAACAATTTATACTGGCGGAGATCCTCTAATGCCATGGGCACTTGAACAACTAAAGCAAACATTTCCTCATATTGAGGTAGTTCAAGTTTACGGACTAACAGAAGGAACACCAATCGCAGCCTCTTTAGATCCACAAGACGCCTTTACAAAAGGTCATACTGTTGGAAAGCCGATGCCTCTTACAGAAATTAAAATTATTAATGATAGTGGAACACCAGTATCTGTCGGAGAAATTGGAGAAATTTCGATTAAAAGTCCAGCGGTTTCAGTGGGCTATTGGCGAAAGCCTGAGGCTACGAAGGAAACCTTTATAAACGGATGGTGTAAAACGGGAGATTTAGGAAGATTTGATGAGGATGGCTTCCTAACTATTGCAGGCAGAAAGAAGGACATGATTCGGAGTGGCGGTGAAAACATTTACTCAGCAGAAATTGAGGATGTTTTATTCCGGTACCACAAGGTCAAGGATGTCTCGATCATAGGTATCCCTCATTCAAAATACATTGAAGCTGTATGTGCAATTGTTGTAAAGAAAATAGGAGAGAATCTTACTGAGGAAGAGATTATTGAATATTGTAAAAAACATCTTGCTAGCTATAAAAAACCTAAAAAGGTCATCTTTGTTAACGATTTGCCTAGAACACCTTCTGGTAAGGTTAAGAAATATCTATTAAGACAAGAGTTTAGTAGTATTTGAGGAGGATATAGGATGGAAAAGCAGCAAGTTGTATCATGGTCGAAAGAGGGGAATATTGCAACGATTTTAATAAAAAATCCACCTTTAAATGTGCTAAATGTAGATGTGATTGAACAATTGTCACTGGTTGCAGATGAAATTGTAAGCGATTTCAATATAAAAGTCGTCATTCTTACTGGTTCAGGTACAAAGGCTTTTGTTGCAGGAGGAGATATTAAAGGCTTTCCAGATTGGATGGGAAAAGGGATGGAGGAAGCAAAGGAAAAGTCACTTTGGCTCCAGAAACCACTAAATAAAATAGATCGTTTGCCTCAACCAACAATCGCTGCAATTAACGGTCATGCATTAGGGGGAGGTTGCGAGCTTGCATTATGCTGTGACATTCGCATTGCAGAAGAACATGTGCAGATTGGTCTGCCTGAAATTAAGTTAGGTCTGTTTCCAGGGGCAGGGGGAACTCAAAGGCTTCCGCGATTAATTGGTAAATCTAAAGCAAAGGAAATGATCTTTACAGGGGAGGCGCTAACAGCAGAAAAGGCGAAACAAATTGGACTTGTCAGTCATGTCGTTCCAGCTGGGAAATCACTTGAAAAAGCAAAAGAACTGGCAAAAAAGATGTGTAGCTTTTCTTTACCATCTCTTTCTTATGCTAAACGTGCCATAGATGATGGGTGTGAACAATCAATTGAGAAAGGTCTAGTAATTGAGGCAGTTAATTTTGGTCATGTTTTTCAAACGAAAGACGTGAAGGAAGGTGTGGAAGCCTTTATTCAAAAACGAAAGCCAAACTTTGTTGATCAGTAAATAATAAAGTATCAATATACCAAACTATTTCAAGGAGGTTTTTAAATGTTTGGATTATCATCATTAATGACTTTTATGTTATTTGTATTTTGGCCTTTATCACTAGTAGCAGCGGGGATCTGGGGTGCTATGGCATTCAAAAATGAAGAAGAGGGTGATGTTTAATGATACTTACTATAGGAGTACTATATTTACTCGTTATTTTAATTATCGGGTTATTTTCAATGAAACATCAGAAGGACATGGACACGTTCTATACAGGAGGAAGAAGGTTTGGTCCTTGGCTTGTTGCCCTAGCAATTTCTTCAACTACTATGTCTGGTTATGGTTTTATAGGGCTAACTGGCCTCGTATATGAGCATGGTTATGCAATTTTTATGATCGGGATTTTTGCAACGGCTGGTATTTTTGTTAGTTTTTTAGTACTTGCAAAACCAATGAGACGAATTACTCAAAAATTTGGTGCACTAACGATTCCAGATTTGTTAGAGATTCGATATAACAGTAAAGCTGTTCGTGGAATCACAGCACTAGCGATTCTAGGGGGAGCTATTGGTTATCAAATGGCGCAATACAAAGCGTTAGGTAATATGTTACAAACAGTTCTGGGTGTAGATTACAAGCTTGCCTTATTCATAGGGGTTGCTATTTTAACAGTTTACGTCGTTGGCGGTGGGATGATTAGTGCTGTTTGGACTGACCTCGTTCAAATGATCGTGATGGTCGTTGGGGCGCTTATCGTTTTTATCGGCGGAATGAGGATGGTTGGTGGAATGTCGCAGTTAAACACAGAGTTGGAAAGCATTAACCCTGACATGGTGCAGGCCTTCCATACGACAGGTCCAATTGGGATTTTTGCCTTCATCTCCTATTTTTTCATTTATGTTATAGGACATCAAGGACAACCGCATGTTGTATCAAAGTTTTATATGATTAGAAAACTTTCTATGCTGAAATGGGCTTGCATTATCGCTGCATCAACATATGCACTTACAGCTCTACTATGGTTTGTTGGTCTTTATACTAGGGTCATGGTTGAGCGTGGGGAGATGGCTGTTCCTGCATCACCTGATCTTGTCGCACCAATGTTTATCGAAACTTTCTTTCCCCCGCTTGTTGCAGGTATTATTTTTGCAGCTGTAATGGCAGCGATTATGTCAACAAGTGAAGCATTTCTCTTGGTTGCCAGTTCTTCCATTGTAAGAGATATTTACCAACAAATTATTAAAAAGGGTGAAAAGATTCCAGAAAAGACAGAGCTTGCTCTCTCTAGATGGATTACACTAGCAGTTATCGTTGTAACATTTTTACTTTCGTTAAACCCGCCAGATATAGTAGGGTGGCTAGGAAACGCATCATGGGGTATCTTTGCAGCATCTCTAGTTCCGGTTTTAAGCATTGGTATATTGTGGAAAAGAGCAACGCGCATCGCGGCAATATGGTCATCATCACTAGGGTTTATTTTTAGTGTAGGGCTTTATATATTGAAAGTAAAAGAAATTTATGTTCCTGCCCTAGACACAGGGGCAATCGCATTAATTATTTCAACTGTGTCATTTGTGGGTATATCACTGATAACAAAAGCGGAGTCTAGTCCTATATTTGAGGAAAAGGGAAGGCAGATTGAAAAAGGAATAGAATCACCAGCGAGTATTGATGCAGGATAACTAATAGCCTGTGTAAAAGTACCTCATATTAATAGTTCATAAAGACTGGCCAACACTGAAGAAAAATAACAGGGTCAGTCTTTTTATGATCTCAACTTTTGCAGAATGAAGTCAGAAAATAGACCTTAATATACCACAGACTGTCCTTCCTAAAAGCCACTGTCCACCCGAAATTTGGCGACGAATTGTCGACATACTTTGGGTAGTGACCAGGCACTTTTTAGTGATCAAGAGCTGTAAAAGAAGCGACAAATAAATTCATGTATTATAATCATAGTATAGTTAAACGATGAGAAACGGAGGAACAGAAATGAAATGCTCTGAAGTTCGTCAGCATTTCCCAGAACGCTGTGTCTTAGTGGAACATTAACATCAATAACTAAAGGAAAAGAAAGAGTCATAGAAGAAATGTCAGTAATTGACGACTTTGAGAACGGCAATGCAGCATGGAAAGTATATAAAAGACTACATGCTGAAAACCAAACTCGTGAATTATATATTTTTCACACAAATAATGAAGAAGTAAAAGTAATTGTAGCTCCTTTTAGGTATAGGTATATGCCATTAATTAGTATTGAATAAAAAGGATCATAGTACTATGATAAATAATATATTTCTTTATAAGAGACGTACCTCCTCTTTCTAAGTTATGGAGGCGATGAAATGAAAACGCTTTATACAAAATTGATTGAACCGATCAAACGAAGTATCACAAAAAAATACGTTATTTTATTTGCAATTACTTTTATTCTTCCGACTATCCTTATTTACCAATTAATCGTTGGGTATGCAGAACGAATGATTGAAAGAGACATTATCGAAACAAATATATCTGATACGGATAGCTTAGTAAAAAGAATTAATAAAGAAATATCTGAAATTGTCCTTCAATTACAATTAATTTCTGGGAACGATACAGATGATGAACTTGATGTAGATTTAATCTATCAACGCTCAAAACTAGCAATCTCTCAAAGTGCTATTATTCATACGTTATATTTTTTAAATGACGAAAAAAAATTAATATTTGAAGCACCTTTTGTTCCTAGAGTGGAGGATTCAATTGTCTATGATTATCCGAAATTTGAGGAGGTTAAATGGAATCGAAATTATGCAGTTTCTGATTATACGATTAATTTTCGTGACGACTTGGCTGTTTCAGTCGCAGTTCCAGTATTTAATGATAAACAGCAGTTTATAGGAGTTTTAGTAGCTGAACTGAGTCAGGACTTTCTAGCAGATACTTTAAGAAGTTTTAGTGTTTCAAGAGGGCATTTTAGTTATATTGTTGATAGGAAGGGTAGAGTGTTCTCCTCATCTAATGAAAAGGAAATTGGTTTTGATTATTCATCTGAATTAATTTTTAACAAATTATTACATGATTCATTTGGAGTTATGAAGGAAGACTATTTAGACGAAAAAAGTATCATTGCCTATCAAACGATGCGTGATGGTTGGGGACTAGTATATGGGGTTCCAGAAAACATTGCTTTTGAGCCTATTCGAAAGCTTTCATTTCTTTTTACGATTAGTTTTTTAGGAATTATCGCTCTTTCTCTTCTTTTTATTTGGATGGGCATTCGCAATATCGTCTATCCAATTGTTCGTCTAACAAAATATTCTAAACAATACCGTGAAAAAATGTTCTTCGAGTCTGAAAATGAGTATCCGAACGAACGAAATGATGAGGTAGGAGAGTTAAGAAGAACAATTATCTCAGTTGGAAATAGTAATTTTAAGAACCAAAAAATGTTAGAGGAGAAGGAAAGATACCTTCATGATGTAATCGAGGGAATTCCTTATGGAATCATAACAATTAATAAAGATGCGATTATTACATATGTAAATCAACAGCTAGAAAAAATGGTTGGTTATTCTCGTGAAGAAATGATCGGTATTCCTCTATCTGAACTTCCCATAAAGAATGATAACAGAGATTTCAAGTTGCTCCATTCTTTAGTTTCTCACCAACCATCAAGCGAGAGTGAAAGTTATATTATAAATGCTGATGGACAAAAGCTTATGATAAAAATTGCGACAGCTAGATTTTATAACGAGCAAAAAGAGTCAATTGGAAGTATCGCTGTTCTACAAGACATTTCACAAGTGAAACTTTTAGAATCACGACTAAAGCAAAATGATAAACTTGCTCTCATTGGACAAATCACAACCGGAATTGCTCATGAGATTAAAAACCCATTAGCGATTTTATCAGGATCCTCGGAATTATTAGTTGAAGAAGTAGAGGAAGCAGCTTGCCCAGAAGAAATTATTGAATTGTCAAAGGACATTAAACAGGTAGTCGTTCGGATGAACGTAATTGCCAATAATTTTTTGAGTTTTGCCAAGATTAATAAAAAAGATGCAGAACCCATTGATGTTAGGAACGTGATGGAAGAAGTACTGCATCTAGTGCGACTAAAATCAACTGAGTCGAAAGTACAAGTCATTCGAGATTTTGATTTTGTGCCAAAACTGATAGGTGTCGAAGATCAGTTAATACAAGCTTTTTTAAATTTAATCTTAAATGCTTTAGATGCAATGTCAAAGGGTGGAACACTTACTGTTTTTATTTATGAGAAAAAACAAGTGCGAGAAGGCCAATTTGTTATTGTGAAAATAGTAGACACAGGTCAGGGGATTCCTGAAAAAGAAATAAAGTGGCTATTTGATCCATTTTTTTCGACAAAAGAAACAGGGAACGGTCTTGGATTAACAATTGCAAGAGACATTATTCGAGAGCACAACGGAGAATTAACAATTCATAGTTCCAATGATGGAACAAAAGTAGAATGTTGTTTTTTTGTAGGACACGAGGGGAACGTGTAAAATGACTAAAAATTTGTCAGTGTTAATCGTAGATGATGAAGTACAGCTTTGCAAACTAATCGCCCGTAAATTAAAGAAGACTGATGTAATCACGTATCTTGCCCATAGTGGGAATGAAGCACTTTCAATAGTTAAAACCCAACATGTTGATGCTGTAATTTTAGATTATATGCTTCCAGATATGACTGGATTGGATGTTCTAAAAAAAATACAGAAAATGAATAAAAGAATCCCAGTGGTTATGTTAACAGCATTTAGTAACGTAGAAAGTGCTGTTTCAGCAATGAAACTAGGTGCCGTCGATTATTTAAATAAACCGATGGATTTAGAAGAATTAAAAAATATTGTGTTGAAAATTTGTAATCAAAAAAGTAATGAGAATAAAACAATAGAAAAAGAAGTTCGGGACACCTTTGCCTTTCAAAGTAATAAAATGAAAAAAATCATCGACCTTTTGAAACAAGTGTCAGAAACAGATGCTAGTATTTTAATCTTAGGGGAAAGTGGTGTTGGTAAAACAACCCTTGCCAAATGGATTCATGAACAAAGTAATCGTAAGAAAGGACCACTTCTGGCAATAAATTGTGCGACAACTCCCGAGTTTTTATTAGAAGGCGAATTATTTGGTAATCAACAAGGAACAGCTAGCGAGGCAAATCATACAGAAAGCGGAAAAATAGCAGCATCTTCTGGAGGGACAATTTTCTTGGACGAAATCGGTGAGATATCTCCGAACATGCAAGCAAAACTATTGAATGTTATAGAAAACAAGCAAGTCATGCAACTAGGCAAGAAAGATTACCAGTCTGTAGATGTACGAATTATAACTGCAACAAATAAGAACCTTAAAGAACTAGTGAAAAATAGAATATTCAGGGAAGACTTGTATTATCGGTTAAATTTAATAGAAATTGAGATTCCACCTCTAAGAGAGAGAAAAGAGGATATACCTATTTTTATTGAACACCAGATTTCACTACTAAATAGCAAGTACAACAAGGACCTTAAAATTGATCGTAAAAGTATGACTATTTTTCAAAATCATTACTGGCCAGGAAATATACGTGAATTACTTAATGCACTAGAGCGTGTTCACATTCTAAAGCGTTTTGGAACAATCCTGCCGGAAGATTTAGTTCACACTTCTTTTCAATTTGAACCAACCGATGACGATGCCTCAACAAATCATGCAGATAATCACAACTTCCTATCAGGGAATCTTCCACAGATTTTAGAAGAAGTCGAAGAGAAAATGATTAAGCAAGCGTTAGAAGAAACAAATGGAAATCAAACAAAAGCAGCAGAAAAACTAGGTATAGCAAGACATACACTTATCTATAAAGTGAAAAAATTCGGCTTGAAGATATAGGGTGGTTACTATGACATTTAAAGCCCTTTTATTTAAAAATTCCTTTCTCATCATAATTTCGATACTTTTTTTGACTTCGTGTAGTCTACGAGAGAAAGAGGAGAAAAAGAGACCAATTCCTTCAACTGATTTACCAACAATTACAATAGGTGCCAAGTCATTAACAGAACAATATATCTTAATGACGATGACATCAATACTTTTACGCGATAGAGGATATAGCGTCAATGAAATTCGCTTTTTGGACAGCCCCGCTATCCGTAGCGCGATTGAAGAACAAGTGATTGATTTGTATTGGGAATACACGAATACTGCTAGAATGTATTATCATAAATATCCACCAATCTATGATCCATATGAGGCCTTTGATACAGTAAAAAAAGAAGACGAGCGTAAAAATATCATATGGCTTGAAAATAGCCATTTTAACAGCAGTTGGGGGATTATGGTTAAAAAGGGGTTAGCAAAGCAACATCAGTTAAAGACAGTTAGCGATTTAATTGAATATATGAAAAAAAGTAATCATCAATTAAAGTTCGCCACAAATGAGGAATTTTTAATACGAGAAGACGGATTAAATCATTTAGAGAAAGTTTATGAATTTACCTTGTCTGAAAATCAATTACTAGCGATAGAATCAGACTTATTGACCCTTGCAGTGCGAGAAGAGCGAGTTGATGTATCTATTGGAATGGTCTCAGATAGTCGGATTAGTGAATATGGCTTACTACTCTTAGAAGATGATCAAAAAGCTTTCCCACCATATAATGCTGCACCTGTTGTTACAAAGAAAATAATCGAAAATTACCCTGATATTCAATCAATTCTAGTAAAGTTGTCAAAAAGCATCACACATCAAGAAATGATCCAATTAAATTATCAAGTAGACGTTCTACATATCGAAGAAACGAAAGTAGCGAAAGTATTTCTTGAAGAAAAGGGATTAATTAATTAACGTTTGTTCTATTTTTTCAATTAGATAGTAAACTGAGGACCGATCTTTAATAGACGGTCTTTTTGTTGTTGGAAAAAACCTAGTCGCTTCTTTGATTTAAGTGTAAGTTGTAGTATTTTTATTCATTATAAATTTGCTTGATCACTGGAGAAAGGCGAGTTGAGTTAAATAAATTGAAAATTTATAACATTGTATAATTTTTCTACAATTAGTGAAGAAAATTCATACAACCAGAGAAAAAAGAAGAGTGCTAAGATACGGCTATAATAAAAGTTTTACTTTTGACTTTAGTTTTGAAAACAAAAGTGAAGGCGTTAGCAATAGGAGGACTAAAATGAAAATTACTTCAATCGACATCAAACAATATTTACTGCCACTAGAACCACCATTTAAAGCAGCTTGGGATCCGGAACCGCGCAAGAAATTTGCTACAACAGTTGTATACGTACATACAGATGAAGGAATTACTGGTGTTGGTTCAGGCGACCTAATGATGGGTTTTGAAGGTAATGAACATTTATTTATTGGGCAAGATCCATTTGCAATTGAGCGTCATGCACAAGTGATTGATAATATTGATTTCCACTATGGTCGCTGCTGGCCGTTAGATTTAGCTCTTTGGGACTTGATGGGAAAAGCAACAGGTCAACCAGTTTATAAATTACTCGGTGGTCGATCGAATAAAATACTCGCTTACGCATCTACAGGTGAGATCGTTACACCTGAAGAACGAGCAGTAGGTTTTGTTGAACAAGGATTTAAAGCAATGAAAATTCGGTTTCATCACAAAGATGTTCGTGATGACATTAAAGTAGTCGAAGCCGTTAGAAAAGCAGTTGGTGACAAACTTGAGATAATGGTCGATGCAAACCAAGGATGGAAAATGCCATGGGATGTGGAAAGTACTTGGGATTTGAAAATGGCCTATCAAGTGGCAAAGGAATTAGAATCGTTAAATGTGTTTTGGCTAGAAGAGCCCCTTCCATGTCACCAATTTGATTTAATGGCAAAACTTCGTGATAAGGTTGGAATTCGCATTGCAGGTGGAGAGATGAACCGAAATTGGTATGACTTTAGAGAAATGAATAAGGTGGGTGCACTTGATGTGTATCAACCAGATGTTGCACTAGCAGGCGGAATTACTCAAACGAAGAAAGTCGCAGAACTTGTACAAGGAAGTGGTGCTTGGTTTAGCCCACATACATGGACAAATGGAATCGGATTACTTGCTAACTTACATTTAGCAGCTGCAATAAGCAATTGTCCATATTTAGAGTTCCCTTACGATCCCCCTGCATGGTCAAATGATCGTCGTGACTATATCCAAAAAGATCGTTTAATGATTGATTCTGATGGATACTTGGTAGCACCAGAAAAACCAGGATTAGGCATAGAGTTAGATGAGGAAGCGCTCAGAAAATATGAGATTAGACATTTCTATGTGGGTGAAAGTGGAAACGTCCCGGTTTAATAATTGTAAGCGCTAACGATGGATTAAACCAAACGATAGAAAATTTCAGAAAACAAAGGGTGGATTTTTTGAAACAGTATCAAGCATATATTCAGGGAAAATTTGTAGAAAGTTCAAATCAAACGTACTTGGATGTACAATATCCCGCAACTCAAGAAATTGTGGCTAAAGTACCTGCTTTAACCGAAGAAGATACGAATAAAGCGATTGATAGTGCTGTCGAGGCTTTTCGGAGTTGGAAATCAGTCCCAGCCTATCAAAGAGCAGAATATGTTATGAACTTACTTAACCTAATGAGAAAAGAAGAGCATTTAGATAGAATCGCAAAAGCAATCACATTAGAAACTGGCAAACCGTTGTCCGCAGCAAAATCAGAAGCTTTTTATGCGACAGATCTTGGAGAATATCAATCACAATGGGCAAGAAGAATTGAAGGAGAAATTGTCGAGAGTGACAATGCTGATGAAAAGATTCTCATGTACAAGGAACCATTGGGGGTCATTGTCACGATTATTCCTTGGAACTTTCCGATTTATGTGTTAATTAGGAAAGTAATTCCAGCCCTTATTTCAGGAAACACAGTTGTGATCAAACCTAGTATTAAATCGCCTACCTCTGCTTTGGAATTTGCAGAGTGTGTTGATAAAGCAGGTTTTCCTGAAGGAGTGATCAATATCGTCACTGGAGATGACAATGTTGTTGGTGAAACGCTAACCTCCTCAACTAAAGTAAACATGGTCACGTTCACTGGCAGCACAAGAGTTGGAAAGATGATTGCTGAAAAATGTGTGAAGAATATGGTGAGAACATCATTAGAACTTGGTGGGAAAGCACCTGCAATCGTTATGGAAGACGTCGATCTCGACTTAGCTGTGAATGCTGTTAAAGGTGGAAGATTAGCCAATTCCGGTCAAGTGTGTAATAACACGGAAAGAGTGTATGTTCATAACAGTGTTGTAAATGAGTTTACAAAACGTCTAATCGAAAAGTTTCAAGAGGTTCAAATTGGCGATGGATTAGAAAATCCAGATATTGAAATGGGATGCTTGATTAGTGCTGGTGATGTAAAACGAGTACACAATATGGTCCTTGATGCGGAACAAGAAGGCGCTACAATTTTATGCGGTGGTAGTTTAATCGAAGGATTAAGTGACAGCTTTTATCCACCAACGCTTTTGGGAAATTGTACACAAAATATGAAAATCGTTACTGATGAAGTGTTTGGTCCCGTGCTTCCTATTATCACATTTGAATCATTAGAAGAAGTGATTGAAATGGCTAATGATTCAGAATACGGACTGACTTCAAATATCTATACAAACAATTACAAGTATGTGATGGAATTAACGACAAGGCTTGAATGTGGAGAAGTATACGTTAATAGACAGCAAGGTGAAGCCTATCAAGGATTTCATGCTGGATGGAAGCAATCAGGTATTGGCGGAGATGATGGAAAACACGGATTTGAGGAGTTTTTACAAATCAAAACGGTTTATCTAAAGTATTAACTAGCATTTTTGTTTTACACAAATTGATAGAGTAGCAGAAGAAGGTGTCACTTTTGAAAAAAATCAGAATCGAAGAAGACATGTTCGGTGCCGTTGAACTTCCTAGCTATGTACTATATGGAATCAATACGTATAGAACAGTAGAAAATCTATCATTCTCAGGTAAAACGCTTAGTAGGTATCCTGAATACATCAAAGCACTAGCACGCGTAAAAAAAGCTGCAGCATTAGCTAATTTAGAATCAGGCTTGTTACCCAGATCAATAGGGAATGCAATCGTTTCAGCATGTGATGAACTTATATCAGGAAATCATCACGAACATTTTCCAGTTGATATGTTACATGGTGGTGGCGGTATTGGTACGAATATGAATACGAACGAAGTAATCTCGAATCTAGCGAATAAAAGCTTGGGAGGTGCACTAGGAGACTATGCGCCGGTCCACCCGATAGATCATGTGAATGCTTCTCAATCGACATCTGATGTGTGTCATACCGCAATTAGACTAGCTATTACCGAAAAGTTTCCGAGTCTTCGACAAGAAATTGAAGCAGTTATGCAGACAATATTTGAGAAAGTTGTCGAATTTAAAGAGGTAACGACCATTGCTCGCACATGCTTACAAGATGCGATGCGAGTGAAGGTGGCTGACAAGTTTAGTGGGTATGAAGCAATGCTAAGGCGGCGATTTGCAACACTAAATGAAGCAGTTATTCCGTTACAAAAAATAAACCTCGGTGGTACTGTCATTGGATCAGGTGTTGGAGCTCCAAAAGAATATCGGGATGTTATCGTTCAAAAGCTTTGCGAAGTTACTAAAATACAGCTTCGTCACCGTGATAACTTATTTGATGCAGCTCAAAATATCGATGATCTAGCAAACGTTTCAACCGAATTACGTTTGTTAGCATCTTGTCTTATTAAACTAGCAAAAGATTTACGACTCCTTTCATCAGGACCTGAGGCTGGTTTCGGGGAGATTATTTTACCTGCTGTACAGGCAGGATCATCATTTTTTCCTGGTAAGGTGAATCCTGTTATTCCAGAGACGTTAATTCAGAGTTGTTTCCAAGTTATTGGTAACGATCGTGCGGTCGAAGCCACACTTGAGCATGGTGAGTTAGATTTAAATGTGTTTGAAGGATCAGCAGCTACTAATATATTTGATTCAATGACGATGCTCGAAAAAACGCTATCCTCCTTTCGAGAAAACTGTTTAAAAGGTTTAAAAGTGAATGAAAAGCGCTGTGAGAATTTATCTAACACGGTAATCCCATTAGTGGTTGAACTGAAGGAAAGACATGGCTACAAAGCTATTACACAATTAATGAAGGAAACAGGCATAGACGGAGTAAAAACGTATTTTTATGGAGGCGACAAAATTGACAAAAACTGAGGAAACCATTTATTTTGATGGAATTCATCAACCAAAATTAGCATGGGCAAAAGAATGGTTAAAGGAAACAAAGAAATTATATATCGATGGACAATGGGTGAACAGTTCAAGTGAAGAAATAATTGAATCAATTAATCCTGCGAATGGTCAAGTAACAGGTTCTATTCACAGCGCAACAGAAGCAGACGTCAATAAGGCTGTACAAGCAGCAAGAGATGCGTTTGACCAAGGTCCTTGGCAAGATGTGACTCGTAAAGAACGTGCGAAAAAGTTGCGACAAATTAGTGCTCTTATAATCGAACACCAAGCAGAACTTGCAACTCTCGAATCACTAGATAACGGAAAGCTATACAAAGAGTCTTATCAAGATGACGTTCAAGAAGCGGCTGATTTATTTGAGTACTATGCGGGTTGGACAGATAAATATTACGGTGAAAACAATCCAGTTGAAGGTGATTTCTTAAGTTATACGACTCGTGATCCAATTGGCGTATGCGGTCAAATTGTTCCATTTAATTTTCCAATTTGTATGGCTGTTTGGAAGCTTGCACCTGCTCTGGCAATGGCAAATACAGTCGTTCTTAAACCTTCGAGCACAACATCTTATTCTGCGATTCGTCTTTTCGAAATTATTGATGAGGCAGGAATTTTACCACCAGGTGTTTTGAATTTAATACTTGGTAAAGGATCGATTGGTTCCTTTATTAGTCGTCATATGGATGTTGACAAAATTTCTTTTACCGGAAGCACTGGTGTTGGAAAGAAATTGGTTCATGACTCAGCTGACTCAAATTTAAAAACAGTTACGTTGGAACTTGGTGGAAAATCACCAAATATAATTTTCAGCGATGCACCAGACTTAGACGCAGCCATTGAACGTTCATTCTTCGGTTTATTCACTCATAAAGGAGAAAAATGTTCGGCTCCTACACGTCTTTTTGCTCAGCGTGATATTTACAACCGAGTTGTAGAAAAACTTGTGGAGTTTGCCAACAGTTATAAATGCGGAGATCCTTTCGATCCTGAAAGTAATCAAGGACCTCAAGTCTCTAAAGCTCATATGGAGTCTATTTTAAGTTATATTGAAGCAGGTAAAAACGAAGGAGCTCGGCTTGTAGCAGGTGGGGATAGAGATGTGACGGGAGAAAATGCAAATGGCTATTTTATTCGTCCAACAATTTTTGCTGATGTAATGAACAAAATGACAATTGCACAAGAAGAAATATTCGGTCCTGTCCTGTGTATCATTCCATTTGATACAGAAGAAGAAGTCATTGCAATGGCAAATGATTCGATATACGGATTAGCAGCAGGTCTTTGGACAAAGGACATATCCCGTGCAAACCGTGTCGCAAGGAAACTTGAAGCTGGAATGGTCTTTATTAACAAGTACGGTTGTTATGACTTTGCTAGTCCGTTCGGTGGTTGGAAACAAAGCGGTTGGGGCAAAGAGTACGCAGTTCATTCGTTACAATCTTATACGAAAACAAAAGCGATTTGGGTTGCGTATTAATCAAAATAATTAGATAGAATCGAGGGAAAGAAAGATGAAGATGAAAGCTGCAGTTATGACAGGTGTTGGAAAACCACTTGAAATATTGGCGGTGGATCTTGCTGAACCAAAGGCAAATGAAGTACTTGTAAAAATAGCAGCAACAGGTGTTTGCCACAGTGATCTAAACGCAATAAATGATGAAACAACACCAACGCCAACCATTCTAGGTCATGAAGGTGCAGGGATTGTGGCTGCTGTCGGACCCAATGTAGCAAAGGTGAAAGTTGGGGATAAAGTGGCGTTAAGCTGGGTTCCTTATTGTGGAACATGTGAATTTTGTGTCACTGGTGCAGTTCATTTATGTGAGTCTGCTTTTGGTCCAATGTTTGCTGGAACCCTATTAGATGGAACTTCACGTTTGAGTAAAGACGGGGAGAAGGTTTATCACAATTCCTTGCTATCCACATTTGCAGAGTATGCAGTCGTTCCAGAAATGTCGTGCGTTAAACTTCCAGATGCAATGCCACTTGCACAAGCTTCTCTTATTGGATGCGGTGTGGCAACAGGATACGGTGCAGCAGTAAACGCAGCAAAAGTTACCCCAGGTTCAACCGTAGCCGTGTTTGGTATTGGTGGAGTGGGAGTTAATGCCATTCAGGGAGCGCGAATTGCAGGAGCATCAAAAATTATAGCATGTGACGTAAAGCCTGCAAACCTTGAGATAGCCAGAAAATTTGGTGCTACTCATACGATTAATGTTGCAAAAGAAAATGTTGATGAAGCGTTAAAAGGGCTAACAGGTGGATTCGGCGTTCATTTTGCAATCGATTGTTCTGGTCATACAGGTGCAACTGAAAGTGCCTGGAAAGCGACACGAAAAGGAGGAACTGTTGTTGCAGTGGGTGCCTTTAATCCAACGATGAACTTAAGTATCCCAGCAGGTGGATTTCATCGCGTCGGGAAGGTACTGAAAGGAAGTTTCTATGGAGATACTCAACCCTTCCGTGACTTTCCAGCAATTTCACAGCTTTATCTCGACGGGAAATTTTTGCTGGATGAACTTGTTCTTGATCGAATTAGCCTAGATGACATTAATCAAGCCTTTGATTCTTTTAATGACTGTAATTGCATTAATGTTGGGCGTTCAGTTATTGAATTTTCCGCCGAACCCGCACAAAAGGCATTACCAGAAAACGATGCCTTGGACATTGTATCTTAGGATGAAAAACAATATCACAAGTTTTAGAAGTAGGATATAGATGGACTATAGGAGGAATCATTTTGAGTCATTCTTTTGAATTTATACCACAAACTCGTATCGCCTTTGGAATTGATCGTTCCTTAATGATTGGGAGCGATGTAAAGGATATAAGTGGGGAAAACAAGGTTGTGTTGGTCACAGATCCTGGCGTAATAAACGTAGGGCTAGCAGAAATTGTGATAAAAGCGTTAGAAAAAGAAGGTATAGATACTAGGGTGTTTAGTAATGTACAAAGTGACCCAACAGCTGCTTCTATCGATGAAGCAGCTGAAATAATACGCTCATTTGATGCCAAATGTGTAATTGGGTTGGGTGGAGGATCATCAATGGATGTTGCGAAAATGGCTGCACTTGTAGCAGGAGATCGTCATCCAGCAATGCATTATGCACTCATGAAAAACCCTTTTGCTCCAAAAATAGTTAAAACGATTATGCTTCCAACAACCTCAGGAACAGGTGCAGAAGTGACCAGTACGGTCGTATTTTCAACTGATGAGAAAAGAAAAGTATGGGGTTGGGCAGCCGATATGTTACCTGATCTTGCGATTCTAGAACCGAGATTTACGACCGCTCTTCCCAATTTTTTAACAGCGGCGACAACACTAGATGCGTTGGTTCACGCAATTGAGGCGTATGCTGGAAAAAGATCAAATTTGCTTATAGAAACGTTAAGTTTACAGGCAATTCGTTTAATTGCTCAAAATTTAGAAATAGCTTTGAGAACACCAGATGACTTAGAGGCACGTGGAAAGCTTGCTTTTGCAGCAACACTTGCAGGAATGGCGATTGAACATGGGGGAACTGGGATTGCCCATTGTATTGGTCACGCCCTCGGAACCCTCGGTCGAATCCACCATGGTCGTGCAGTCTCAATTGCTTTGAAAGCAACTTATCATTGGAATGTAGAAGCGGCAATAGAAATTCATGCAGAAATAGCTCGCGCCCTTGGTGTGAAGGAAGAAGGATTAACCGAAACTGAATTGGCTTTAGCAGGCTGTAATGAATTTAATCGATTGGTTGAAATCAGTGGGTTGACCGTTTCACTAAAAGAGGATCACTTATCAGAAACAGAAATTGAACGCTTCGTTGAAATTATGTTGTCAGAAGAAAATGCACCAATGCGTTTGAATAACTGTCGCCTCGCCACAAAAGAAGAGTTAGGAATGTTTGCGAAAGAAATCTTGACTACTTCAGAAGTAGGCGTGACGAAATAATTAGAGGGTAGTTGCCCAAAAATGAGGGCAACAGATTCAATATACGTTTCCAAATCTTGATTACAGTGAAAGCGCTTTCTATAAACAAAGGGGGAAGAAAGATGAAAGCAATAAAACATTTTGTGTTCTGGCCACCATTTTTACTCGTATTTGCAGCTGCAGTATTAAGTTTTACAAACAAAGATGCATTTACTGGGATGGCTAATGGTGCAAACAACTGGTTAATTGCAAATTTCGGTTGGATTTTTAGTTTAGCTGGTTTACTAATGGTTGTCGTTTGTATTGGCGTCTATTTCTCTAAACTTGGAAAGGTGAGAATCGGTGGAGAGAGTGCTAAGCCAATGTTGTCGTTTCGAAATTGGTTTGCCATTACCTTAACAACGACAATTGCAGCAGGAATTACATTTTGGGGTATAGCTGAACCAATTTACCATTTAACAACGCCTCCGGAATCATTAGGACTGGAGCCGAATAGCCCGCAAGCAGCTATATTTTCGATGTCAACAATGTACTTGCACTGGACAATTACTCCCTATGCAATTTATTGCATTCCTGCACTTATGTTTGCATTTGCTTACTATAATATGAAAAGACCTTTTAGTTTAGGATCGACATTAGCCCCTTTGTTTGGTAACAAGGTAGATGGAAAGTTAGGGAAAACAATCGATGCTGTGTGTTTGTATACACTTGCACTTGGTATGGCTTCAGCAATGGGAACAAGCATTTTAAATATTTCAGGTGGAGTAAATTACCTAACCGGGATGGAGAGTTCACCTTTACTTTGGGGTATTATTGCTGCAGTTGTTATGATTACATTTATCATTTCTGCTTCGACTGGCCTAATGAAAGGAATTCGTATTCTTTCGGATATTAACTTTAAATTATTTCTTTTCATTATCGTGTTTATGTTTGTAGTTGGTCCAACTGCATTTTTGTTAAACTTAGGAACGGAGTCTTTTGGTAATTATTTGACTAATTTTTTTGATAAAAGCTTATTTACTGGTGCAGCAGGAGGGGACCAATGGCCACAATGGTGGACCACATTTTATTGGGCTAACTGGTTCTCATGGGCAGCGATTACAGCATTGTTCTTAGGAAGAATTGCATATGGTCAAACAGTAAGAGCAGTGATACTTGTTAACTTTGTTTTGCCAGCTGTGTTTAGTGGGATTTGGATGACAATATTCAGTGGTACATCTATTTATCTACAATTAAAAGATGGAAACCTAGGAGATATTTTGACGAATAGTGGACCAGAAGCCTTACTATATTCAGTTTTAGCTACAATACCGTTAGCAGAATTTATTATTCCAGTTTATCTGTTCATCGTTTTTATATCATTTGTCACAGCTGCAGACTCAACACTTGCAGCTATGGGAGGAATTAGTTCAACTGGGATTACTCCACAAAGCCCTGAGCCAGCGGTTTTAATTAAAGTGATTTGGGGCGTGACAATCAGCGTTGTTGCATGGGTTATGATTAGTTATGCTCAAATTGATGGAATCAAAATGCTTTCTAATCTAGGTGGAGTACCAGCAGTAATACTCGGACTCTTTATCGTAGTCGCTCTCATAAAAGTAGCGAAATCACCCGAGAAGTATGATAAAACTTTAGAGGAAACAATAGATGAGGAAAATCAACAAAAGGCAGGATGAAGATAAAAGTAGATTAAGAGGCTGTGATCCATTTGGATCACAGCCTCTTAATCATGGTAATAACAAATGGTCATAGATGTCATTTTTTTCTGAGAAAAATTTCCATTACATGTTAAAATATAGAGAGGTTTATTATAGAATTAATTATCGTTTGAAATAATAAGAAGAATGATTGCACCAAGCAGTCTCAAAACATGAGGTGTAACTATGCTAAAACAAGGTATTTATGAGGAAATCATAAATCAAAAACTAAAGACTGAAATTAATAGCTTAGATCTTGATAGATACGAATTCGGTAAAGAAAAGTTAGATGTTGAAGAAGCTAGAAAAATATTATCTACTTATATTTCCCACATAACTAGAAAGGCATTAAAGTTTCTAAGAGAGAATGAAAAAGATGATAATGAAGCGTTAGTAGAGCAAATAAAGATCTGTAACGAAATTATTTCTTTATTAAGCGCAAAACTTGATTATGAAGATTTTAAGAGTTTACATATTGGAGAAGAAGGAGAAATTCTCACTTCTGTATATTCACGAATTAATTCAGTGAAGAGTATAAGAAAAGGTGAAATTATTAGGCCTGTTACACCTATTTCACAAAGCTCGTTATTTACTGGTTCAAACTATGAACCGAACATGTTAGGTGAATTAAAGAAGGAAATTTTAACTTCGGATTCTATTGACATGCTTGTTTCCTTTATTAAATGGAGTGGTCTAAGATGTATCATTGAAGAACTACAAACCTTTACAGAAAAAGGTGGGGGTTTACGTGTAATTACCACATCTTACATGGAAGCAACCGATTATAAAGCAATTGTAGAGTTAAGTAAGTTGTCCAATACTGAAATAAAAGTCTCTTATGATGTAGAAAGAACAAGACTTCATGCTAAAGCATATCTTTTTAAACGTGAGACTGGATTTAGTACGGCATATATTGGATCATCTAACCTTTCAAATCCAGCCCTGACATCAGGTCTTGAATGGAACATTAAAGTTACAGAAAAAGATTCCTTCGACATTCTTAAGAAATTTGAAGCAACATTTGAGAGCTATTGGAATGATAGAGAGTTTAAGTGTTTTAATAATAAAAATCAACAAGATCAAGAATTTCTTAGACTAGCATTGTCTAAAAATAAACAAAAAGAAGAAAATAATTTTCACTTTACTTTTGATATCAGACCCTTTCACTACCAAAAAGAAATTCTAGAGAAGCTTCAAGTGGAGAGAGAAGTGTTCAATAGAAATAAAAATTTGGTAGTCGCTGCAACTGGGGTAGGGAAGACGGTTATATCTGCTTTTGATTATAAACAATTTAAAGCTAAAAATATAAACCAAGCTAGAATGCTTTTTGTTGCTCATAGGGAAGAGATATTGAAGCAAAGTAGAGATACATTCCGTGCGATATTAAAAGACGCAAACTTTGGTGACCTACTTGTTGGTAATCATCTTCCATCCTCTATAGAGTATTTATTTGTTAGTATTCAAAGCTTTAACAGCAATAAGATGTATGAAACCACAATGAGTGATTATTACGATTTCATTATTGTAGATGAATTTCATCATGCTGCGGCAGAATCTTATCAAAAGCTTCTTCTACACTACCAACCTAAAGTATTACTTGGTTTAACAGCAACGCCTGAACGTATGGATGGAAAAGATATATTATCTTACTTCGATGATACGATTGCAGCTGAAATTAGGCTAACCGAAGCTGTTAATCAAAAGCTTCTTTCACCATTTCAGTATTTTTGCGTAAGTGATTCGGTAGATCTTTCTAAACTGAAGTGGAGTCGCAAAGGGTACAATATTAAAGAATTAGAAAATGTATATACTTCAAATCATCTGAGAAGTAATCAAATCATTAAAAGCATTAATAAGTATGTAACTTCTATAAACGATGTAAAGGGTCTCGGGTTTTGTGTTTCTGTAGAGCATGCTAAATATATGGCCAATTATTTTAACAACAGTGGTATACCCTCGATTTCCCTATACGGAAATGTTAGTAATACTGTAAGAAACGAAGCAAAATATAAACTAGTGAGTGGAGAAATCAAATTCATTTTTGTTGTAGATTTATACAATGAAGGAATTGACATTCCAGAAGTTAATACGGTCATATTTTTGAGACCGACTGAGAGTTTAACTATTTTCCTCCAACAGCTTGGTAGAGGGCTACGTCTTTCAGAGGGAAAAGACTGTTTAACAGTTTTAGATTTTGTGGGACAAGCTCACCATAATTATAATTTTGAAGAGAAGTTCAGGGCTATTTTAGGAAAAACTAAATACTCAATTGAGCATTATGTAGAGAACGGATTCTTTAACTTGCCCAAAGGATGCTTTATCCAATTAGAGAAACAGGCAAAAGAATATATTCTTAGAAATATTAAATCAAGTGCAAATACGAAAGGCAATTTAATCTCAAAGATGAAGTACTTCCACCATGATACTGGCTTTGAATTAACATTGATTAATTTTTTAAGGTATTATCATTTGACCCTTTATGACTTTTATGGGAAAAGTAAAGATCGAAGCTTTGCGCGATTTATGGTTTTTGCTGAAGCGAAGGATAATTTTAGTTGCATAAATGAAAAATACATCACAAGTCGTTTGCCAAATCTCTTTCATATAAATTCAAGAAAACTTCTAGAGTTTTTTATGCAGTATATAAAAGAGTGTACAGTTAGAACAGAAGAAGAAAAGCTTATGTTAGCGATGTTATATTATTCTTTTTATCAAAATCACCCAGAAAAAGAGGGATTTGCTTCAATGGAAGAAGGTTTAAACCAGATTATCTTCGTTGAAGAGTTTAAGCAAGAAATACTAGAAATCCTTAACTTCCAATATAACTCTTTAGAGACGATGGAAATTGACAATGAATTCAATTTTCCTTGTCCGTTACAGGTTCATAGTAGGTATTCAACAGCACAAGTGCTGGCTGCCCTTGGGTACTTTAATGCATCAGAGAGTCCATCTTTTAGAGAAGGGGTAAAACACTTTAAAGATAAAAAGTTAGATATCTTCTTCACTACTTTAAATAAATCTGAAAAAGATTTTTCACCTTCCACACTTTACGATGATTATGCTATCAATGAAACTCTTTTCCACTGGCAAACTCAGTCAAGAGTTGCAGAAGGAAGTGATATAGCTAATCGTTACATGACACATAAGAAAAAAGGACATAAACTTGCTCTCTTCGTTAGAGAGTATAAGAGAGAACAGGGCTTAACGTCGTCATTCATATTTTTAGGATTAGTTGACTATATTAAACACTCAGGAAGCAAACCAGTAAGCTTCGTATGGAGTCTACATGAAGAGATCCCGCCTTACTTAGTTCCTAGGGCAAATAAAAATATACTTTAGTGAAAAATATAGTCTTCTTTTATATGAGAAGACTATTTTCATTTATTAACTGTTCTACAGCTGGAATATCAGCAGGAGCCCACTTTAAAGAATCTAGATTTTCTATGTTTAGCCAGATAAGTTTTGAATGCTCGCTAGCGACCGGAGTACCCGCAGTTATACCACACTTAATACATATTAGGTTAACAATAAAAGAATCATACTCATGGGTATTATCATGGTATAAATTCTTTGTTTCAATTTTAATATCTAGTTCTTCATGTATTTCTCTTTCTAAAGCTGAATAAATGTCTTCATTTTTCTCGACTTTACCACCTGGAAACTCCCACATATTTGGTAGTGTCATACTAAGAGATCTAAGCGCACATAAGATTTCATTTTGTTCATTCTCAATAATGGCTGCGACTACTTTAATTGTTTTCTTCAAAGTTTACCTCCTTCGATTTATTTCAATATTAATTAATAGTACCATTTTGCATTATAATAGTATCAACCTTCACTTATAAAAGTGTTTTATTTCTTTCTTTGTACTATAATAAAATAACAGCACTAAAATATTATGATCTTGTTCAACAAAGGAGAGACGATATGTCTAACATAGAAAACAACGACCAAAACACAGAACAACCTGAAAAAAAGAAGGTTAGTTTGCAGGAGCTTATGAAGCAGCAGCTAGAAAAAAAGAAGCAAGCACAAGCTAGTGGGCAACAAAACAATAAGGGCTTAGGTTCTAACCAACGTATGAAAAGTCAACAAGCGAAAAAAGCTAGCACAACAAGACGAAAAATGGGTGGTTAATTACACCGAAGATACCGCGCGGGTTCTCCTGAATCTGTAGCGGTTTTTTTTATTTAATAATCAATAGAAGGAATTTTCTGACTTTTGTTGAAATACTATATTAAGTTACATAGAGTTTATTTTTATTAAAGAATTACACACGTTCTAGTGGGAGGAATGTAAATGAACTTAACACTTGGTTTGTTGTTTGAGCAAACAGTCAATAAGTACCCTAACAAAGAAGCACTTGTAGATCGCTCAAGAGGGATTCGTTGGACTTATGAACAGTGGGATAAGGAAGTTAATAAATTAGCAAATGCTTTAATAGGTTCAGGTGTACGAAAAGGAGATCGCGTCTCAACCTTTCTTTTTAATTCATATGAATTAGGAACCGTTTATTTTGCCGCTGCAAAGATTGGAGCGATTATTAATCCGATTAATTTTCGTTTAAGAGCGGATGAAGTGTCTTATATTTTAAATGATGCAAAACCGAAAATTGTTTTATTTGAACAAGCATTAGAGCCTCAAATAACCAAAGTACATGAGCAATTTCCTTCTATTTCTTTCTGGTACATCGATGTATCTACACCTTCTTATGCTGCATATTATCATGATCGAGTGAAGGCAGCAGAATCTACACCTCCAACTATTGAAGTCTCAGAAAATGATATCTACGCAATTATGTATACAAGTGGAACGACAGGGCGACCAAAAGGGGTTATGCATCGTCACAGTAATATGGTTGAACAAAGCTTAATTTGCAAGAGTGCGTTGAGTGTTACACCTGATGATATAGGTCTTGTTACTGCTCCAATGTTCCATTGTGCTGAGCTCCATTGTTGCTTTTTACCACGCGTTCATGCAGGTGCAACAAATATAATTATCCATCACTTTGATCCGAAAGTGGTATTAAATACGGTGAAGGAAGAAAAGGTCTCGTTATTGTTTGCAGCACCAACGATGTGGAATATGATTCTACAAGAAGATATACAACTCTATGATTTATCATCTTTACGATTAGGACTATATGGTGCTGCTCCGATGGCACCTGCTTTAGTAAATGCTTGCAAGGAACAATTGGGAATTGACCTCGTCCAAGCGTATGGCATGACGGAAATGGGTCCTGCGATTACGTTTTTAGGCAAAGATGAACAGCTTTCAAAAGCAGGATCAGCTGGTAAAGCTTGTTTTAATCATGAAATCAGAGTTGTTAGACCAAATGAGAGTGGACCGTCTGAGCCAGAGGATCTTTTGCCAGCTGGTGAAGTCGGTGAAATTATCGTCAAAGGTCCATGTATGATGGTGGGTTATTATAACAGGGAAAAGGCAAGTGAGGAAGCGATGTATAAAGGGTGGTATCACTCGGGTGATCTTGGCTATTTAGATGAAGATGGTTATTTATTTGTTGCAGATCGGGTCGATGATATGGTTATTAGTGGTGGGGAAAATGTCTATCCACGGGAAGTAGAGGACGTGTTATATGAACATGAAGGAATCCTAGATGTAGCGGTCCTAGGCGAGCCTGATGAATTTTGGGGTGAAAAAGTCATCGCAATCGTTGTAAGAAAGAATCAAAATCTAACCGCAGATGAACTAGAATACTTCTGTAAAAATTCTGAAAGGCTCGCTCCCTATAAACGTCCGAGAAGGTATGTATTTGTAGAGGAATTACCGCGAAATGCGAGTGGGAAAATTCAAAAGTTTTTATTACGTGAAGGATTAGCTAGTGAGACTATTAATTAATTTAGAGTAAATAGGGGTAGCTTCAAGAAAATGCGGATTTACTACTCTAAGGAAATGGAAAGATATAAAGCCTAATTTATTCGCGTTTAAGGCGAGGAATTAGGCTTTTGATGTTCAATAAGCGCGCCATATAACCGAATAGGATCACAATTATCGTTAATAGGATGAAGTTTTAATTTATATTTCTTTTCTATGTGCTCAAAAGATGTTTTGGAATTACGATTCTTTGAATTTCATTTGTACCTTCATAAATTTATGTGACCTTTGCATCACGGAATAACCTTTCAACAGGGATTTCTACTTTTAAACTGTATGCTATTCATCAGCAAGATTTAAATCCCATCTTTCTTCGATCAATGTGGTTTCAATCCATTCGTCATTGGGTTTCTCTTCAGTTAGTGTGAAATTGTATTTTTGATAAAGATAGCGAGCAGCCTCTAGTATGCTCACTGTCCACAAGAAAACATGCTGGTAGCGTTGTTCTCTACAGAAACTGAGGGCAGTTTCCATGAGTTTTTTCCCGATTCCCATTCCATGATAGCTTCCATCTAATACAAACCACCTTAACTGAGCTACTTTATCATTGGACCCAGTTATCGCAATTGAACCAACGATTTCACCATTCACTTCAGCAACCCAAAGATCTCCTCCATCGCTATTGATCATAAATTCTGTCAAGCCCTTCATTACGTAATATTCAAACATTTGGCCAAAACCATATGTTTTTTCGTAAAACCTACCATGAAGATGAGCAACGTAACCAACATCTCCGGGTTGAAAAGAACGAATGGATACTTCTGACTGGAAAGAATTTTCTTTTGAAAAGATGGATTCGATTGTTTCCATGGATGTTATAAGCCTGGACAGATCACGTTTCGATAAGGATTGAATCATTTTACCTACTTCACGATTTGCATTTTCAACCAAATTATTAAAAATTTCTTTACCATAATCCGTTAGATAGAGTAAATACTGACGTTTATCGTCAGAAGATTGATGTTTAAAAATGATTTTTTCTTCCTCGAATTTTTGGACAATTCGGCTCATATACCCACGGTCAATTCCGAGAGTTTCTCTAACTTCCGTCGCTGTACAACCATTTCTTAAATTGATTTCAGTTATTACGCGTGCTTCCGTAAAAGGAAAAGGTTGATTGTAGATTTCTTGATCGATTTTACCTAGAACATTTGAATAATACCTGTTGAATTTCCTGATGTTTTCTACATTTTGAATTGACTCCATACCGGTGATCCTCCTTAAAATTCATAATATTCATATTATAAGGAAAATAGTTGACTGAATCAACTTCTTTAATGAGGATCGGTTATCTTAAAGAATTGCTTGATTGGAAAATAGATTGGGTTTTGAATCAATTTAAGCGTTATTTCGTAAATCACCCATCATTATGCTATAGTTAAAAAGCCTTTGTATAGACAAAATACAGAGATATTTTTAAGAAAAGAGACGTGATGGCATTGCCTGACTTTTTACAACTTGGAATACGAAAAGAAATTTATCATACTTTAAAATCATTGGGATTAGTTACACCCACTCCTATACAAGAAAAAACGATTCCTTCGATACTTGAAGGAAAAGATGTAATTGCGCAAGCACAGACAGGGACAGGGAAGACTTTTGCTTTTGTGCTTCCAATTCTTGAGAAAATTGATAGTAGTAAACCAGATGTTCAAGCTTTAATTTTAACTCCGACTCGTGAACTGGCTCAACAAATTACAAAAGAAATTAAAAAATTGATCGAGAATCTAGAAGATCTAAATGTTTTAGCAGTTTATGGTGGTCAGGATGTAACACATCAGTTAAAAAAGCTAAAAGGTGCTCAGCATATCGTTGTAGCGACTCCAGGTCGTTTAATAGATCACATTCGACGAGATACAATCGACCTTTCAACTGTTACCATGTTTGTACTTGATGAAGCCGATCAAATGCTACATATGGGCTTTCTTCCAGAGGTAGAAACGATTATTTATGAAACAAGTTCTTCACGTCAAACGATGCTGTTTTCTGCGACAATGCCTAGCGAAATCATTTCTCTAGCAAAAAAATATATGAATGTTCCAGAAAATATTTCAATAAAAACAAAAAAAGTAACACTGGAAGAAATCAAACAAATTGCAATTGAAACAACTGATCGTCGAAAACAAGAGACACTTTTGCATTTGCTTAAAGAACATCGCCCTTACTTGGCAATCATTTTCTGCCGCACCAAAATTCGTGCCAAAAAGCTTCAAGAAGCCCTCATTACAAGTGGCTATGATTCGGACGAGCTACACGGTGATTTGTCACAAGCAAAACGTGAGCGAGCGATGAAACGTTTTCGAGAAGCAAAAAGCCAATTTTTAGTTGCAACAGATGTGGCAGCCAGAGGACTAGATGTAGAAGGTGTAACCCATGTGTTTAACTATGACATTCCTGAAGATGTTGAAAGCTATCTGCACCGAATTGGAAGAACAGGTCGTGCTGGTGGTGAAGGTGTCGCTTACACATTGGTCGCACCAAGAGACATCGAACACCTAAAGATGATTGAAAAAGGGATTAATCAAACGTTAGAGAAGCAAGTAATTAAAGGGGTAAGTGTTCCAGACAAAGAAGATTATGAAGAAGAACGAAAACAACAGATTAAGAAATCACGTCGAGGTTTCGATTCTCCTAGGGGAAGAGCAAATGACGGTAAAGAAAAGAAAACGCCTAACTCTCAAGGTAGAAGAACTAGATAAAGCTAAATGCAATATTGATGAAGAGAGAAGGTACCCATGCACCTTCTCTCATCTTATTTTAATAAAAAAAAGTATAGAATTTAAGAATAAGTACGCGTTTCTGAATCCAGCTCCAGCGCCTAGCCCCTCGAGGTCATAAGTCAATTCTAAATTGAAGGCAAAGAACGCCTTCTATTTAGAATCGCCTTATGCTTGTCGGGGCTGAACAAGGCGCTTGCGCTTTTTTTATCCCATATCTTTCTTCGTTATTTCACTTCTAATATTAATTTCCTTTGATATCTCTGCATCTTGTTTTTTGTTATTTGGGTATTTGTTTTTGCGTTCGCGGTTATCGTTTTTGTTTGTCATTTTCAGTCCTCCCTTCTTTCTCATCAAAATTAGTATGCTCAAGTCTGCATTTTAAATGAAAACTCTTTCACTTTCCTGTTTCTGCCCTTTTAATTCGTATGTATTTATTGTAGAATAGTTAATGTTATAGTAGATATTATGATCTGGTCATAACTTTTATAGGGGTAAGGGTGATTAAATGAAATGTGTTGGAATCATCGGTGTTGGGGCTTATGTTCCAGAAAAGATTGTGACTAACGTTGATTTTGAAAAACAATTAGATACTTCTGACGAATGGATTCGGACAAGAACTGGGATTGAAGAACGCAGGTTTGCTGACGATAACATGGACACGTCTGATATGGCAATTATTGCTGCGAAACATGCTTTGCTAAATGCGTCTCTAAATGCCTCCGATATAGATATGATCGTCGTTGCAACCGCAACCCCGGACTATGCTTTTCCATCGGTTGCATGCATTGTGCAAGAAGCTCTAGAAGTAAACCAGATACCAGCGATGGATGTAAGTGCCGCATGCTCGGGTTTTATCTTTGCTTTGGTTACGGCTAAACAATTTATTGAAAATAAAACATACAAAAATGTTCTTGTAATCGGATCTGAAAAGTTTTCGAAAATAACCGATTTATCAGATCGAAATACAGGTGTACTGTTCGGAGATGGAGCAGGGGCTGTGATACTCGGTGAGGTTTCTCAGAATAGAGGTTTTTTGTCCTCTGAATTAGGCTCTGACGGTACTGGGGGAAAACAATTATACGTAGATAAAAAAACAAATAAAGTGGCCATGAACGGCCGAGAAGTGTTTAAATTTGCAGTGCGCCAAATGTCTGAATCTAGTTTAAATGTAATCGAAAAAGCTGGTCTGGGGAAAGAAGATGTCGATTTTCTTATTCCACATCAAGCAAACATTCGCATTATCGATTCTGCTAGAGAAAAGCTTGGACTTGAAAAAGAAAACGTTTCTACTACCATAAAAAAACACGGAAACACATCTGCAGCTTCCATTCCGCTAGCTCTCTTTAATGAACTCCAAAATGGATTAATTAAAGACGACGATGTTATTGTCATGGTTGGATTTGGTGGTGGGTTAACTTGGGGATCTGTTTGTATGCGATGGGGGAAATAGTTAGAAAAGTGCAAGGCTTATGACCTTAGGTCCGAGGGCACTATACAACAACAACTTGTTAACCTCATTATCTAAGTGTTTCTATAAATAATTTCTGATAGTCAAAAAAAGTAGGATGGGGGAAGACAATATGAAAAAAAGAGTTGTTATTACAGGGGTTGGGGCAGTTACTCCAGTAGGAAACGATGCTTTTACAACCTGGGAAAATATTAAGAATGGCGTATCAGGCATTGCCCCATTGAGTAGAATTGACCCTGAGAAATTTAATGTAAAAGTAGCTGGAGAAGTTAAAGATTTCTCTCCAGAGGAATTTATGGATGGTAAGGAAGCAAGAAGGATGGCTCGTTTTGCACAGTTGGCGATTGCTACCAGTAAGATGGCGATCAAGGATGCTGGAGTTAAGGTTGGTGAAGATGTTGAGGCTGAACGTCTTGGTGTCTGGATTGGATCGGGCATTGGTGGATTGGATGCTTTTGAAGAACAACATAAACGATTTTTAGAAAAAGGACCTAAACGAGTTAGTCCTTTTATTATTCCGATGCTCATTCCAGATATGGCTTCAGGTCGTGTTTCAATAGAACTTGGCGCGAAGGCGATGAATAATTGCTCTGTGACAGCATGTGCTTCAGGAGCCAATTCAATTGGTGATGCATACCGAGTCATTCAAAATGGAATAGCAGATATGATGATTGCTGGTGGAGCTGAGGCTGCGATTACTGAAATGACAGTTGCAGGTTTTTCAAATATGACAGCACTATCTACGAATCCTGATCCTAAAACAGCAAGTCGACCTTTTGATAAGAATCGAGACGGGTTTGTTATAGCAGAAGGTTCAGGGATAGTGATATTAGAAGAATTAGACCACGCTCTGGCCAGGGGTGCAAAGATCTATGGAGAACTCGTAGGATACGGAGCAACTGGTGACGCTTATCATATCACAACACCTGCTCCAAATGGAGAAGGCGGTCAACGGGCAATGAAACTAGCTTTAAATGATGCAGGAATTTCTCCTGAACAAGTAGACTACATTAATGCTCACGGCACAAGTACTTTTTACAATGATCTGTACGAAACACAGGCAATAAAAGAAGTCTTTGGGAAACATTCTTATCAATTATCTGTAAGTTCTACGAAATCAATGACAGGGCACTTACTAGGCGCAGCTGGAGCGATTGAAGCCATATTTTCTCTATTGGCAATAAAAGAAGGCATCATCCCACCTACGATTAATTATGACACACCTGATGAAGAACTTGATTTGGATTATGTTCCGAACCATGCAAAGAAGGCAAATGTCGAGGTTGCATTGTCTAACTCATTAGGCTTTGGAGGACATAATGTAACATTGATATTCAAAAAGATGTAAGGGATTAATTATGACTAAAGCATGTAAAATTGAAAGAAATTTTACATGCTTTTTAAAATTTATCACACTTATATTTCCTTCGTTCAAGTATTAATTTATCGCCCTATCTATTATTCCATAAAAACGCTAAAATTGTTTTAGTGAGTTGATAGAGTTGAAACATAACTAGGAGGATTAATGGAAACCTCTCTCCAAAGATGTGCAGATCTCAAAAACTCTGAATTAATCATTGATTAATCCGGTGTTCCAATAGTGGATACGATGGTTGCGCAAGAACTCTTTCAAGTAGTAAGAGCACTTCAGCTAATCGGAGTTCGATCAACCTTTACTGGGTTACGTCCAGATATTGCTCAGACCGTGGTAAGTTTAGGAATTGATTTTAAAGAGATTAGAATGTTAGGTAGTCTCAAGCAGGCGTTAATGGAAATTGGGTTTTGATGTAAAATAGGAACAATTCTAACACTACCTAATAAGGTAAAAGTTAAATACAACATTTATTTGTAAGAGAGTAGGAAAGAGCTTCATGGAATTATTTTTACAAAAGCATCAAATTGAGATGCTAAAATGGATCGAAAAGCTAGTGAACATTGATAGTGGATCTTATTTTAAGCAAGGTGTAGATAAAATAGGAACATTATTAACAGAGAGTTACGAAAATTTAGGATTTAATGTAAAGGTTATCGAACAAGAGGAATTTGGAAACCATCTTATTATTCAGCATAAGGATGCTATTGATCCGAAAATAATTATCTTGGCACATATGGACACTGTTTTTGCTGAGGGCACGTCAAAAGATCGACCGTTTCATATTGAAGGCAATCGTGCATATGGTCCTGGTGTTATTGATATGAAAGCAAGTCAAATATCATTATTGTATGCAATTAAAGCACTCATCCACGAAGGTTACTTAGGCTTTAAAAATATCCGTATTGTGATCAATAGTGATGAGGAAGTTGGTTCGCCAAGCTCACGTGCTGTTATTGAACGTGAAGCAATAGGGAAGAAATACGCTCTCGTTATGGAGCCTGCTAGAAAAGATGGCTCTCTTGTTTCTTCGAGAAGAGGAAAAGGGAATTATACATTGATTGTCGAAGGAAAGGCAGCTCATTCTGGGATCGAACCTGAAAAAGGAAGAAGTGCTATTGAAGAACTAGCACATAAAATCATTCAGTTATACGAATTATCAGATCATGAAAAAGGAATCAGTGTAAATGTTGGTATGATAGAAGGTGGTTCAAGTGCTAACACCGTTTCGGATCATGCTGAAGCTCAGGTTGATATTAGAATGATTGCGATTGATCAAGCGGAAAGACTGGAAGAAAAGTTAGAAGAAATTTGTTCTTCAACTGGTGTTTCAGGCACCACTGTTTCCCTGGAAGGTGAAATGAACCGTCCACCCATGGAAAAAAATAAAAAAACACGTGCATTGTTACGAATTATTCAAGATGTTGGTGATGAAATTGGTGTAGAAATTGAAGATACAGCAACTGGTGGCGGCTCAGATGCCTCATTTACTTCAACACTTGGAGTAGCTACAATAGATGGTCTTGGCCCAGTAGGTGGAAATGCTCATAGTGAAAAAGAATATTTAGAGATCTATACATTAGTTGAACGTTCTCTCCTTTTAGCAACGATTATTGAACGATTATCAACGAAACGTTAACCTTCGATTTTTCTCGTATGAACTTCTCTTGGCAATATGTTAGACGAACTTGGCACTTTCCCGCGATTAAAGTCAATATCCTCAGAAGAGAAGATCATAATATGAAGTTGTCCGCCAATTACAGTAGCACGGATCAATAATGGCATATTGTGATGATTTGAAAAAGTAAAATCAGGACCGTACCAGCTTACAGTAGCATCCCGGTTTGGAGGAACATATGGGACTCGTCTGCTATGTGAATAACGTTCAATAATTTTTACCCCAGCACGGTCTACGGCATTAAAGAGGGTGGAGGAAACTTGGCAAATTCCGCCTCCAACACCTTCACTTAATTCTCCTTTCAAAAAGTATGTAACATAGTGACTAATCATTTTTGAACGAATTGAATCGAGGAGCTCACTATCTACTTTTGCATAAAGGGTTTGAACCGGAATTTCTAATGTAGCTGATCCTTTATTGTAAAAATACGTATAAAAACTCTTAGTAAACTCTTTGTGATCAAGTCTATACCCCGTTCGTTCATTCACCAAATTTCCATACTTATCAAGAGTTGCATTAACTGGCCTTTTATATACTTTCTTTTCTATGGATTGCTTGTACTGTTCGTATTTTAACGGGTCAATCATCGAGTCTTCAAATGGTGGCAGGCTAAATTCAGAACGCTCTACAGTGTCAATGGTTTCTCCTTTATAGTTAAGGGTTAAGTACTCGTATAGATCACTTGTGTGAAAAACCATTAACATTATAGCTAAGATAATTTTCATGTGAAATCCCACCTCCCATTCACTCAATTAACAACATTTAATCTAAAGAAGATAAAAATGGTTCCAAGTCAATTTTCCAGGGAGAGAACGGAGACGTTCTCATGAGTGGAAAAGATACTTCGGTTGTAATTGGTCCAGCATCCTTGATAAAAATCTTCAACTCGACAAGTACACTTGTTTCTAATGAGGTAATGTTCATTGTATTAGATGAATTAATTTTCCAATGAAGAGCCTCTATTTTTATTAACTTTTCTTCTTCTAGCTTTGTCAGGTGAAGAGTGTTTTTTTTAACTAATCCATTGTCTCCATTTTTGATCGCAACCAATAATACTTCCGTCATTTTAGAAGGGGAGAGATTTTTCATATATTCTTCGAGCTGACCTGCAGCCTTTAGAATCATCACATGATGAGATAAATCAGCACGCCCCTTCGAATGTGTTGTACTTCCAGTAAAATGAATACAGAAATGACCAGGGAAGTTGTTTTCAAGTGCACCTGCACCATGTGGCATTCCATGCATGGATGCAGCAATTAATTTGTCTTTTGTTAGAATTAACACCGCTTTACGACGCCAACTCCAGTTTCCATCGTAAATGTCTTTCATAATTTTCGTGTCTTTTCCAGTAAGTGGCTGTACATCAGCATGCTTACTCCCAGCTCTCCTTTGAACGTTAAAACTCTTGCCACTTTCCACATCAATTACTGTAAACTTGGCACCCTTCGGAAGTAATTCTTTCACCGTGTTCCAATTTTGAGCTTCTACTTGGAAACTAAATGGTGTAAATGCTTCTCCTTTTGAAGATAACGCATAGGTTGTATGTTGTTTTCCAATGACACAGACTAATAACAAAAGAAACCAAGTGGTGAGAAAAGTAGCTTTTTTCACAGCTTTCGTCAACTCCGAATTTATTAATTGAATAGTCCT
Source organism: Metabacillus herbersteinensis (assembly GCF_042433335.1). Taxonomy (NCBI): domain Bacteria; kingdom Bacillati; phylum Bacillota; class Bacilli; order Caryophanales; family Bacillaceae; genus Metabacillus; species Metabacillus herbersteinensis. Next base: position 59,612 of record NZ_JBHLVO010000015.1, read on the forward strand.
AGTGTGACCAACTTTTTTTGTGAGATAGCTTTTAAAATATGGAAGATAGGTTTCGATTGTCTAGGTTACACTATTGGTGGAGATTATTACTTATTAACAGCTGTATTAATGGAAGATCATATGAGATAATAGAAACGTTCATTTTCGTCGAAGTTAAAAATTAACCAATATAACCGAAGATAGAACGTAATTAAAAATAGGAAGTGAATGCTAATGATTAAAATTGAGATACCTAAACCAGATCTAGTACTTACTAGAAATGATCAATATGGACAAACCGGCGAGGAAGAGGGAAGTAAAGCGTATGCTTTTGCAGAATTCATGCAAATTCCTAGAGATAAAGGCGGTATTTTCATGTTTTATAACATTAATGATGAATTAATGTATGTTGGAAAGGCGAGAAAATTAAGACAAAGAATTAAGAAGCATTTCGATGATAACGTATCTGCAATCAAAAACCACCGTGATGAAGTTGATAAAATTGAGGTGTGTTACGTAGAAGATGCAGTGGATAGAGAAATTTATGAGACCTTTATTATTAATAATCTACAGGCGAAATACAATGTAGATAAAGTGTTTTTTAGATAATTTGTAAGTCTTAACTTTCAGCTCATGACCTCCATTTGGTAAATTCTATACCACAAGGAGGTCATGAGCTTTACTGTTTTTCGACAAGACTACTTCAAAACATAATGAATACCTTCTTAACTTTGGTGGAAAAATAGTATACGTCTAACAATACATAATTAAATGAGGTTACAACATGGGGAACAAAAGCTTTAACGATTTTAAATTAAGTGAAAATATTCTTAGAGCACTTAAAAGCTTGAACTACGAAAAGCCAACCGACGTACAAAGTAAAGTCATCTCGCTTGCACTTGAAAAGAATGACATTGTCGTTAAATCTCAAACAGGTAGTGGAAAAACCGCAGCATTTGGTATACCTATCTGTGAAATGGTCGAGTGGGAAGAAAACAAACCACAAGCACTCATACTTACGCCAACGCGTGAGCTTGCTGCACAAGTGAAAGAGGATATCACCAATATTGGTAGATATAAACGTATAAAAGCGACTGCTGTTTACGGAAAACAACCTTTTGATAAACAAAAGTCAGAGTTGAAACAAAAAACACATGTCGTAGTTGGTACTCCTGGTCGTGTTCTAGATCATATAGAAAAAGGAACGTTTAAGTTAGAACGACTTGACTATTTAATTATTGATGAAGCTGATGAAATGCTAAATATGGGATTTATCGACGAAGTTGAAGCAATCATTCAAAAGCTTCCTACCAACAGAGTGACGATGTTATTTTCTGCAACCTTACCAGAAGACATCGAAAACCTCTGCTACAAATACATGAAACAACCGATTGATATTGAGGTCGAAGCGACTGAAATCACAACAAATAAAATTGAACACAGTCTCTATGAAGTAAATGATGAAGATAAGTTTTCCTTGCTAAAGGATGTTACGGTTGTTGAAAACCCAGATAGTTGTATTATTTTTTGTCGAACACAAGAAAAAGTGGATGGTGTCTTTCAGCAACTAGATCGCTCGAATTATCCTTGTGATAAAATTCACGGTGGTCTCTTTCAAGAGGATCGATTTGCTGTTATGAATGATTTCAAACGAGGAAAATTTCGCTATTTAGTTGCAACCGATGTAGCAGCAAGAGGAATCGATATTGAAAACATTACACATGTGATCAACTTTGATTTACCACTTGAAAAAGAAAGCTATGTCCATCGAACTGGAAGAACTGGCCGTGCAGGGAGATCTGGAAAAGCGATCACCTTCGTCACACCTTACGAGGGGAAGTTCTTATTAGAAATTGAAGAATATATTGGGTTTAAGATTCAGAAAAAAGAAAATCCACCAAAAGAACTCGTTCTTAACGGGAAAGATGATTTTGAAGAGAAACTAAACACGAAGCCAAGACTAAAAAAAGAGCGAAGTGCACAATTAACAAAAGAAATCATGAAGCTCTATTTTAATGGTGGGAAGAAAAAGAAAATTCGTGCCGTGGATTTTGTAGGTACAATCGCAAAAATTCCCGGAGTGACAATCGAGGACATTGGTATTATAACCATCCAAGAAAATGTTTCTTATGTTGATATTCTAAATGGTAAAGGTCCTCTTGTATTAAAGTCGATGAGAAATACAACAGTAAAAGGGAAATTGCTTAAAGTTCATGTAGCCAATAAGTAATATAGCCTCACAATAAGATACTTCTTGATATCCAGAATTGTATTGTGCTTCAGTTCCTTAAATGGGATTGAAGCTTATTTTATTTGCTGTTTCAAATAAAACCTGACTAAACAAAAAACAATGCACTAATAAGGTACAAAGCGATTGCGATGGCTCCGCCTATACAGGAAATTTTTAATTTATAACGCGCATACTCAACAAGCGTCATTTCTAGTATTGACGCTGTAGTTATTGTGGTATCACCCAATGGAGAAGTTAACGCACCAAATGTGCCACTTGCAAATACCGCACCTACAGTCAATGGTATTGATGCCCCAGTAGCTGTTGCCAAAGTAATGCCCAGCGGCATAAACAACCCCCATGTACCCCAAGAGGACCCAATAAAATAACCAACAATCGAACCAATCAGAAAGATAATTGCAGGAATCATAAAGGCAGGTAAAAAGGTTCCTAAGGTGGAACTAATAAATTCTGAAAAGCCAAGATCCTCAGCCGTTAGAGACAGTGCCCACACAAGAACAAGCATAATGATTGCCTGCATTAATTCATTTCCACCGTCAAAAAAATGATACAAAAGTTCATCCATTGGCTGTCTACGAAGCAAATAAAAAATAAATGTTAAAACGAGTGTTAAGAATACGGCCAGTAGCATAACAAATGTAGCGTCCGCTTTTGAAAAGGCATCAAATAGTGAATCGGCTCCTTTAGATGTTCCGTCTTGCCACAAAAGAAATAATGATAAGCCTAGTAGCAAAAAGAGGGGGATAATTAAATTCCAAGGTTGTGCTTTTACCAGGGACAATTCTTTTTTTATTCCGATTCGATGATACAAGTGTTCTTGCTGTTCTTTCATTATTGGTTCTAAATGATTTCCGGTTACTTCTTTTTTACTAGAAGATGGCCAAACTGTTTTTACAATTCCGATGACCAGCATAACAATGGCAAAAAAGTTAAACGGTATACTGAGTAAGAAAATATGGTAGGGGGACAGATCCAACTGATTTTCCTGAATGCCGCCTTCTACTAGTGACACCATAAAACCGACAAATGCTGTAGCTACGGGTAAAAGAACAATAACAGATGCTGTCGAAACATCCATCATGAAACCGACTTTTTGTTTAGATAATTTCATTTTTTCTAGAAGTGATTTGACTACAGGACCGATCATCATGATCCTAAACATTGGCATCATAAACGTAAAGGGAAGAGTAAACCAAATTAGTCCTAGTAATCCTCGCTCTGAGCTAATCTTCGTGCCGATATATTCCGAAAATCCTTTAATTCCACCAGATATTTTCATCATGCCGACAAGGCCGCCAAATAAATAAAGAAACCCGACGATCTTAATATTCGTTTCTTCGGACAATGTCTCAACAATATAATGAATGGTTTGTTGCGAGCCACCTAGAAAATTAAACTTAACAATCAATGAACCAACAAGTAGTCCAGTTACTAAACCAGGTAAAATTCGTTTTAACCAAATAGACATGACAATGACAATAAGAAAGGGTAACAGCGAAAGCCAAGTTTGGTCCAAAGTTCATCCTCCTTAACCGTTACCATTTTCCCCTATTTTTTAATTCTTCATTCTATCAAAAGTTTTTTAAATAATGAGTAGATGAAGAATCTTTCCTTAAATCATGATAACCTATATTAAAAGTGCTAAAAAATCGGAGTGAATATAATGGTTGATTTAAGAAGTGATACCGTAACAAAACCAACAACTGAAATGAGGAGAGCTGCTTTTGAAGCAGAGGTAGGTGACGATGTCTATAACGAAGATCCGACAGTACGTGAGTTGGAAGAAGTAGCCGCAGAAATACTAGGGAAAGAATCGGCAATGTTTGTTCCAAGTGGCACACAGGGGAATCAAATTGCTGTTTTAACTCATTGTGTTTCTGGTCAAGAAATTATACTCGAAGAACAATCACATATTTATTATTATGAAGGTGCGGCGATATCAGCGTTTGCAGGCGTTCAGCCAAGAACGATTAAAGGTGATCGTGGCGTGATGAATCCAAATATAATTGAAGCAGCGATACGAGAAGACGACATTCATGTTCCAGAGACTGGTCTTATTTGTATTGAAAATACTCATAATCGAGCAGGTGGGGCAGTGGTCCCTTTAGAAAATATGAAGCAAATACATAGCATTGCCAGGAAATACAATCTACCCATTCACTTAGATGGTGCAAGGTTATTTAATGCAGCAGTCGCAACTGGGATAGATGTTAAAGAATTTGCAGCGTACACGGATACTGTCCAAATTTGTCTTTCAAAAGGTCTTGGTGCTCCAGTGGGTTCAATTATCGCTGGATCCGAACAGTTTAATAAGAAAGCTAGAAAGTGGAGAAAAAGACTTGGGGGTGGCTTAAGACAAGCAGGAATCATTGCAGCTCCTGGCCTTGTAGCATTAACAACAATGGTCAATCGTCTAGAAGAAGATCATCGACATGCTAAGATTTTAGCAAATGGCTTAAGTCAGATTAGCGGATTAAGGATTGAAAATAATGTAGAAACGAACATCATTTTAGTTAATACAGAAAAATCAGGTCTAACATCACATCAATTTTTAGAACTATTAAAGCAGGCTGGAATACTAGCTGTTTCCTTCGGTCCTTATACGGTGAGATTTACAACACATTATGATGTTACTGCGACTCAGATTAAAGAAGTCATCGATAAAGTTGGCAAGCTAGTTAGTTGAATTGTTGTATACTAGCCTAATAAACTAATTTATCATCATTAGTCGCATTCAAACAACTAGGAGATTATCTTATGAACATACTACTAAAAAGCTGCATACTTGGAATCGGTGCCATTGTACAAGGTTTTGCAATGGCCGTCTTTTTATTTCCCCATTTGATCCCTTCTGGTGGTGCTGCTAGTGTAGGTGTCTTGTTTAATCATCTACTAAATGTGCCGTTTGCAATTACTCTTTGGGTACTAAATGCTTGTCTTTTACTAGCTGCAACAAAATGGCTTGGCAAAAGCAGTGCATTATGGACGATGTATTGTGTGACCATGACGTCCGCTACTGTCAATTTGATAATGCCCTCAATGATTCAACCTATTTCCAATGTGTTGATTGACCTTATCATTGGTTCTGTTTTCTTTGGGATTGGACTAGGTATACTGTTTCGGATGGGTGCTTCTTCTGGTGGAATGGACATTCTAGCTTTAATTATTGCAAAGTCAAGGGGCCTAACACCTGGTAAGCCACTTTTTTGGATTAATGGGAGCATATTGTTACTAACTGGCATTGTCGTTGACTGGAAAATTATTGTGTATGCTGTAGTTTGTCAATTTATCGGAACAAGAATTTTAGATAGTATCTACAAACTTAAATTTATAAATAGAAAAAGTAGTATGAAAGAACAAAGAATATCGAACATTTAATTGATGTGTCACCAGTCAATTATTTTACTAATAAAATTGAAGTACCAGAAGACTTAAAAGATCATAAAGAAGACCTCGATGCAGCTGTTAAAAATCTTACTGAATCGTATCATGCCAAAGCTGAAGAGTTAGCAAAGGAAAATCCTACTCTAGATGTAGCAAATGAAACTTTTGTTCAAGGGGAAGAAAAACTAGGGAATTATTTGAAGATCTCGGCTAAAATAAGCATACACTAAGCATAGAAGTTAATGGTTAAACCATTCACAATAAAATACCTGAAAAGTTAAACCAGTCCAAAATTACAATAACGGGTTCGGTTTACGAGTACAAAAACTTAAATAGCAAGCAAATAAACAGTTCAATTAGCATATTAATTGGACTGTTTATTTTCATTAACATAACAAGGTTTAGGTCAAAACCGCAACCAAAATAACACCTTTATGATTGCTGAAGAAAATGAGGAACTTATTGATTTACACATCATAAAAATATGGGAATGCGACCGTTATTTCCTATGGGTTTTGTCCTCTTAAGCTCTATGAAGGACATTTTTCCTGCTTTCCAAAGGGATTTTGTCCTTCATCAGCGTAATGAAGGACATTTCATCTTCTTTGCTATGGAATTTTGTCCTTCATCAGCGTAATGAAGGACATTTTTCCTGCTTTGCTAAGGGATTTTGTCCTTCATCAGCTTAATGAAGGACATTTCACTTCTTTGCTATGGAATTTTGTCCTTCATCAGCTTAATGAAGGACATTTTTCCTGCTTTGCTAAGGGATTTTGTCCTTCATCAGCGTAATGAAGGACATTTCATCTTCTTTGCTAAGGAATTTTGTCCTTCAACAGCTTAATGAAGGACATTTCCTCGACTTTGCTTCGGGGTTTTGTCCTTCATAATCACACCAAATGCACACACACTCCAATAAGTATTTCTACCTTTAGAACTTAACTTTCGAATTCTGAGAGAATAAGATAAAAAACAACATCTAACCTTGATATGATAACAAAAAACACACTGTGATTTCTTATGTGAAATACAGTGTGTTTCTCCCTGAGAAATGTTTGTTTGCACCTCTGTGAACCCGTCATTATTATAAGGACTGGTTTTTTTCTGAGAAAAATTGTTCGCTTTTTGAAACTTTTTTCAACTGTTAAGCGTATATAACTACAAACACGTTATTTTAATAGATTGAAAGGTGGTTATTTTCTTGTTGTTAAGGAAGTTTATGTCGAGGATGGGAATTGGGTCTGCAACGATTGATCTTGTCTTAAATGATGTTTCATATAGAGTAGGAGAGTGCATAAAAGGGGAGTACGTGATTATAGGCGGTACGATTGAACAGAAGATTAAGCGTATTGAGTCTGACCTTGTGCAAATTGTAAACAAGGATGAGGATCAAGTTAAGTTAATTGTAAATAATTCAATTTTATCAACAACAACCATTTTTTCAGAAGAAGAGAGAGTCATTTCATTTTCATGTGCTTTACCTGCAAATTTGCCGGTATCAGACAAACATACTTCATATCGTTTCATCACAAGGTTAATTTTTGACAATGGCGTAAACAGTATTGATCATGACGAAATTATTATTCAGACTTAACGAAAAAAGATAGCTCTCTTTTGAACTATCTTCAAGTATGATTATAAATCCTCTTGATCCACATTGAGTTCAATTAAGTTACCATCAGGATCGGTGCAGAATAGTTGAGCAAACCCACTTTGACTAGTTGGCTTTGCAAGAACTTCAATATTCTTTTTCTTTAACCAATTTATCGTGTCATAATAATTGTCAACTCTTAATGCAAAATGCCCTTCTCGGCTGTTTAATGTTTTATCATTACGGATGGTTTGTGATAAAGGGTCAACGATTAGATGAAGCTGTTGTGTTCCTATTGCAAACCATGCACCCGGAAAATTGAAGTTTGGTCGTTCTATTTCTGTTAAGCATAAAACGTCACGATAGAATTGCTTTGCTTTTTCTAAATCAGTCACAGAGAGACTTGTATGATGCAGTTCTTTATAATTGATCAATTTCTCAACTCCTTATATAACAGATGTACAATAGCTTGTTATAGTATATACGATATTTACTTAATGTGGCTGACTTGTTAAACGTTTGATAGGAGAAAAGTATAGTTTAAGGAGTTTTCCACACGGAATTACAATCCTATGAAACTATTGTTGTAATTGATTTCGAATTAACGCAAGGGCTCTTACTACGATATCAATATCTTCGCTAATACAGAGTTTTACACTCGTATCTTGGCATTTGTTAAGTTCTGTGTAAAGTTTTTTTAACTCTACTTTGAATATAACCTCTTCCTGACTATTCAATTTAATCATCCCTTCCATTAGGGAGTATTATATTATTGATATATTTGTAATATTTCAATAATATAATACCCTAAACTGTAAAATTTGAAACGAAAATTTAATTTTATCTAACTGCTAGAATTAAATTTTGAGAAAAGAAAGTCTATATTAAAGGGTTTAGCGTAAGAATATTGGAATATATTTAATAAAAGAGAAAAGAAAGTTATATAAATTGGGAAAAGGAGTTTTTTTTAATGAAATCCTATACTTCTAGAAACGAAGTACCAACAAATGAAAAGTGGAACTTAACAGATATATATTCTGATCAATATAAATGGGAAGAAGATTGTCAGCTTATTGAAAAAATGGCGGAGAAACTAAAGCGATCTGATGGTGAAATTCGCGATGGTAACTCCTTGTATCACTATCTAAAACTAAGAGAAGAATTATCTTTTCTATTCAATAAAGTCTATGCTTTTGCTATGTTGAAAGTGGATGAAAACACGAGGGAAACCAATGCCCAATCAATTTTAGATCGAGCGAAACAACTAAGTGTGAAAATTAGCGCTTCAACTTCCTTCTTTATGCCTTTCTTATTAGGCCTTGATGAAGATACATTAAAAGGATACATATCTGAAGAAAAACAGTTAGGATACTTCACAGAGGACTTATTGGAGTCTTTCCGTTACAAGGCACATGTTTTAAGTAAGGAGCAAGAAGAGGTTCTCTCCCAATTAGGTGAAGCACTCTCAGTTCCAGGCCATACATTTGGGATGATGAATAATGCCGATATAAAGTTTGGAGAGGTTACAAACGAAAACGGCGAAAGTATCGAACTTACCAGGGGAATGTACGCCAAATGGATAGAAGACGAAGACCGGGAAAAGCGAAGGGAAGCCTATAAGGCATATTATCAACCATATGTGCAATTAAAAAATTCCATTTCATCAACTCTGTCTGCAGCTATAAAAAATAATGTAACACTGGCTAGAATTCGACATTACCCTTCAGCGCTTGAAAAAGCTTTATTTGGTGATAACATACCGAAAGAAGTATATGAAAATCTCATAATCACTACAAAAAATAATCTTGCCCCACTCCACAAATATTCGAAAATTCGCAAGGAAAAGTTGAAGCTGAATGAACTACGCCAATTTGATATGAGTGTTCCACTCGTAAAAGGAGTAAAACAAGACATTTCTTATGAAGAAGCCTATGAAACAATGTGTAAGGCCTTAGCACCCCTAGGAGAAGACTATATAAAAATTCTACAAGAGTTTAAAGACGCCCGCTATATTGATGTCAGAGAAACACCAGGAAAACGGTCCGGTGCATACAATCTCGGTGTTTATGGCGTTCACCCATACATCCTTTTAAATCATCAGGATAATTTAGATAGTTTATTCACGTTAGCCCACGAATGTGGCCACGGTGTTCACAGTAAATTAAGTTCACAGCATCAGCCACAGATTACAGCACGTTATAGTATCTTTGTTGCAGAAGTAGCTTCTACCGTTAATGAGGTTCTTTTAATTAACTATCTATTAAATAATGAAAAGGATGTGGAAGTACGCAAACATTTACTCAATCATTATATTGACCAATTTAAAGGGACATTTTTCACGCAAGTAATGTTTGCTGAGTTTGAGAAGATAACACATGAACTGGCAGAAAAGGGATTGCCATTGAACGTTGAAGTGTTTAATCAAATCTATGAGACTTTGTTCAGAGAATACCATGGAGATGAAGTAATTTTTGATGATGAGGTAAAATATGGATGGGCAAGAATTCCACATTTCTATCGTCCTTTTTACGTATACAAATATGCAACTGGGTTTGCTTCGGCGATTCATATCGCAACCAAGATACTTGAAGGAGATCAGAAGACATTGACATCTTATTTAGAATTTTTAAAAAGCGGGAGTATAGATTATCCACTGGACCTATTAAAAAACACTGGTGTGGACCTAACAACAGCCTATCCAATCGAAAATTCTCTTAAACGGTTTGGAGAGTTGGTGGAAGAGTTCACTAAAATTTAAACAGGAATTCGTCATCTTTTATGGAAGACTATACATTGCTAACTAAAAGTGAAATGCAACTTCAGAGAGGAACGATAGAATGATAGAAGACTATCGATTTTCACACCGTCTTAAAGTACGTTACTCAGAAATCGACGGGCAAAAAATTGTTTTTAATGCGCATTATTTAACCTATTTGGATGTGGCTGTATCAGAGTACTTTCAAGAAGCTTTGCGGTTGGACATGACCACACTGTCAGAAAACGGTGAGTTTGATTTTGTACTAGCTAAATCAACACTCGAGTACAAAAGCTCAGCCCATCTTAACGACTGGTTAACGATTTGGTGTCGTATGGATAAGATCGGAAATACAAGTATGACGATGAGATTTAAGATTACGAGGGATGAGGTGAATTCTCCTCTCCTTTTGGCAAAAGTTATTTATGTTAGTTTCAATCCACACACCAAGTCTTCTCAGCCAGTCCCATTAATGATAAGAAACAAGGTTGAACAGTTTGAGGGGCGCACATAGGAGGGTTTCCAAATGAACATGAAAGAATGCAGAGCATTTGTTACAGGTGGAGCTTCAGGTTTAGGCGAAGCTACTGTTCGCGCGATTGTTGCACAAGGTGGGAAAGTGTTAATTGCTGATTTGTCCGAAGAAAAAAGGCACTTGCTTCGTGAGGAACTTACTGATTCCGTTTTGTTTGTAAAAACAGATGTAACAAGTGAAGAAGATGTGCATTCCGCTTTAGAACAGGGGATTAGTGCGTTTGGATCAATTAATACCGTTGTCAATTGTGCAGGTATCGGGGTAGCTGAAAAACTACTCAGTCGCAAAGGAACACATAAACTAGATAGTTTCACAAGAACGATTTCGATTAATCTTATTGGTACGTTTAATGTGATTCGGTTAGCTGCAGAACAGATGAAGAATAATCATATAAATGAACAAGAAGAGCGAGGAATCATTATTAACACAGCTTCAGTAGCTGCTTTCGAAGGTCAGGTTGGACAAGCAGCCTATAGCGCTTCAAAAGCTGGTATTGTTGGGATGACCTTACCAATCGCTAGAGAATTAGCCTCATATGGGATAAGAGTCATGACAATTGCACCTGGACTGTTTCACACTCCGATGTTTGATACTCTTCCACCAGAAGCTCGTGACTCACTTGGAAAAATGGTTCCGTTTCCGTCACGATTGGGTCTTCCAAATGAGTATGCAAAACTTGTTGAGAGTATCATAGAAAATCCAATGCTAAATGGAGAAACCATTCGATTAGATGGAGCGATTCGAATGCAACCCAAATAAATAGTAACTTTGGCACAAAATTTAAGCGCTTTCAATATAGTAACATATTGAAAAAATAAAGGAGATTATAAGGATGAGCCATCTTTACTTAACAAAGGATCACGAAATTTTTCGAGCATCACTAAGAAAATTTTTAGAAAAAGAAGCCTATCCTTTCTACGACCAGTGGGAGGAAGATCGAATGATCCCAAGGTCGTTTTGGCTAAAAATGGGTGAGCAGGGCTTTCTTTGTCCAGATATAGATGAAACATATGGAGGTAGTGGAGTAGACTGGGGTTTTTCTGTTGTCATTAATGAAGAGCTAGAGAGAGTCGGCTCAGGATTAGTGGGAGTTAGCCTTCACAATGATATCGTGGTTCCTTATATTACTTCATATGGAACAGAAGACCAGAAGCTCCGTTGGCTTCCAAAATGCGCTACGGGAGAAAACATTACAGCAATTGCAATGACTGAGCCAGGAACAGGCTCTGACCTCGCAAATATAAAAACAACAGCAAAGCTAGATGGTGATAATTATATTTTGAATGGACAAAAAACGTTTATTACAAATGGAATTCAATCAGATCTTATCCTAGTTGCTTGTAAAACCGACAGTGTTGTAGTTCCAAAGCATAAAGGAGTAAGTTTATTAATAGTAGAACGTGATGCAATAGGTTTTTCTAGAGGAAGAAAATTAAATAAAATTGGTCTTCATTGCCAGGATACCGCTGAATTGATTTTTGAGGACTGCATTGTGCCAAAAGAGAACTTGATTGGTGAAGAAGGTAAAGGATTTCTATACTTAATGGAAAAATTACAACAAGAACGTTTACTAGTGGCGATAGGAGCCCAAATTGCTTCAGAAGTCATGCTGCAAATGACGATTGATTATGTAAAAAGTAGAGAAGTGTTCGGTCAAGTAGTTAGTAAGTTTCAAAACACACAATTTAAAATTGTAGAAATGCTAACAGATATTGAATTGGGAAGATCATTTCTAGATCAGTTAATTGCTGACCATATGGAAGGAAAAGACATCGTTACAAAGGTATCAATGGCCAAATGGAAGCTAACTGATATTGCAAAAAATATCGCAGATGAATGTCTTCAGTTGCATGGTGGTTACGGATATATGGAAGAATACGAGATTGCAAGAAGATACCGTGATATACCGGTGGCAAGAATATACGCAGGAACAAATGAAATTATGAAAACGATCATAGCTAAGAATATAGGACTATAAGTAAAATGTGCAGTTACCTAATTTTCGTGTAGAGAGGAAGATTTAAATGAGAGAAGTAGTGATAGTTGAAGGCGTACGGAGTGCAGTTGGTCGAAGAAATGGAGTTCTTAAGGATATCAGGCCAGATGATTTGGCTGGAGAAGTGTTGAAAAAACTAATAGATCGTGCAGGGATTGATTCTGCTCTTATTGATGATGTGATTTTAGGCTGTGTAACCCAATCAGGTGAGCAAGCAGGAGATATTGCGAGAGTTGCAGCACTAATCGCTGGTTTCCCAATTGAAGTTCCTGGTACGACAATTGACCGTCAATGTGGCTCAAGTCAGCAAGCTGTACATTTTGCCTCACAAGCAATTCTAGCAGGTGACATGGACGTTGTCATTGCAGGTGGAGTGGAGAGTATGTCTCGTATACCGATTGGTTCGAATTATCAAGGAGCACCACTTAGCGATAAATTGAAAAGTCAATATGAAATGATCCATCAAGGAGTATCGGCGGAAAGAATTGCAGAGAAATATGGCTTCACTCGAGAAGAACTGGATCGTTTTTCGTTAGAAAGTCACGAAAAAGCGTTAGTAGCGCAAGCAGAGGGTTATTTTTCGAACGAAATCATTCCTGTTACTGTTACTTTGCCAGATGGCACTACTTTGGAGGTAATAGAAGATTCTGGCCCACGCAAGGAAACGTCTATGGAAGCGCTCTCTAATTTGAAAACGGTGTTTAAGGAAGATGGGGTTATTCACGCTGGTAATGCTAGTCAAATTAGTGATGGAGCAGCCGCTTTATTGTTAATGTCAAGAGAAAAGGCGGATGAATTAGGCTTAAAACCTCGGTTTCTTGTACATACTCGAGTAGTTGTCGGCTCAGATCCTACTCTTATGCTAACAGGGCCGATTCCTGCAACAAAAAAAGCACTAGAAAAATCAGGACTTTCAATTGATGATATTGATGTGTTCGAAGTAAATGAAGCGTTCGCATCTGTTCCGTTAGCATGGTTAAAAGAAACAGGAGCAGATCCTAAGAAACTAAACCCAAATGGTGGAGCGATTGCACTAGGTCATCCACTAGGAGCTAGTGGAGCCAGGTTGATGGTATCAATGATGCATGAACTAGAACGTACGGGAGGTCGGTTTGGCTTACAGACCATGTGCGAAGGACATGGGATGGCGAATGCTACGATTATTGAGAGAATAGGTTAAATATTGCTGCTAAGGTAATTTAAATAGATGCTTTAGTAAATGAACAAGTAATTGTTCAAAAATATGAGAGTATGAGGACTGATCGTCCAGTATTAAGCGATCAGTCTTTTTTTAGGTTATAAATGAGAAGAAAATGATTGCAATTTCTCTTGATTTTTGTTTTAATAGAGTGCGAACTTTTTAAGCGAAAAATAGCCGCAAGTAAACACTTCTGTATGGATATCTTGCAAATATAAATATAGAAGGTGAATTAAATTGGAGAATAAACAATTTCGCGTATTACTGCATTACCACTATGTTACAATTGAAAATCCAGAAGAATATACACAACAGCATTTAGAATTCTGTCAATCTCTTGGCTTAAAAGGTAGAATCTTAATCGCTCATGAAGGTATAAACGGCACGATATCTGGTACAGTTGAGCAAACAGACCAATATATGGCAACAATGAAAGAGGATCCTCGGTTTAAAGAGATGGTCTATAAAATAGATGAAGCAGATGAACATGCTTTCAAAAAAATGAAAGTCCGTCATAGACCGGAACTCGTCACTTTACGACTAGAAGATGATGTGAATCCTCTTGAGGTAACTGGAAAATATTATAGCCCAACAGAATTTTATGAAGCAATGCAACAGGAAGACACGGTAGTAATCGATGCTAGAAATGATTACGAATATTCATTAGGTCGTTTCCGTAATGCGATCATGCCTGATATAAATACATTTAAAGAACTGCCTGAATGGATTCGAGAAAATCGCAAACAATTCGAGGGCAAAAAGATCCTTACGTACTGTACAGGAGGAGTCCGCTGTGAAAAATTCTCAGGTTGGTTACGCAAAGAGGGATTTGAGGATGTAGCACAATTACATGGTGGCATCGTCACATATGGCAAGGACCCAGAAGTGCAAGGTAAACTATGGGATGGACAATGCTACGTGTTTGATGAAAGAATTAGCGTACCTGTTAATGGAGTAGAACCAACAGTTGTAGGCAGAGATTACTTTACAAATGAACCATGTGAGCGCTATGTTAACTGTGCAAACCCAGAATGCAATAAAAAAATTCTTTGTTCAGAAGAAAATGAACATAAATATTTACGTGCATGTAGTCATGAATGTAGAGTTAATTCAAGAAATAGATATATAAGCGAGCATGGTCTGACTGAAGAGTCTGTACAAGAACGTCTAGAAGCATTGGTCTAGTTTAATTTAAATGTGAGGAACCCCTTCTTATTTTGAAGGGGTTCACTTCAGAGGTGCAAACAAACAATTCTCAGGGAGAAAACACACTGTATTTCATAAGAAATCACAGTGTGTTTTTTGTTGTCATATCAAGGTTAGATGTTGTTTCTTGTCTTATTCTCTCCGAATTCGAAAGGTAAATTCTAAAGGTAGAAATAATTATTGGAGTGTGTGTGATTTATAGTGTGAATATTTATTGAAGTTTTATAGTGAACCAAGAAAAATGTCCTTTATAAAGCTTATGAAGGACAAAACTCTGTAGGAAAGCAGAGGAAATGTCCTTCATAAAGCTTATGAAGGATAAAGCTCCGTAGGAAAGCAGGGAAAATGTCCTTCATAGAGCTGATGGAGGACAAAACCCCGTAGGATAGAAAGCGAAATGTCCTTTGCAACGACTTGGAAAAAAACATATATGAATTTTCCCACGAATTAAGAGGTTAAAAACTTGTGAATGAGCCATTGAATTCGACTTGTTATTTAAATTTCTGCACCCCACAAGTGAACCCGTTACTTATTTTGAAAGGTTTTTTTGACAGGATGTGTTTGGCATGCTAATATGGCTATTAAATTCAAAATATTATAAAACATTAAAACTCTTAATCAAGAGAAGTGGAGGCAGCGTCCAACGCTTATCTTTAAAAAATTTAATATAAAACGCAATTAGGTGCTGTGTGAAAGATTTATACAGCTTAAAAGGGAAGTCGGTGAAATTCCGGCACGGTCCCGCCACTGTAATGGGGAGCAACTTATCAATCAACCACTGTTTCATATTGAAATGGGAAGGGATAAGAAGCGAAGATCCTAAGTCAGGAGACCTGCCTGTTGTATGTACTTTTGCTCTACGGGGATATAGGGGAGGGGTGAGGAATACGTGTTGAGGAAACCAGTAGGTCTCAACTCTAGTTAGCTATGCGTATGAATCTCTCTTTTCTATTTGAAAAGGGAGATTTTTTAGTTTAACTTCCATCAGTGACCTTCTGATGGTTAGTTAACCTTATCAGGTTCTTAGTGTCAGTTTCGACCAAAGGGAGTTACTGCCACTTAGGAACGTGGCTAGTTGAAGACGAAAACTATCGAAGGAGTGATAAATAAGATGAGTAAAGTAAAAAGCTCGAATTTAGGTTATCCAAGAATTGGTGAACAACGCGAATGGAAAAAGGCACTTGAACAGTTTTGGGCAGGAAAACTTGAAGAAAAATCATTCTTAAAAGAAATTGAAGGAATTCGTCTACATCATCTTCAGAAGCAAATTGATCAAGGAATAGACTTAATTCCGGTTGGAGATTTTAGCTTGTATGATCATGTACTTGATACAGCTGTTATGTTCGGTCTAGTTCCGAAGCGCTTTGAGTACGATGGAGGTAAAGTATCACTTGAAACATATTTTGATATTGCACGTGGTACGAATGGTGCGGTTGCATCCCAAATGACAAAATGGTTTAACACAAACTATCACTATATTGTTCCAGAACTGGATGAAGTAGAACCAACTCTTGTTGAAAACCGTCCACTTCAATTTTATAAAGAGGCGAAACACAAACTTGATATCGAAGGTAAGCCTGTTATCTTAGGACCTATAACATTTATAAAGCTGTCAAAAGGATATAAAGACAGTGACTTTAAAACAATTGTTAATCAATTTGTGCCGCTTTATGCTGACATATTACGTGAATTGCAAAAAGAAGGCGTAGAGTGGGTGCAAATCGATGAACCTATTTTATCGACAACACTTTTAAAAGAAGAGGTTGCTTTATTTAACGAAGTCTATCAAACATTGCGTGAAGCAGCACCAGAAGTGAAAATTATTTTGCAAACCTATTTTGAGAGCATTGAAAAATACGAAGATATCGTTTCACTCCCTGTTCAAGGAATTGGCCTAGATTTTGTACATGATCATGGGGAAAATCTTGCAGCTTTGAAAAAATATGGTTTCCCAAAAGATAAAGTGCTTGCTGCTGGAGTAATTGACGGACGGAACATATGGTGTGCGAATCTTGATGAAAAGTCCTCACTTCTTGCAGAGATTTCGGAGGTTGTTTCAAAGGATCGTCTCCTTGTACAGCCTTCATCAAGCTTACTACATGTACCAGTGACAGTTAAAAGCGAAAATACACTCGATGCAGTTATAAAAGATGCACTATCATTTGCAGATGAAAAATTATCTGAAATTGTAGTGCTTACAAAAGGATTAAACGCTGGGAAGGGAACAATACATAAGGAGATCACAGCGAGTATAAAAGCAATTGAGGAGTTAAATGAATCATCCTTTCGAAACAATAGACAAGTCCAAGAAGCCATTGAGAATTTGCATTCGTATAAAGCTGAACGTGAAGCACCATTTAAAATCCGTCAAGGTTTTCAAGAAAAGGCTTTTCAATTACCACTTCTTCCAACTACATCAATTGGAAGCTTCCCGCAAACACAAGAAGTAAGAAAACAGCGTTTAAAGTGGCGAAAAGGAGAGCTAACTGGTGAAGAGTATGGAACATATATAAAAGCTGAAATTAATAAATGGATAGAAATTCAAGAAGAACTTGGTCTAGATGTGTTTGTACATGGAGAATTTGAACGTACAGACATGGTTGAATATTTTGGTGAAAAATTAGATGGCTTTCAATTCACTAAATTCGGTTGGGTACAGTCATATGGTTCTCGATGTGTGAAGCCACCGCTTATATACGGTGACGTGAACTATTTAAAACCAATGACAGTCAAAGAAACCGTATATGCTCAAACGTTAACAGACAAACCTGTAAAAGGAATGTTGACAGGTCCCATTACAATTTTAAATTGGTCGTTTGTTCGCGATGATGTTTCACGCTACGTTGTTGCAAACCAAATTGCGCTAGCACTTCGAAAAGAAGTTGAAACACTTGAGGAGAATGGAATTCATATGATTCAAGTCGATGAACCAGCACTTCGTGAAGGGTTGCCATTAAAACGGGAAAAATGGGAAAGCTATCTTGACGCTGCAGTCTACGCATTTAAACTTGCAACAACATCTGTGCAAAACGGTACACAAATTCATACCCATATGTGTTATTCGGATTTTGCGGATATTATCGATGCGATTAAAGCGCTCGATGCTGATGTTATTTCGATCGAAACGTCAAGAAGTCATGGTGAATTAATTCATGCCTTTGAAGAAAATACGTATAACAAAGGCATCGGTCTTGGTGTATACGACATTCATAGTCCACGGATACCAAAGCTTGAAGAGATGACAAGAAACATAGATCGTGCTCTTCAAGTGCTTGATCCAAAGCTATTCTGGATTAATCCTGATTGCGGGTTAAAAACACGTGGTATTGATGAGACCGTCGAAGCACTTAGAGTGATGGTTAAAGCGGCAGAACAAACGAGAGAAAAGCTGCTCGTGGGAAAGGAACATTAAAGATACCAATCACGGAAGGAGTAAAATGAAATGGAACAAGCATATTCAGTAGAACGTTCGAGAACTATACAGACAAAACTTGTCCTTCCGCCTGATACGAATCAGTTAAAAACAATTTTAGGTGGGAAGGTTCTATCCCATATCGATGAAATCGCTGCCTTGGCAGCTATGAAGCACTGCAATAATGTGGTTGTCACAGCATCAATTGATTCTGTAGACTTCTTATCGTCTGCCACTGTTGGAGATGCTCTAAGTTTAGAAGCTAGTGTTACATCAACAGGAAGAACCCCCATGGAAGTATTTGTAAAAGTTTACTCTACTGACTTATTATTGGATAAGAAAACTTTAACTACGGAAGCTTTTCTTACAATGGTAGCTGTTGATCAAAACGGAAAACCGATTTCAGTTCCAAAAATAATACCCCATTCAAATGAAGAAAAAAGACTTTTTGAAACGGCACCTGCTCGTAAGGAGCATAGAAAAAATAGAGCAATGATTCGGTAGTATAAGTTCATTATTAATAGGCCAAATCCTTATGTTTCAAGGATTTGGCTTTTATATTACATCTATTTAATGAAATGTAAAATTAAAACTCACTTATTGACAACAAATAGAGTATATGATATTAAAATAATAGATTGGCACTTGAACAGCTAGAGTGCTAAACTTATACTTATCGGTCTTGCGAAGTACATATTACGTTTAAGTATGTTCAAGTCCGTTTATTTTTGAAAGGAGAGGTTTTAATGGTGAAACAAGAATTTAAAGCAGAATCCAAAAGATTGTTAGAAATGATGATCAATTCCATTTATTCTAAACGAGAGGTATTTTTAAGAGAGTTAATTTCAAATGCAAGTGATGCAATCGACAAAATTTATTACAAAGCTTTAACAGATGATACATTAACTTTTGACAATGATAGTTACTACATAAAAGTGTCTGCTGATAAGGACAACCGAATATTAACAATTACAGATACAGGTATTGGGATGACCAAAGAAGATCTTGAAAATAACCTTGGTATCATTGCAAAGAGTGGATCTTTAGCATTTAAAAGTGAAAATGAATTAAAGGATGGACATGACATTATTGGTCAGTTCGGGGTTGGATTTTATGCAGCATTCATGGTTGCCGACGTTGTGACTGTAATTAGTAAAGCTTTGGGTAGTGATGAAGCTTACAAGTGGGAATCAGAGGGTGCAGATGGATTCTCTATTACCCCACATGAAAAAGAGTCAGTTGGTACAGAGATTACTCTAAAAATTAAAGAGAACACTGAAGATGATAGTTATGAAGAGTTTTTAGAAGAGCGTCAATTAAAAGCCATCATCAAAAAATATTCTGATTTCGTTCGCTACCCAATCAAAATGGATGTTAGTGGACAACGACCTAAAGAAGATAGCGAAAATGAATTAGAAGATTATCAGGAAGAACAGATTGTTAACAGCATGGTTCCGATCTGGAGAAAAAATAAAAGTGAGCTAACTGCTGAAGATTACGAAAACTTTTATAATGAAAAGCATTACGGTTTCGACAAGCCAATCAAGCATATCCACCTCAGTGTCGATGGCAGTATCAGATATAATGCCATTTTGTATGTTCCTGAAAATATGCCCTATGACTACTATTCAAAGGAATATGAAAAAGGATTAGAGCTTTATTCCAATGGTGTATTAATCATGAACAAATGCGCAGACCTTTTACCTGATTATTTTAGTTTTGTAAAAGGAATGGTTGATTCTGAGGATTTATCTCTTAATATATCAAGAGAAATGTTGCAACATGATCGCCAATTGAAACTTATTGCAAAAAATATTAATAAAAAAATAAAAAGCCAATTGCAAAGTTTGTTAAAGGATGAAAGAGAAAAGTATGAAGAATTCTTTAAGTCTTTTGGCAGACAGTTGAAATATGGTGTTTATAGTGATTTTGGAACTCATAAAGAAACATTGCAGGATCTAATCATGTTCTATTCATCTAAAGAGAAGAAGCTCGTAACAATCGATGAATATGTCTCAAGAATGCCTGAAGATCAAAAATATATTTACTATGCTTCTGGAGAATCGAATGAAAGAATTGAAAAGCTCCCACAAACAGAGTTAGTTTCTGATAAAGGCTATGAAATTTTATACTTCACAGATGATATCGATGAGTTTGCTATCAAGATGATCGGGGTCTATAAAGAGAAAGAATTTAAATCAGTATCTAGTGGTGACTTAGGCATTGAAGCAGATGAAAGTCAAAATAATACCGAGTCAGAAGAAAACGAAAACAAAGAACTCTTCGACTTTATGAGAACTATTTTATCCGACAAAGTAAAGGATGTAAGAGTCTCAAAACGATTACGAACCCATCCGGTATGTTTATCAACAGATGGTGAAGTAACAATTGAAATGGAAAAAATTCTAAGTGCAATGCCTGATAACCAAAATATTAAAGCTGATAAAGTTTTAGAAATTAACAGCAATCATGAGGTATTCCAGTCATTAAAAGCTGCCTTTGAACAAGATAAAGAGAAGGTAAATTTATATACAAAATTATTGTACAACCAAGCTCTGCTGATTGAGGGATTGCCAATACAAGATCCTGTAGAATTTACAAATGATATGTGCAAAGTAATGGTATAAGTTAGCACTCGAACAGCCTCACACTTTTAGAAAAGTGTGAGGCTGTTTTTTTATTTTACGCCAAAAATTTATGTTGTCCATTGGGTTATCAGGGTTATATTACCACCCCTCTTTGTTCCCCTTTTTTGTTACTATTCTAGGAGACCATAGATTGTGAAAGGATGAATGGAGATAATGAAGAAAAGCATCTTTCTCCTATTGATAGTAGCAGTTTTGACTTTCACAGGAGGATTTATTTTAGGAGTTTTTTATTCTAGTAACGACACTCAACAAGAAAGATCTGACCCACAAACACTACAAAAAACAAAACAGGCACCGCAGTCAGCAAAATTTCCAATCCAAAAGCAAAAGCCAAAAATAGAACAGATAAATCCAAAAATACTAATGGGCTATGTACAGGATTTTCGGGACCCTGCTACAGTCGATTATTCGAATCTAACACACGTTATTTTCTCCTTTGCCCACCCTGCAAAAGATGGAAGTGTTCTGTTAAATGGAGATACAGCTTTAACTAACCTGCGATCGATGGTCCAAAAAGCACATCAACATGAAACTAAAGCAATTTTGGCAGTAGGGGGCTGGTATCACATTGAGGGTGGTGAATCGTACGAGTATTTCAAAACAGCGATTTCTAATTCAGCTTCTCGTACAAAGCTAACAAACGAGCTCATGGAACTAACTGAGCGAGAGAAGCTAGACGGAATTGACATTGATTTTGAACACCCACGCTCCAAGGAAGATGCAAAAAATTTGGCTGCTTTCACGAAAACTTTAAGTGAAAGACTTCATGAAAAAGATAAAGAATTATCAATTGCTGTTTATTCGAAGATTCATAGTGTAACAGGTACGGAAATCGCATCTGTTGTGTTTGATCCGATGATGTTTCAACATGTAGATCATGTCAACATCATGGCTTATGATGGTCAGTGGGATGGCGAATATAATGCTGCAAATTTATCTCCATACCCGTTTACTGAGAATATCGTCAATTATTGGACAAATCTTTTTGACGAACACAGCCTATCTAAAGACAAGCTAGTGCTTGGTGTCCCATCATATGCTCAACCTGAAAATGTGTCGATTAAACAAATGTCATACGCCGCAATCGTAAACAGCAATTCGAAAAATGCCAAGCTGGATATTGTCGAAATGAACGGAACCACCTATCATTACAATGGAATACCGACTATTCAAAAGAAAACCAAACTGGCGCTGGATCATGGATTTGGTGGGATGATGCTGTGGGAATCAGGTCTTGATGCACAAGGAGCACATAGTTTGACTGGTGCGATTTCTGACGTTTTGGAGAAAGAGGATAAGGAACGAGGGAATTATACTGTAAAATCTAATGAGTAAGATAGGATAAATGAATTTACCCTGATGAAGATAAAGATTATGTCGCTGGGGTATATCTATCCAGTATTGATGAAGGACTGGCTCCCCGAAAAAATGTAATGGCAAACACAATTCATGTTCTTTACGAAGAGAAAAGAATTATTATTACGGTTATTGAGGAAGATGAGGATACGGAATAATCGGTTTCCTTTTTATATACTAAAAGACTACCGATAAGACGTGTTATCAAAAACGAAATGTATAAAATGTCAAAAGAACCAGTCACATCAACAGGGAATAAACGAGACCAATGACATTTCACAATGTCAAAGGCCAAAACTCTTGATAGGAATGGTTCTTTTTTAGAGATTATGTGAACTAAGAAATTAAAAAAGAAATCACTTTATACTACTGGATATAAACATTGAGGCATCTTGATTCATGAAAATACCATTACCATGATAAAATGTTTTAATTTCAGTTGATTTAAATCCAACTTCGGATAATCTTTTTTTCAGTTCTTCATGCGAAAAACCGTTATGAACTTTCGGATGATTTATTTTATCGTTTTTGTCAAAATCAATAATAATTAGCTTACCATCATTATTTAAAATGTTGAACAGTTCTTGTAAAATTTTTTTAGTATCCGGAATATGAAGAAGGACTAGTGACATGAAAACTATGTCTGCCTGAAGTTCAGGAGTTTCTTGAGTGAAATCCGAATAAAGTACTTTTGAGTTGGTAATTCCTTTGTGAGAAATTTTAGCTTTCGCAACCTCCAACATTTGTTTTGATGAATCTATCAACAAAATAGAATCTACTAAATCTGATAATTCTAAACTAATTAGACCAGTACCACTCCCATAGTCTATTAAAGATTTTGATGTACTATTTCGTAATTCTGGTCTTACTTCCTTAATTATAATTTTAGCTAATTCAATTCTTTCTTCTGTATCATATCTTCTTGCTATCTGTTCAAAAACATTATTTTCCATATTACACTCCAATTCCCTATTTATTAAAAATGAAACATACGCAGCTTTGCTACCTTCACCTGCATTAATAATAAGCTGAGAAGGAGCAATAATAGAAGTATCGCCTGCAGCGAATACCCCTGGGACGTTGGTTTGACCGAATATATTTGTTTTGACGGCACCAGTTTTATTGGTTTCACAACCTAAAGTATCTTGCAGTTGAGAAGCATGATCCCATTGGACCTCTACAAATCCACCTTTTCGGGACAAAGACTCTCCATTATCAAATATAATAGTATGCATTTGTCCGTCATCCCCGTCAATTGCGGTAATCGTATCTTCCCACACTTGTATTCCTTTTTGTTAAATAGCAAGTATAGCTGTTCTTTCGAAAGGTCACTATCTCCATTTGTACATATGATAAGATTATTGGACCAGTTATATCCTAAGATAAGCGCTGCATTAAGACCAGCTGGCCCACCACCAATAATTGTACAATCATACATTAACATTTCATTCAACTCATTAACACTATTATAGAGTTATTTTGTCCATTATAATTCGAAAAATTTTAGGTACGGCTTGTTATATGTTTTTCTCCATCATGTTCTACTTTAGCTGCAATATCTTGAATGGTTTTCGTAGTCAGATAATACTTGAGTTTCTGTTCAGCACCATCCATTACCTGTTGGATGAGGCAATCGGCACTTTCAGTAGGATGATTTACATCGCATTGAAACATAGTGTGCCTTCCTTCAATCAGCTCTATTACCTGGAGAAACGTAATTTCGCTCGCTTCTTTTCGTAATTTATATCCACCATCTACACCTGGACTTGATTCAATTAAATTTCCTTTTACTAATGTCGCTAAAATTTTAGACAAATATGCTTGTGATAGTCCTTGTAACTGAGCTAAGGGTTTGACACCAATTGCTTTTCCTTTTGGAACCGTTGCTAAATGAACAAGCGTATGCAACGCATAATTTGTAGCCTTTGAAAATTTCATAATACCCTCCATTGAAACTATTATAGAGTTATTTTGACCATAATTATATATAATAAAGACACTACAAATAGTATGCAACTCTTTTCTCTTTCAAACAAAAGGTAATATATGTGAATCAGGAAGAAATTGTTGTTACAATTTCAAAAGATGTCGGTGATATGCTGCGTAAAGGGAATCAGGAACAGTCGATTGAAAAAGCAATTCTTAATTCCATTGCTCTCTTTATATCTATCTAAAGAAATCACTCTTGAAAGGGCAGCTTATTTAGCAAACAGTAATTTCACTGACTTTATACACTATTTGCAAAATAACAAAATTGAATGGATTGTTGGACAAATAGTGGATGTCTTCAATTGCACTTCCTAAATGAGATAAAATATTTTATAGGAATTAGCCTGTACTAAGTAATCTCACTTGACTACTCGGAATAACTATTCTATATTTTGAATAGCTTATATTAAGATGGAAAAGGAGGCTGAAGGAATGACAACGTTTTATATAATCATCAACATTGCTATTATGCTTTTATTCATTTTTGGTTTGTTTACGCTTCAAAAGAAACATGTTTCCTTCTCAAAGCGAGTTTTTATTGCTTTAGGTTTAGGAGTTGTGTTCGGTTTAGTCTTGCAGTTGATTTATGGAACTGCATCTGAAGTCATTTCAGGTACAATTGATTGGTTTAATATCGTAGGGAGTGGTTATGTAACACTACTACAAATGGTCGTCATGCCATTAGTTTTCATTTCAATATTGGGTGCTTTTACAAAAATAAAGCTATCTAATAATATTGGAAAAATTAGTGGATTAATTATTGCTATTTTAATAGGAACTACTGCAATCGCCGCAGCGGTTGGAATTGGAACTTCATTGGTATTTGATCTCGAAGCAATTGAAATAGAACAAGGCGATGCAGAAACAGAACGTGGTGAATATCTTGAAGAAAGGTTTGGAGAGGTTCAAGATCAAACTTTTCCACAACAGATCTTAAGCCTTTTACCAGCAAATCCGTTTTTAGATTTTACGGGCGCACGTCCTACTTCAACAATTGCAATTGTTATTTTTGCCGCAATATTAGGAATGGCCTATTTAGGTGTTAGAAAGAAAAATCAGGAACACGCAGATATGTTCGCTAAAATTGTAGATACTTTTTACTCAATTATAATGAGAGTTGTTACACTTATCTTACGCCTCACTCCATATGGAGTACTTGCGTTAATCACAAAAGTTACTGCAACTAGTGATTACAATGCAATTTGGAAATTGGGTGAATTTGTCCTAGCGTCTTATGTGGCACTAGCGATAATGTTTGCAATTCATTTACTATTAATAACTCTGTCTGGATTAAATCCAATAACGTATGTGAAAAAAGCGTTACCTGTATTAACATTCGCATTTACTTCTCGTACAAGTGCGGGTGCATTACCGCTTAATATTAAAACTCAAACAAGAGATCTAGGTGTTCCGGAGGGAACGGCTAACTTTGCAGGTTCATTTGGCCTTTCCATTGGGCAAAATGGTTGCGCAGGTGTCTATCCAGCAATGTTAGCAGTAATGATCGCTCCAACTGTTGGGATTAATCCATTGAGTCCATCCTTTATAGCAACCTTGATTGTTGTTGTAGCGATTAGCTCATTTGGGGTAGCTGGTGTCGGAGGGGGAGCAACTTTCGCAGCAATCCTTGTCTTATCTGCTATGGATCTTCCAGTTGCATTAGCAGGATTATTAATTTCTGTTGAACCACTTATTGATATGGGGCGCACTGCTGTAAATGTAAGTGGAAGTATGACTGCAGGAGTTCTAACAAGTAAAGCTACGAAAGAATTAGATACGAGTGTATATGATGATAACAGTCAACATGCTGAAGCATAGAGAAATTTAATAATGTCAAAAAGCAATAAAAAGGTACCAACCTAGCTTGTAAAGGAGAAGTAATTTTCCTCTACAAGCTTTTTGTGGTTCTGTTCTATAAAACAAACCCGGTTACGAGAACCATGTCGAACGATTTATTTGAGCTTCATTATTGAAACAAAGTATTTACAGTGTGTCTAGTTCGAGCAAAAACTTGTGAATAGAGGGATCTGAAACGTGGTGCAAGGCTTAATATTATTTTAATACTATTAAAGAATAAGAATAATTCTTTTGGTGGACGACCTCATTTTACATATTATTTCTTATAAATAGAATAGATTTAAAAGAGGGACAAAAAATAGGGAACTACTAATGCTGTTCATCCTAATAGGAGACGAAGTAGTTGCTGGCATACAATTACCGATTATTTTACATAATGGTAAGGAAAACACCTCCATGATTTAACACTCTGTATAATGCAAAGCTTATCTACAGCCTTTAAAATGAAATTAAATTACTGAAAATTTAGTATTTTTAGTATAACCTCAGTTACTTTTCAGAAATCTCCAGTAATGAAAGCGCTTTCCTTATAGTCTACAGATGTTCTGTTGTGAATTTCTGTGTTTTACACTTACGAACAATCTGTATCTCTAGAACTAAAGGGGGATGAAACTGTGTCAGATTTAGTGAAAATCGGCCTTATTCAGGCCTCAAACGATGTAGATGGAAATGAACCTGTTCAAGTTCATAAAGAAAAAGCAATTGAAAAACATATAAACCTTGTAATAGAAGCTGCTGAAAAAGGATCACAAATCATTTGTTTGCAGGAAATATTTTATGGACCTTATTTCTGTGCTGAGCAAAGCACGAAATGGTATGACGCTGCAGAAGAAATACCGAATGGTCCTACAACAAAACGATTTCAAGAGCTTGCAAAAGAGTTAGGAGTTGTGATTGTTCTACCAATTTATGAAAGAGAAGGTATTGCTACATATTACAACACTGCTGCTGTCATTGATGCTGATGGGTCGTACCTAGGGAAATATAGAAAGCAACATATTCCACATGTTGCGGTAGGGAACGAGGGCTGTGGGTTCTGGGAAAAGTATTACTTTAAACCAGGAAATTTAGGGTATCCAGTATTTGATACAGCTTTTGCAAAAATCGGTGTTTACATTTGTTATGACCGTCACTTCCCAGAAGGTGCCCGATTACTAGGATTAAAAGGTGCTGAAGTTGTTTTTAATCCATCTGCTACAGTTGCGGGATTATCTGAATACCTTTGGAAGCTAGAACAACCTGCCCATGCAGTTGCTAATGGCTATTATTTAGGAGCAATCAACCGTGTTGGTTATGAAGGACCATGGAATATGGGGGAATTTTATGGTCAATCGTATTTAGTAGATCCTCGCGGGAACTTTGTAGCGACGGGGAGCCGTGATCAAGACGAAGTAATTATCGGAGAGATGAATAAAAAGTTGATTCGAGAAGTGCGAGATGTATGGCAATTCTATCGTGACCGACGACCTGAAACATATAGTGAGATGACTGCTTTATTACCATAAATCGTACTAACAATACATCAAGAAATAATATAAGGGGGTGACTCAGGAACCTAAGTGTCAACCCTCTAACTTTAGTAGTATTTAGTCATTTTATTAGTTGGAAGATACTATTTACATGTGAAATTGGAGAGGTCAGACACATAAGAGTCACCCTCCCTTTATTTTCTACTAATCTATTATTTAGAAAAAAGCCACGTTCCTAAGTGTCAGTAACTCCTTCGGTCGGACTGACACTAAGAACCTGATTAAGTTCAACTAACCATCAGAAGTTCACTGATGGAAGTTTCACTAAGCCACGTTCCTAAGTGTCAGTAGCTCACGTTTGTCGGACTGACACTAAGAACCTGATTAAGTTCAACTAACCATCAGAAGATCGCTGATGGAAGTTTCACTAAGCCACGTTCCTAAGTGTCAGTAGCTCACGTTTGTCGGACTGACACTAAGAACCTGATTAAGTTCAACTAACCATCAGAAG
>NZ_JBHLVO010000015.1:87843-88054 GCF_042433335.1 Metabacillus herbersteinensis
AGAAGATCGCTGATGGAAGTTTCACTAAGCCACGTTCCTAAGTGTTAGTAGCTCCCTTCGGTCGGACTGACACTAAGAACCTGATTAAGTTCAACTAACCATCAGAAGTTCACTGATGGAAGTTTCACTAAGCCACGTTCCTAAGTGTTAGTAGCTCCCTTCGGTCGGACTGACACTAAGAACCTGATTAAGTTCAACTAACCATCAGAAG
>NZ_JBHLVO010000015.1:88148-110831 GCF_042433335.1 Metabacillus herbersteinensis
CAGAAGTTCACTGATGGAAGTTTCACTAAGGAGGGAATTGTGTTGACTAAAGCAAAAGGTACACATATTTCTTTGCATAATTTACCTGAGAATTTCAAAGAAGTTCATCAAGGTCTATCTAATCGAGAAGCCAGCGAGGAAGCCAATCGGTGTTTGTATTGCTATGATGCTCCTTGTATTACAGCGTGCCCAACTGATATAGATATTCCATCGTTTATTAAAAAGATTGCTTCAGGCAATTTAAAAGGGTCGGCGACGACAATAATGAGTGCCAATCCAGTAGGTGCAAGTTGTTCGCGAGTGTGTCCAACTGAAGAGCTTTGTGAAGGAGCTTGTGTGCTCAATGATTCAACAAAACCAATTATGATTGGCAACCTTCAGCGTTTTGCAACAGATTGGGCGATTCAAAATGAACAAATTCTTTTTGTGCCTGGTGAAAGGAATGGCAAGACAGTCGCCATTATTGGTGGAGGTCCAGCAGGTCTATCAACAGCACGCCAGCTTGCCCGATTTGGATTTAAAGTAACCATTTTCGAAGCGGAAGAAACAGCAGGTGGTTTAAACACTTACGGAATTGTCTCATTCCGATTACCACAAGAAATATCCTATTGGGAAGTCCAGCAAGTTGAGTCCTTAGGTGTGGAAATTCGTACAAACACTCGTGTCGGGAAAGATATCTTGGCAGAAGAAATTTTAGAATCGTATGACTTTGTCGTATTAGCTATTGGCATGGCAGATGTACCTAGCTTAGGTATTCCAGGTGAAAACAATGAAGGTGTGTATGATGCCATTCAGTTTGTTAAAGATACCAAAAAAAACGATATAACGTCGGAGTTTATAGGAAAAAAAGTTGTCGTTATCGGTGCTGGTAATACTGCAATTGATGCTGCTACTTGTTCAGTCCGCTTAGGTGCCAACAACGTTAAAATTTTATATAGAAGAACTCAAGAAGAAATGTCTGCTTATGACTTTGAGTATGAATTTGCCAAACAAGATGGTGTGGAATTCCGGTGGTTAACTGCACCGAAACAAATTGTTTCAGAAAACGGAAAAGTGACTGGACTACTATGTTTGAAGATGGAGCTAGGTGATCCGGGTAATGATGGTCGCCGTCGTCCTGTTCCAGTAGAAGGTTCAGAGTTTGTCATTGAGGTAGATGCGGTGATTAAAGCCATCGGTCAAGCAAGACACATACCTTTAATCGAGCAATTCGGATTAGAACATACAGATGGCGTTGTAAAAGTAGATAAGACAACTTATCAAACATCGAATCCAAGAGTATTTTCATGTGGTGATGTTGTTTTCGGAAAAGGCCAAGGAGAAGCCATGGTTGTAACAGCTGCCCAACAAGGTAAGATAACTGCCCTTTCCATTCATAAACAGATAAGTCAAGTCGGAGCTGTCTAAACAATTTTGTAAGGGGGAGATAGAGATGGCTAACTTATCCATTAATCTAGCAGGAATTAAGTCGCCGAATCCATTTTGGCTTGCATCAGCACCACCAACCAACTCAGGCTACCAAGTCCAGCGAGCATTTGAAGCTGGCTGGGGAGGGGCTGTTTGGAAAACGTTAGGTGATCCTATTTTGAATGTATCCTCTCGTTTTGCAGCTGTAAGCTTTAACGGACAACGAGTAGCTGGATTTAATAACATTGAATTGATAACAGATCGTCCATTGGAAGTTAATTTAAAGGAAATCTATGAAACAAAAAAGCGATTTCCTGACCATGCGATCATAGCTTCACTAATGGTTGAACCAAAACAAGAAAAGTGGCATGAGATTGTTAAACGTGTCGAAGATGTCGGAGTAGATGGACTTGAGTTGAATTTCGGCTGTCCGCATGGGATGGCAGAACGTGGAATGGGATCTGCTTCAGGTCAAGTACCAGAGCTAGTAGAAAAACAAACATACTGGGCTAAGGAAGCCGCGAAAACTCCGGTTATTGTAAAGCTCACTCCAAATATTACCGATATCACGGTGACAGCGGAAGCTGCAGTTCGCGGTGGGGCCGATGCAATAAGTATGATTAACACAATTAATAGTTTAGCAGGAGTAGATTTGAATACGTGGAATACGATTCCACACGTTGCAGGTAAAGGAGCGCATGGTGGCTATTGTGGTCCAGCTGTTAAACCAATCGCTTTAAATATGGTCGCAGAATGTGCACGAAATCCACGAATAAATATCCCGATTTCCGGTATGGGTGGGGTGTCCAATTGGCAAGATGCCGTTGAGTATATGCTTATGGGGGCAAGTGGAGTTCAAGTTTGTACCGCTGCCATGCACCATGGGTTCCGAATAGTAGAAGACATGATTGATGGCTTGAATAACTATTTAGATGCACGAGGAATTGTCTCTGTTATGGATCTTGTTGGGAAAGCTGTACCTAAATTTTCAGACTGGGGTAACTTAGACCTTAATTATAAAGTGATCGCTAGGATCAATACGGATGTTTGTATTAACTGTAACAAATGCCATATTGCATGTGAAGACACATCTCATCAATGTATTGATATGGTGAAGAATCCAATTGGTAACGACTATTTAAAAGTACGTGAAGAGGATTGTGTCGGGTGTAATTTATGTTCAATTGTTTGCCCTGTTGATGGAGCAATTGACATGATTGAATTACCTAATGAACTTCCACCGATGACATGGAATGAACGTCAAGCTGCTCTACAATCACAAGGATGCGAAGTAAATATAGTGAAACAGTAAGCGAGGGAGAGAGACTATGAAAAAGCTAATAAGAAACGGAACAGTCGTGACAGCAACTGACACATATAAAGCCGAAATTTTAATTGAAGAAGGAAAGATCACTGCAATTGGCACGACCTTACCTTCCCATGGGGCAGAGATTATTGATGCAAAGGGATGTTACGTATTTCCAGGTGGAATCGACCCTCATACTCATCTCGATATGCCATTTGGTGGGACGATTACAAAGGATGATTTTGAATCAGGAACAATTGCAGCTGCGTTCGGTGGAACAACTACAGTTATTGATTTTTGCCTAACAAACAAAGGAGTGCCATTAAATCAGTCCATACAAACGTGGCATGAAAAAGCTAAGGACAAAGCAGTGATTGATTATGGTTTTCACTTAATGATCGGCGAGATCAATGATGACGTATTAAAACAATTAGAAAGTGTTATTAACGATGAGGGAATCACTTCTTTTAAAGTGTTTATGGCCTACAAAAATGTCTTACAAGCTGATGATGAGACCCTATTCCAAACGCTCATTGCCGCAAAAGAACTAGGTGCTCTTGTGATGGTTCATGGGGAAAATGGAGATGTAATTGACTATTTGACGAAAAAAGCGTTGGCAGATGGCCATACTGATCCAATCTATCATGCGTTAACAAGACCTCCAGAAGTAGAGGGGGAAGCGACTGGAAGAGCAGCAACACTTACCGGTTTGGCTGAATCTCAATTATATGTGGTCCATGTTTCCTGTGCTGATGCTGTCCAGAAAATTACAGAGGCAAGGAATAAAGGGTTCGATGTATGGGGTGAAACATGTCCACAATATTTAGTCCTTGATCAAAGCTATTTAGAACAACCAAACTTTGAAGGAGCAAAATATGTATGGTCACCACCTTTGCGTGAAAAAGGACATCAAGAAGTGCTTTGGAATGCACTAAAAACAGGTCAATTACAAACAATAGGATCAGATCAATGTTCGTTTGATTTTAAAGATCAAAAGGAATTAGGGCGTGGTGATTTTACTAAGATTCCAAATGGAGGTCCAACGATCGAAGACCGCGTATCTATTTTATTTTCAGAAGGTGTGAAAAAAGGAAGAGTTTCATTAAATCAATTTGTCGATATCACATCTACGAGAACCGCGAAACTATTTGGCTTATTCCCTAAAAAAGGAACGATTGCAGTGGGGTCCGATGCGGATATCGTCATCTTTGATCCTAATGTGCAGCGTACCTTATCCGCTGAAGCTCATCATATGGCTGTTGATTATAATGCATTCGAAGGAATGGAAGTGACCGGAGAACCAGTGTCAGTGTTAGTTCGAGGTGAGTTTGTCGTACGCGATAAGAAATTTGTAGGGAACCCAGGCTCTGGACACTATTTAAAGAGAGCAAAATACGGGATGTTAAGTTCTTCAGATCAAAATGAAAAACTAACAATATAACCAAGAATGAACCTCTTCTAACTGTTGAAAGAGTAATGACAACCTTTTTTGCACTCATAGATCTGAACAACTCCCACGATTGCTCACTTTTTAAATGTAAGCAATCGTTTAAATACATTAGTTTTTGTAAAAATGAAGGAGGAGAGTGTTCATATGAGTAATAAGTCTTCTTATTTAAAATCACCTGACCTTTTACCAATCTCAGAAAAAGAAAGAAAGATCACTCCATTAGGCTATTCCTTTATGTGGGTTGGGATGGTTGTCGTGTTAGCAACCTTTGCAATCGGTGGGGCAGGTGTTATGTCTTTACCATTACCACTCGTTTTACTAGGAACAATTATTGGTTCATTAGCAATTGGTCTATTCATTTCTTTAACAGCTGATATTGGGATTGAACATGGGTTATCGTTTCCTGTGTATATGCGAGCGCCATTTGGAACCGTTGGGACTCATGTCCCTTCTGTTGTACGAGGTCTAGCAGCATCAATGTGGTTTGGTATTAATACGTATTTTGGTGCTACAGCGATTAATGGAATCTTAAACATTTTATTTGGGTTTGATAACTGGTTTATTTGCTACCTGCTTTTCGCCATCGTACAGCTCGTAAACACTGCTCTTGGAATTAAGGCAGTTGAAAGATTTGCAGACTTAGCAGCGCCGATCATTATCCTAATCTCATGCTGGATGTATGTTTCATTGTCTGATACAGCAGCAGTGGAGGGAAGAGATGTTTGGAGTTGGGTTGAAAATCCAGTAACAGGCGGGGCAGCTTTTACCGCATTTTTGGTCGTAATCTTTAGCAACATGGGTTTCTGGGCCACTCTTGCTGCTGATATTCCTTCCATATCTCGTTTTATCAAAGCACCTAAAAATGAAAAAAATTGGTTTAAACGAAATAAATACTCATTAATTGGTAACTTAATAGCTTTACCGCTAACTCAAGCTTTCATGGTCGTCATTGGTGGCGTTGCATATATTGCCGTCATGAACTATGATCCTGTGATTGCCTTACAAGAAGCAGCAAGTGGATTTGCATTAGGAATCTTACTACTCATGATTGTATTAGCACAATGGTCAACGAATAATGCTGCCAATGTAGTTCCAGCCGCTACTATCTTTTCAAACGTTGGGGGACCAAGATTCCCATTCTGGGCAGGGGTTGTGACAGCAGGTATTGCGGGAACCATTGTGCAGCCGTGGAATTTATTCGGTGTTATTATTCCGATTCTGTTATTTATCGGAGGCATTTTATCGGCTATTGTTGGTATTCTTGTTGCCGACTATTACTTTATTCGTAAACGACGTGTAAATGTACCAGAACTATATGAAGCGAACGGACAATATAAATATATGAATGGCGTCAACTTTGCAGGATTTATTGCATGGATTGTTGGAGCAGTTGCTTCTTATTTCGTACCTAGTTATTCATTCTTAGTTGGATTTGTAGTTGGAGCTGCTTGTTACTATGTACTTGCAAAGTATTGGTGGTTCGTGAAATACAAACAAGCTGAAATCGAAGATCCGAGCGATGAAAAATATTTAGGTTTATCAGTTGGGCGCGATTGGGTGATTGATGACTCAACAATTGATACTCCATTAGATTTACCAACTTCCGATGGACCTTCTGTATCCACATAAGCAAATTAGGTGCTCGGAAAAAATTGGGTAAGGAGGAGACTATGGTGTCTGACTATCATCTATATTTAGCTGAAAGAGACAAGATTGATTTTTTATTACAAAAAGGGTACCGCATAAATGGAGTCCTTGAGAATTTAAGTGGTGCGTTCGTTCAATTTGAGAAAGAGATAGACGAAGAAACAACTACAGAAACTTTGCACATATTGACGGCAGAAGCAAGAAAGTACTTTTCGGTTATGATGATTAAACAAAAATAAGATTACATGAATCATTTAAATTGGTAGGAGGGAAGTAGAATGGAGTTCTCCATAAAAAGCAAAGACAATGTGTATCCTTGTGAGGTAACGATTGATGAAGATAACGGTCGATATATGATTCGAAATACGGATTCAAGTGGGGAGATATTTAATACACCTGAAGAGCTTGTTCTTTAGCTTGTGAATAATTGGAAAGTTAGTGACTTCCAAGATACAGGGAAATTTGAAACTATGATGAAGGAAATTCAAGTGTATTTCCCATTTACTCGCTAATGAAGCTAGGGTCGGCCCTTTAAGGACTGATCCTTTTTCTCTAATTCTAATAAAATAGAATGTAATCAAAGAGGTGCTACAAAATGAAGGATTATTCCCCAATAACCGTCATAAATGTTTTAAGTCGAAAGCACTTTGAACAAACGATAGTGATTGCTGGAAATGATGGATTAGGGAGGCAGATTAAGTGGGTTCATGTCGTAGAGGTCACGAATATCCGAAAACTTTTAAACGGGCATGAA
The DNA here is from genome assembly GCF_042433335.1 of Metabacillus herbersteinensis. NCBI lineage: Bacteria > Bacillati > Bacillota > Bacilli > Caryophanales > Bacillaceae > Metabacillus > Metabacillus herbersteinensis. Next base: position 94,713 of record NZ_JBHLVO010000015.1, read on the forward strand.
CTGATTCTAACAACAGGAGTATCTTGGAAAGAGACAACTGACATTTGCTTATCCTTTCTTCAACAACTAATCGATTCCAATGCTTCAGGGCTATGTGTTGAGATGGGTACACACACGTCTACTATTCCAAAAGAAATGATCGAACATGCTGACAAACATCAGTTTCCGATTATTATTTTTCAAAAAGAAGTTCCGTTTGTAGAGATTACCCAAGATATTCATACATACTTGATTAACCAACAATATAAGATGATTTCTGATTTAGAACAGTATGCACAATCATTAAATAAAAAGCTATTAACAACTGACCATTATCATGAAATCCTTCAATTTTTTCAGCAGACATTAGACACACAAGTCATTTTCCGATTAAACGAACATGACATGGAGTATTTTCCTAATTGTTCAAAAAAAGAAAAAGAGAAGTGGCAGAAGCTTATTAAACACAAAGAGCTGCTAAAGACAAATTCATTTGGAAGTGCCTCTGTGCAAATTCTAGGACATGAGTACGCTGAAGTGATGATTTTATCAGACAATCAAACACTTAATGAATTTGATTTCTTGCTGTTAGATCGAACTTCAACTGCGTTAGCTCAACACCTTTTACGAGATTTATATGTAGGTGAGAAAAAAAGAATCCAAGATTCAGAGTGGATTTTAGACTGGCTAAATGGGCAACATACAAATGAGGGGATCCTCGAATATTTACTCGACCAAGAGGTTCGTACAAACATTGAAGGTGGAGTTGTTCTAGTCTACAAGTATACAAGTAGCAAGCAGAAAACGGCTTTGGATAGCAACTATTTTAAATTATTGTTTCGAACGGTGTTTGAACAGCAAGGATTTACAGCTTTTTTAACGGAAAAAAGTGATGGATTTATTTTCATCCTTCTTAATAGACGCTCCATGAAAACCTGGAAACAAAGGCTTTCTTCAGGAATTGAGAGAATGAGGGAATCTGAGTTTATCAAAAAACAAAATGCCTCCCATATCAAAATTGGCGTTGGTAAGTTTGTTGAATCATTAAATGAAATTCATAAAAGTTATCTAACAGCCGAGGAAACTGTACGAATCCAGAAAAAAATGGGTGTCGTAAAGCCACACTATTTTTACGAAGAGTTGCACCTGTTCAGGCTTATTTCCATTATGAATAAGCAAGTTGATCTTAGGGAGTTTGTTTTGGAATATTTGCACCCAATTTTTGAATACGATAAGCGCACCAATGGAAAGTTGTTAGAAACACTACGAATCTATTTAGCTTGTAACGGGTCAAAACAAGAAACAGCAAAACGCTTATTTATCGTCCGTCAAACGTTATACCACCGCATTGGGAAAATTGAGAAATTACTTGGAGAAGACTTTATGACGCCTGAAAAGCGGGTGGCAATTGAGTTTATGCTCTTAACTTATGATTATTTACTCCCGATCGAACAACGGGAAATTAATGTAGAGCTATTTAACAGAACCTAAGCAATGTGTCAGTAGAATATAGCTTGTTGTTTTACACTGTGTCTAATGAAAGCACTTTCGAAATTAGGGATAATAAACTTAAGTGAAATTTTTAATCAATTTTTTTAGGAGGAAATAAGATGTCTGCTATAAAAAGTAATACAATTTTATTAAAAAATTATCTTGGTGGTCAATGGGTAGATTCATCGGGTCAACAATCAATGCAAGTCTTAAATCCCGCAACAAATCAAGTTCTTGCAAGTGTGCCCCTTTCAACAAAAGAGGACGTTGATCTAGCCGTAACAGCTGCAAAAGAAGCTTTTAAAACTTGGAAGAATGTCCCGGTACCTAAACGGGCTAGAATTTTATTCAAATACCATTATTTGTTAACGGAGAACCATGAGGAACTTGCAAGATTGATTGTTTTAGAGAATGGCAAGGCATACAAAGAGGCACATGGAGAAGTACAGCGAGGCATAGAGTGTGTAGAGTTTGCTGCGGGTGCTCCGACACTTATGATGGGTGAGACGCTCCCTGGAATTGCTGAGGAAATTGATTCAGAAATGTTTCGCTATCCCTTGGGGGTAGTAGGAGGGATTACTCCTTTTAACTTTCCGATGATGGTGCCTTTATGGATGTTCCCACTTGCCATTGCATGCGGAAACACCTTTGTATTAAAACCTTCTGAACGTACCCCAATGTTAGCCAACAGATTGGCAGAGTTGTTCACAGCGGCTGGTGCTCCAGCGGGCGTATTAAATGTTGTTCACGGTGCACATGATGTCGTGAATGGTCTACTCGAACATAAAGACATTGCAGCAATCTCCTTTGTCGGCTCTCAACCGGTCGCTAAATATGTATATGAAAGAGCTGCGTTAAAAGGTAAACGAGTGCAAGCGTTATCTGGGGCAAAAAATCATCATATTGTCATGCCAGATGCAGACATGGATAAGGCAGTACAACATATCATTGGTTCAGCCTATGGAAGTGCTGGTCAACGATGCATGGCTTGTAGTGCTGTCGTGGTTGTTGGAGAAAATGATTCCTTTGTCGAGACACTCCGTCAAAAGGCAAAGGAACTCATTATTGGTAATGGCATGGATGATGATGTTTTACTCACATCTGTCATTCGTAAAGAACATCGAGAGAAAGCAATAGGATACATTGAAAAGGGAATTCAAGAAGGAGCATCACTTATCCTGGATGGTCGTAAGGAAATGGAAGAAATGACAGAAGGGAATTTCCTAGGTCCGACGATTTTTGATCATGTAACTTCAGAAATGACCATTGCAAGAGAAGAAATATTTGCACCCGTACTGAGTCTTCTCCGTGCAAAGGATTTAGATGAAGGATTAGAGCATCTTAACAAATCAAGATTTGGTAATGGAGCAACGATGTATACAAAGGACGCAAAAGCTGTACGGAAATTCCGTGAGGAAGCAGAAGCAGGAATGCTAGGTATTAATGTAGGTGTCCCCGCAACAATGGCATTCTTCCCATTCTCGGGATGGAAAGATTCTTTCTATGGGGATTTACATGTAAATGGAAAAGACGGCATAAACTTCTTTACTCGTAAAAAAATGATTACATCACGATTTGATTTCTAAATGTACGAAGGAGGATTAAAGATGGTACGAATAGAGAATCAAGAAGCACTTTTATCTAAGGATGAAAAATACGTTTGGCATTCAATGAAGCCTTATAGCCCTTCAAATACAATGGTCGCCTCAAAGGCCGAGGGTTCATGGGTAACAGACTCTGATGGAAACCGTTATCTAGATGCTATGGCAGGCTTATGGTGTGTGAATGTTGGATACGGAAGAAAAGAATTGGCAGAAGCCGCTTATGAGCAATTAAAGGAAATGGCCTACTACCCGTTAACCCAAAGCCATGTCAAAGCGGTTCAACTAGCTGAAAAGCTCAACGAAATGCTTGAAGACGATTATGTTATTTTCTTCTCAAATAGCGGTTCAGAAGCAAATGAAGTCGCCTTTAAAATAGCGCGTCAATATCATCAGCAACGAGGTGACCACCACCGATATAAAGTCGTTGCAAGATATCGAGGGTACCACGGAAGTTCCATGGGAGCTTTAGCCGCTACTGGTCAGGCCGAACGGAAGTTTAAATATGAACCTTTAGCACCTGGATTTATTCATGTCACTCCACCTGATGTTTATCGTGACGAGGATGAACTTGTAACAAATCCACAAGAATTAAAATCTGTTAAAGAAGTAGATCGTGTCATGACATGGGAACAAAGTGAGACGATAGCGGCCTTGATCATGGAGCCAATTATCACAGGTGGCGGAATTTTAGTACCAAATGATCACTATATGAAAGGTGTCAAAGCAGTGTGTGAAAAGCACGGGGCACTCCTAATTGTGGATGAAGTCATCTGTGGCTTTGGTCGTACCGGAAAGCCTTTTGGATTCATGAATTATGGAGTAAAGCCAGACATCATCACGATGGCAAAGGGAATAACAAGCGCCTACTTGCCATTGTCTGCAACAGCTGTTCGTAGAGAGATATATGAAGCATTTAATAGCTCAGAGCAATATGAATTCTTCCGTCATATTAATACATTTGGGGGAAATCCTGCAGCATGCGCTCTAGCATTAAAAAATATTGAAATCATGGAAAATGAAAATTTATTCGAACGTTCACGTGAGCTTGGTGAAAAACTGCTGAAGACACTTAAGAATCGTTTACAAAACCATCCTAATGTTGGGCATGTTCGCGGAAAAGGATTATTAGTGGGCATAGAGTTAGTCAGTGATAAGAAAACAAAAGATCCATTAGATGTTGCCAAAGTAAATCAAGTGATAAGTACTTGTAAGCAAAACAAGGTAATTATAGGTAAGAATGGATTAACAGTCGCGGGTTATAACAATGTGTTAACTTTGTCACCACCGTTAAATATAGAAGAAATAGACTTAGATTATGTTGTTGAAACTTTGGTAAATGCGCTAGAAGAGATAAAATAACTTCTGCACTCGTGACCTAAAATGGTTGCGGGTGTTTTTATTAAGTAATTATTTGCATAGATTGTCTTACTAACAGTAAAATAAAAGAAAAAGACGAGTTGAAATAGGTGGGAATTCGATGGTATTAAACGCTAACTATCGATTTGCGAATATCGAAAAGCTACAGAAGTTATAAAGATTAGTAGGAAGGGAGAGTTCTAATATGGCTGTATCAACTTTTAAAATCGCAAATAAATTAATTACAGGTGAAGGTGCAACCGGAAAATTATTAGATGAGACAATCCGGTTGAATATGAAAAATCCATTAATTGTTACTGATGATATATTAGTACAGGTTGGAGTCGTAAGCACAGTTCAATCTATTTTGAAAGGGCTTACAACTGGTGTTTATACTGGTGTAAAGCCAGATCCTGAGATTGCGCTTGTAGAAGAATGTACTGCTACATTCCGTGATGGCAAACATGATGGCCTCATCGCTGTCGGGGGTGGAAGTGCAATTGATATTGCGAAAAGTGTTTCTGTTTATGCAAATTTTAAAGGGAAAATCCATGAATTGTTTGGAACAGGTTTAGTTCCTGAAAAGGGATTTCCTATCATTGCAATACCTACTACAGCAGGTACAGGTTCTGAAGTAACTAATATTGCCATTCTTTCTGATACAGAAGAGCAAGTGAAAAAAGGTATCGTTAGTGACTATATCCTTCCGGATGTTGCAATTGTTGCGCCAGAAATGACACTCACAATGCCAAAGTCAGTAACCGCAGCAAGCGGAATTGATGCACTAGTTCATGCAATTGAAGCCTATATTTCTGTAAACGCTTCACCTATCACCGATGCTTTAGCCAAAGGAGCAATGCAATTAATCTATGCTAACCTTCCAATAGCATATGAAAATCCAAATGATATGAACGCGAGAGAAAACATGGCAACCGCGAGTCTAATGGCAGGAATGGCTTTTGGAAACGCAGGGGTCGCAGCTGTGCACGCCCTTGCCTATCCATTAGGTGGACGATTCCATATTCCACACGGTGTAAGTAACGCACTCTTGCTTCCATATGTGATGGAGTGGAACAAATCGAGCTGTGTCGAGCGTTTTCGTGATATAGCAGAAGCTTTAGGTGAATCTGTAGCAGGACTATCAGATCTTGAAGCTGCAGACCGTGCTGTTAGTGCTATGCGTCATTTATGCGATGTAGTTGAAATACCTAAAGGAATGCGTACCTTTAACGTGCCAGAAGAAGCAATCCCATCAATGGCAGAAGATGCGAGTAAAATCGAAAGACTATTGAAGAACAATCCTAGAGCTTTCACTATTGAAGAAATTGAACAAATCTATAAATCTGCGTTTTAAGAGGTGATAAAAGTGGAAATATAATATGTGAATGGTATCAAAGAATCTCGTAGTTTACGTGATTATGGGTGTTCAAGAATATTTTTATAATAGTAAGTATTTACAAGTGAAAAGGGAGGACATTTACGATGAAAAATTACTTGATGTATATTAACGGACAATGGGTTGGACAAGAACTCAACAAAGTAGAGGTAACAAATCCTGCTACAAGTGAAGTCATTGCAACTGTTCCAAAGGGAGGCGCGGTGGCAGCTGTCCAAGCTGTAGATGCTGCTCAAGAAGCCTTTAAAGAATGGTCTCAGTTTTCAGCTTATGAACGTTCTGAACTAATCCGAAAATGGCATGACCTCATAAATGAGAACAAAGAAGAGATCGCCAAAATCATGACAATGGAGCAAGGAAAACCGTTAAAAGAAGCACTTGGAGAAATGAATTATGCAAATGGATTCTTCGCGTGGTATGCAGAAGAAGCTAAAAGAATCTATGGAGAGATTATCCCAGCTACACAGCGTAATAAACGTTTATTTGTTCAAAAGCAAGCAGTGGGCGTAGTTGCCGCAATTACACCCTGGAATTTCCCAGCAGCTATGATTACACGTAAAGTAGGTCCTGCATTAGCGGCAGGATGCACTGTTGTCATTAAGCCTGCTAACTTAACACCACTTACTGCAATAAAAATGGTAGAGCTTGCTGATGAGGCTGGTATTCCAAAAGGAGTTGTAAATCTTGTAACCGGTGATTCTAAGGCAATTGGTCAGGCATGGTTAGAAGATGATCGCGTAAGAAAACTTACTTTTACAGGATCGACAGAGGTCGGTAAGGAATTGTTAAAAGGGGCTGCAGATACCGTTAAGAAAATATCCATGGAACTTGGAGGACATGCCCCTGTTATCATTATGGATGATGCTGACCTCGATAAAGCGGTAGAAGGTGTTATGAATTCTAAATTTCGAAATGCTGGACAAACATGTATTTGTTCAAATCGAATTTATGTCCATGAATCGATTCACGACAAATTCATTGAAAAGCTTGTTCCAAAAGTAAATGCACTTAAAATAGGTAACGGATTAGAAGAAGGTGTTGAAGTAGGTCCTCTAATTGATCAAGCAGCGGTTGAAAAAGTGAAAAAACATATTGATGATGCAGTGAAAACGGGAGCGAAAATTGAAGCAGGTGGCCAAGTAAGAGAAGGATTATATATTGAACCAACCGTATTGTCCAATGTTCATGATGAAATGCTATGTATGATTGATGAGACATTTGGACCGCTAGCTCCGGTCTCAGTTTTTACGTCTGAAGATGAAGTTATAAGACGTGCGAATAATTCTATTTTCGGTCTAGCAGCCTATGTATTTACTGAAAATATCTCACGTGGTATACGTATTACCGAAGCACTTGAATATGGAATAATCGGCCTCAACGACGGCCTTCCATCTACACCACAAGCACCATTTGGAGGATTTAAACAAAGCGGGATTGGACGTGAAGGTGGACATTATGGAATTGAAGATTATTTAGAAATAAAATATGTTTCATTAGGGATGTAATTGTGAAGTCGGAACCCCTCACTGTTGGCAGTTTCACTTTATAATACCAAAGCCCTACAGAACCTATACTAATGGTCAATAGAAATAGTTATTAAAATATGAAAAAATCTAAATAAACCTTTTTGGTTCCTGGTTGGGTTAGTGCAGAGCATTCTACTCATCCAGGTTTTTTATATTAAATTCAATTTTGTGATACTATTAAAAGAAAATTTAAAAAACAGAGGGATCGTTATGAAACATACATATTCTCCTACAACATGGGAAAAAATAGCTAAGCTCTTTATGATGTTTATTAGTGTAGTGGGGTGGATTACTATTATCTATCAGGGCTATACCATACATGAATTTACATCTTCATTTCTTATCTTATTTTTATTTATCCTATTTATTAGCATAACGGAGTACTATCCCATACCTGTATGGAAGGGTTTTACAACAGTAAATTTCCCGTTGATTTTTGTCATGCACCTGATTTATGGAACAAGTGTGACAGTTATCACGTATGCATTTATTCTTGTTATTGTCTGCGCTCTACAAAAAAGACCCTTCCGGATAATCATTTTCAATCCAGCCCAACTTTGCTTAAGTTTTATCATTGCGATAGAGCTTACAGACTATTTATCAACTCTCTTTCAACTTGAAAGTATTTCAAACGTTGTTTTATCTGGCTGTATTCATTACACTTTATTACTCGCACTCTATTATCTTATAAATAATATGATAGTTGATATTGTTTTACTATTAAGACCTCAACCTTATCCTTTCACAACTTGGAAACACAAAGTGATTTCAGAGATGAATAGCGCATTTATTTCTTTCATTTACGGTGTACTTCTTTATATGTTAGGTAATCAAAACCGCGGTGAGATCGATATTTTTTCGTACTTTTTTTTCTTTTCACCCTTAATTGCCATTTCTCTAATCGGATCAAGTTTTATACGTATAAAAACGGAGAAGAATCGACTAAAGAGCCTCTTTCATCTTACGAAAGAATTAAACAAAAATGTTTTAAAGGATAATGGAATCGATATTTTCTTAATACACTTTAAGCAAGTTCTTTTTTACGATGAGTTAATTCTATTAACACGAAAGAAGGAAGATTGGCAGATTGAATTAGAGGATATGAAATCGGATAAGACAACTTTAAAACAAGACGTATTTGAAGCATTAAACACTTTTGAAAAAATCTCTTATTTTAAAAATAAAAGTATGGACACAGGTGGACCGTTATCTCTCATTTTCCACCCAGATATGAAATCAATTATTTACGTGCCGTTACTCATGGAGAACGAATTAATTGGTTTACTAGTCGTTGCGAGAACTAGAAATGACAGTTTTGTTGAAGGGGACATAAACGCATTAGCAACGATTTCAAATCAGCTTGCCGCGATCTTAAAAACAAGAAAACTAATAAAAGATAAAGAACAACGAAATATTCTTGAAGAAAGGAACAGAATTGCACGAAATATACATGATGGAATTGCTCAAAACCTTGCCGGAGCCGTACTTAATTTGGAAACTGCGCAGAAGAAATGGGAACGCTCTCCAACTGATAGCTATTTACTTGTAGAGGATTGTATTGAAAAGCTGAGACATAGCTTATGGGAAGTTAGGAATTCGATTTATGCTTTAAAGCCAACTTCCGAAAAAAATGTTGGTCTTATACCAGCTATGACTAAAAGAATCGAAGAGTTTTCTAAAAATGAGCAAATTCAAATTACTTTAAAAATAAAAGGTAAATATTATACGTTAAGCTCCATGGTAGAAAGAATATTATTTGACACCTTTCAGGAAGCTGTTCAAAACAGTTTAAAGCATAGTGAGGCCAATCATATTGAAGTCCTATTAAGCTACCAGAAAGAAAATATCTTCATGAAAGTTAAAGATGATGGAAAAGGATTTTCCTTGTTTCACGCTATGATTAAAGCTCAAAATTCACCTCATTTTGGCATTATACAAATGAATGAATCTGCAGAAAAAATCAATGCTTCACTCCGAATAGATAGTAAGGAGGAAAAAGGTACGGAAGTCACACTCTTAGTACCAAGATTAGGAATGGAGGGCGTAAATTAATGATAAACGCTTTTTTAATAGATGATCATGCTGTTTTACGCGATGGCTTAAAAAACATACTAGAATTAGAACCCGATATAAAGGTAGTTGGAGAAGCAATATCAGGCGAGGGAATCCTTGAAAATTTAAAACTTATTCATTCAGACATTATATTATTGGATATTAATATGCCTGGAAAAAATGGTTTAGAGGTGTTAAAGGAATTAAAAGCGACATATCCAGAAAAAAAAATCCTTATTCTAACTATGTTTAGTCAAGAAGAATACTTTTATCATGCGATCGAATTGGGTACAGATGGTTACTTGTTAAAAGATGCGCCGTCTTCCTATGTTATCGATGCAATTCGAGCAATCTATAAGGGAGAATCATTTATTCACCCGCTAATGACAAAAAAACTACTAAATTTACATCAACAAAAAAGCAAAATAAAAGATGATTATGAACTAACTTCTAGAGAAAAAGAAGTCCTTCAACACTTAGTTGAGGGATTATCAAACAAAGAGATTGCAGAAAAACTTTATATAACAGATAAGACAGTTAAAATTCATGTAAGTAAGATATTTAGAAAATTAAATGTAAAAAGTCGTTCCCAAGTGATCATTTATGCAGTTCAACATAAATTAATCCCACTGCCTCCTTATGTTAAGTAAGGATGTTTTTACTACTTAAGTAGTATCTCTTTAAACTAATGTATGAGTAAATTTAGACCACTGGCTAATATACTGCATTACTCAAAATTTATATAATAATCAGCAAGGGGGGAAATTAATGATTAAAAGATTTATTACACAAGTAATACTAGTATTTGTCATTATGTTTGGTTTAACAAATGGCATACATACTCAGGCGTTAGCGAGCAATCAACTAAAGATTGAAAGCAAGCTGTTTACCCTATTAGAAGAAACTGAACTTCCAGTTGAAGTGATTATTCATTTCAACACCAGTACACAAAATGAAAGTAAAGCGATTCTAAAATCTGTAGGAATCGAAAAAGGAATCTTGTTAAATAAATTACCATTGGCTGGAACAGTCGCAACAAAAAAACAAGTTGAGCAACTAGCAAAATCTCAATCTGTTCAATCTATTTACTACAATCAAAAACTTCAATATGAAAATGCGGATGCCACCCGTATAACTGGTGTAGATCAAGTAAGAACAGATTCTACTTTTATGAAAACAAATAAAGGTTTACCAATCACTGGGAAGGGCATTGGTGTTTTAATTAATGATAGTGGTGTAGATGGAACTCACCAAGATCTAGAATTTAAGAATCATCTCGTTCAAAATGTTACTTCATCTCTAAACCTACATGCTTTATCAGATTTGTTACCCATAACTTATGTTGAGGATGTTCCTAATACAGATTCTAACTCAGGTCATGGTACACATGTTGCAGGAATTGTTGGCGGAACAGGCGAAATGTCAGGTGGGAAACATGAAGGTGTTGCACCAGGAGCGGATCTCATCGGTTACGGTTCTGGAGCAGGACTAGCGATCATGGATACTTTAGGAGCTTTCGATTATGCTTTAACACATCAATTCGAGTATAACATCCGGGTAATCACGAATTCATGGGGAGACACAAGTGAGGCTGGTCTTCCATTTGATCCAAATCATCCGATTAACATCGCAACGAAAAATTTATTTGATCGGGGCATATTAACCGTTTTTTCAGCGGGGAATTCAGGTTCAGCTGAAGGAACGATTTCTGGAAACTACAAGAAAGCTCCATGGGTTGTTACTGTTGCAGCAGGAACAAAAACAGGGGGACTGACTAGCTTTTCTTCAAGAGGAAAAGAAAATGTTAATGGTACCGTTGTTATAGATGGAGAGGAATGGACTTGGTTAGATCAACCAACTGTTACAGCCCCTGGAGAAAATATCACCTCTACACGAGTGATCTCTCCGATTCCTGTATTAGGGGTAGTAGATGACGCGGAGTTTATTGAACCAGCTTACATGCCTTTTTATACAACAATGAGTGGTACCTCGATGGCAGCACCACATGTTGCAGGAATTGCTGCGCTATTATTTGAAGCAAATCCGACATTATCTCCTTTAGAAATGAAAGAAATATTAGAAACAACTTCAACGCCAATGGACTATGAGCCTTGGGAAGTTGGCTCTGGCTATGTAAATGCGTACAATGCCGTTAAAATGGCCTATTCATATAAATAAGGGAGTGAGTAAAATTGAAAAAGAAACTAATGTTTTTGTTCATCATAGCTACTATGTTATTTTCAATAGTTGGAATAAATGCGAGCAACGAAGTAGATGCAAGTACTAGTGTGTATGTAGACAAGAAATTACGAGAAGCTCTTTCCTTAAAACAAGAAGTCTACCAGGTTATCGTTACATTCAAAGAAGACGGCCCTGTTACAGAAGCAGGACTAGACTTACTTAAAAATTTAGGGATCGATACAGGAATCTCGATGAAATCTTTACCTATTGTAGGGATTTTAGCAACGAAAGATCAAGTTGAAAAATTATCGGAACAAGATCAGATTCTTTCACTTTACTTAAACGAGAAATTAGAGTATTTTAACTCAGATTCAACAGCAATTACTGGCGTCGAAAAAGTTCGTACTGATCAAACCTTTCAAAAAATAAATAACGGGCTCCCTTTCTCTGGAAAAGATATTGGGGTAGTGATAAATGACAGCGGAGTAGATGGCACACACAAAGACTTAGAGTTTGGTAGAAATTTAGTTCAAAACGTTTTAGCAAGTACTAATTTAAATAGTTTATCACCTCAATTGTTGCCCATCACTTATAAGGAAGATGTAGTGAATACTGATACAAATTCAGGTCATGGTACACATGTTGCTGGAACAGTCGGAGGAACTGGTACTCTTTCGGGAGGTAAGTATGAAGGTGTTGCACCAGGAGCAGACTTGATTGGTTATGGTTCAGGAGCAGCTTTATTTATTTTGGATGGTATTGGTGGATTTGACTATGCAATTACTCACCAACAGCAATATAACATCCGTGTTATTACAAATTCTTGGGGATCATCGGGTGATTTTGAACCATCTGATCCAATAAACATTGCTAGTAAGAAAGCCTATGATCGAGGAATTACCGTTCTTTTCGCAGCAGGAAATTCAGGCCCTGGGGAAAACACACATAATCCTTATGCAAAAGCACCATGGGTCGTTTCGGTTGGAGCTGGAGTGAAAGATGGAACATTAGCAGATTTTTCTTCAAGAGGAACGAAAGGTGTAGGAGGTACATTTGAAGTAGATGGGAAAGAGTGGACATGGGAGGACCGACCAACGCTTACAGCACCAGGAGTTGACATCATCTCGACAAGAACCATTGCCCCTGTCGCTTTACTTGGTGCAGATAAGGATGCGGAACTCATAGAACCTGCTTATTTACCACACTATACTACGAGCAGTGGTACCTCAATGGCAACACCACATGTAGCAGGTATTGTTGCACTTCTTTTAGAGGCGGATCCAACCTTGTCTCCTGAAGAAATTAAGGATCTTTTACAAAAAACAGCGACAAATATGCCTGGCTATGAAGAATGGGAAGTTGGAGCAGGATATGTGAATGCATATACAGCCATTGATTCAATCGTTAATAATAACGACTATGGCAAAACGGTGAATATGTATCAAGAATTTAATAGCTCTGTTGATACAAACACGACTAAAAAAGAGTTTATCGTAGATTATAATCCACTAACATTTACTACAGAAAATCAATACGCATTTGAGGTAGCGGAGGGGTTAAATACACTAACTGCTCAGATTCATGCAAAGGGACTTTTAGAGGAAACTGGAAATCCTATTAATCTTATTTTAGTAGACCCGAGTGGGAAAGAATATAGTTCGGGTATAAGCTTGCTTTTCCCACTTACTGTTGACCGAACAGTTGTTGTTCAAAGTCCTGTTCCAGGGAGCTGGAAAGTGAAGATTTCTGGACTACGAGGAAATGAAATCAATCCAGTTGGTCTTGCTACATCTGAAGAAGTAAAGGGCACCTTATCTTTTACAAAAGTAAATGGTTTTAATGGACTAGGTGATATAACAGGACATCCAGCTGAAAATGCAATTAAATTAGCCGTTAATGAACGTCTTGTTGATGGTTTTCAAAATGGACTTTATAAACCTGATACGTATTTATCTAGAGCTGATTTAGCTAAATACTTAGTAATAGGGGCTGAAGTTCGTCAAAATCTTACGAATACAAATGGAGTAAAGGATGTATCAACTGATCTATTGCCGTTTGCCTCAGCTGTTGTTTCAAAGGGAGCTGCATTTAGAGACGGTACTCAAACTCTAGGTGGTGTGATGAAATTAAATGAAAATCAACAATTCGCCCCAAAAGATTCAGTCCTAAAATCAGATTTAGCTTATTCGCTCGTTCAGGCACTTGGACTAGAAAAAATGGCAAAGGAATTTGATGGAGATGTTACCGTAGTTCACAAAGAAGAAAGAGTTCCCGTCCTAGATACAAGCAGTTTACCAAACGATATCAAAGGGTATGTACAACTAGCAATTGATTTAAATATATTAAATGTTAAGTTTGAAGTTGTTCAAGGACCATACGATTTAGAGCCGAAACTGAAAGCTTATTTCCAACCAAATCATAAGGTGACACGTGGAGATTATGCTGTAGCTGTAACAAGATATCAAAAGTCATTTTTGGAGTAAAATAAGGTAGCAGTATTTATTAGTAGTTACCGTAAATGATCAGTAACCAAAGAAAGATTCAAGAGATGAACATTTACTTTTTCATATAACTAAAAGGATGAGTTATTTGATATGATCCCCTTATAATAGACAGAGTAAAGAAAAGACTTTATTCTAACTACTATAAGGGGATTTTTATATGGGCAAAATTAGAGAACTTATGATCTCGCCTTCAAGGTCAAGGCGGTAAATTTATGATGGTATAGGCTACGATACGGTAGCAGAGTTGGGAATGGCCCTACCACTTTCTCTTAGGTTTTATTAAGTAAATTATGGAGTCAATAAATTGCTTGAGGAATATGATTTATTTAATTTAAAATAGTGTTATTTATATGATTCAATTGTTATAATTAGAATATCCTAAAGAGTTAAAACATAGGTAAATAGATATGTGAACATCATACTAGAAGAAAGGGGGAAAAGAACCAAATAATGAGTTATGAACTTTTGAATTTTGGTGAAACACTTTGGTCATTAAGAGTTTATAAAGGGATGGATATTAGTGATTTAGCTGAAGATATCTGTTCTGAGGAAGACTTTATTTTATTTGAAAAAGATAGGAAGTCTCCCACACTTGAACAGCTTTATAAAATTTCAATCAAATTAAACATTGAAATAAGTGATTTTTTTGGTTTTACTTCAGCGGGTTCTATAGACTACGTATCATCGGTATATAATTTAATTAAAAAATACAAGAGAGACCGTAATTACCAAGCTATTAATGTCATTATTGAAAAGGAAAAAGACAATCCTTTATTCAAACCCCCCTCAAGAAAACAATTTTTAATGTGGCATGAAGCTATTTGTTCATATTACTTAGCGAAAGTAGAAATAAGGGATAAGGAAGTATCAATTAAAAAACTTTATGAAGCAATTGAACTTACCAATCCCTCTAAAAAGGGGCTATCCGAAAGGGAAATTGAAATTCTAATGTCGATATCTTTATTAGAAAAAGATGATTCGAATTTTGACGAAGCAATAATTTTATTAAATGAAGTCTTGAAAGATTTAGACAGACTTCCTAGTATAATTGATACTAGAGTACAATTACGAGCATTGTTTGGCTTATCACAGTCACTTTCTAAAGTTAATAATTTTGAAGAATCATTAAATTATAGTTTAAAAGGAATAGATCAGTGTATAAATAATGAAGACTTTTACTTATTCGGTGAATTTTTATATCAAACAGGCTTAAATTATATAAACCTTGGCAATTTAAAGAAAGGGAAAGAATACTATACAAAATCCATACAAGCTTTTGAACTTCAAGGAAACGAAAAGTTAAGTGAGGTAGTAAAGGAAGAAATAGAAAAAGTCTTAAATTAATGATACTAAATTTAAAATAAAGGAGAAATAATATACCATGAAGAAATTTATTATCGTATCAGTTCTAACTTTTGGGTTAATAGGAGTTTCCAGTTTATTTGACACAAAAGACATAATAACGGCAGAAATGCCGACTCAGCACAGTCTAAAACCAATAAAATTAGCAGAAATGCCGACTCAACACAGTCTAAAACCAATAAAATTAGCAGAAATGCCGACTCAGCACAGTCTAAAACCAATAAAATTAGCAGAAATGCCGACTCAGCACAGTCTAAAACCAATAAAATTAGCAGAAATGCCGACTCAACACAGTCTAAAACCAAAATTAGCAGAAATGCCAACTCAACACAGTGTAGGTCTTGTTTACTTTGCATGATAAATATAGATAACTCTTAAAGAGGATTATATCTTAAATGTTTTTTTGCGCTTTTGGGAGTTTCCTCCATTAGAAAAAACCAATGAAGGTTGTATTTTTGTCTTTATTCCTTTATTAGGTTTTTCATTCTGGGAAATTCAAATAACTATTTAATGATACATATAGAAGCAAAAAATATCGTGATAAATAAAAACTGATCTATTTTAGATCAGTTCAGTTTGTAGACAAAAGGAGTTCGGAATGCTCTCATTCCGAACTCCTTTTTGATTTTTTTATTGGATTTGAAGCAATTATAGAGAATAGTAGACCT
>NZ_JBHLVO010000016.1:0-108515 GCF_042433335.1 Metabacillus herbersteinensis
CCGATCACCCTCTCAGGTCGGCTACGCATCGTCGCCTTGGTGAGCCATTACCTCACCAACTAGCTAATGCGCCGCGGGTCCATCTGTAAGTGATAGCCGAAACCATCTTTCAATTTTGAACCATGCGGTTCAAAATGTTATTCGGTATTAGCTCCGGTTTCCCGGAGTTATCCCAATCTTACAGGCAGGTTACCCACGTGTTACTCACCCGTCCGCCGCTAACATTTGAGAGCAAGCTCTCAAATGTCCGCTCGACTTGCATGTATTAGGCACGCCGCCAGCGTTCGTCCTGAGCCAGGATCAAACTCTCCAATAAGATTGTTTGACTAGCTCTTCTTTTGCACACAAATGTGCGAAAAAAACTTTGTTGCTTTGTTGATTAAATCAACGTTGGCACGCTTGGTTTTGTTTAGTTTTCAAAGAACTTTTTAATATTTCATCGCCCAAAAGCGACCTCTTAAATATAACATTAATCTTAACGTAATGTCAAGAACATATTTTATTTATTTTTTCGGTTGTCAACAACTGTTTTGCTGACTTTTAGAATTATATCAGCTTAATTAATAAAAAGCAATAAAAAAAGAGCAATTCTTTTTGCTCTAGATAAGTTCTTCTATATAAATTGTATTTTTGTCTTTTAAAGCTATAATTTCCGCTGTTTGATCTAACTTCACCATTGGTCTTGTTGGGTATTGTTCATCAATAAAAACGATCTCAGCTGTTTCACCATTTGACAACCTCACTTTTGTTCCGGAAGAAAAGTTAGCTATTCCCTTCTTTAATTCAACCAATACTGTTAAATCAAACTTTCCAAATTCGTCTTTCATTATTTGCTCTAAAACTTTAAATGGTGATTGTTTATTTCGATATGGTCTAATTGACACCATCGCTTGATACGTGTCGGCGAGAGCGACTATTTTTCCATATGGATGAAGTTGTTCACCCCTTACTCCTAGTGGATAACCACTGCCGTCAATCCGTTCATGATGCTGTAGAACACCCATTTTTACGCCCTCTTTTATGGACATGATATTCTTTAACATATTGTAGCTATGTACTGGGTGTTGCTTTACTTCTTTATAATCATTTTCTGTTAATGCTATTTTTTTAGTAAGAATTAAGGGATTCACCTTGGCCATTCCACAGTCACTAAGTAAACCCGCAATTGCAATTTGATTAATATCTCCTTGATTGTAGTTTAACTTTCTAGCTAAATATGAACTTAATAAGGAGACTGTAATCGGATGGTGAAAATGGTATTCCTCAACCTTACAATAATGATAAATTTTAAAAATCTCACCCGTTTGATCAATCGATTCTTCAATGAGTGGTAAAATTACCTTTCTAACTTTTCCGATGTCAATTGTAGCACCAGACTGCCACCCTATGTATAACTGTTTAAATCCTTTAACAGCTTCCATATATAATTGATAAAAGGAAGTATGATTTGACAGTATACCAGTTTCTTCTTTTCCTGGTTTTTTCTGCGTCTTCGCATCATCAAGTATGTACTGTGGCTGAAATAGCTTACCATCTTGGAGCAAAGGTTCCACATCGACAATCTTTACTAAGAATGCACGCAGAGCCTCTATTGTTTGTTCATTAACAACCGTTTTCTTTAAGGCTAATGGTCTATTTGTAACAGATAAAATATCTGTAGATAAGATACATCCTTTTCTTAGCTGACTAATATCAATTTTCACTGGTATCCCTCCCGCTTTAATTATATACGAGAAAATATGTGAGTGTTTCTTTTTTTAAGAGAATCGACCTATTCTTGTAAAAATGGCACAAAAAAAAGAGTAACTCAGCCTCGTGTGACCACTCTAACCTAAGTTATATAGTATCTTATCTCAATAAAGAAACTATATCTTATGTTAGAGTGGTCAACACACGGTAATGAGTCACCCTCTATAGTTTATTCCTCAGAATCGTCTGAAGGATTGATAACTTCTGACGATTCATTATCATCTCTAGGCGAGATAACTTCTGAAGATTCGTTATCATCTTCATAATCCTCGGGAACATCTTCTGCTTTTTCAACTAGTGCAACGGTTGAAA
This sequence comes from Metabacillus herbersteinensis, assembly GCF_042433335.1. NCBI lineage: Bacteria > Bacillati > Bacillota > Bacilli > Caryophanales > Bacillaceae > Metabacillus > Metabacillus herbersteinensis. The sequence goes on from NZ_JBHLVO010000016.1 coordinate 2,062, forward strand.
CAAAAACATTTTCATCTAATCTAATTAATTTTACACCTTGAGTGTTACGGCCCATTGTTGAGATTGTGTCGACAGCCATACGAATTAGCACACCACTAGCCGTAATTAGCATTAAATCTTCTTCACCTGTAGCTGCTTTGACTGAAACAACAGGACCATTTTTATCAGTTATGTTACACGTTTTTAACCCTTTACCACCGCGGCTTTGAATACGGTACTCGCTTGATGGTGTTCGTTTACCATAACCATTTCTTGTCACAATCAATACGTCTACACTTTCTTCGATGATCTCCATACCTACAACTTCATCATCTTCATCAAGTGTGATTCCTTTAACACCTGAAGCTGTACGTCCCATCGAACGAACATCCGTTTCTTGGAATCTAATCAACATTCCTTTTTTCGTACCAATAACCATATGCTTCGAACCGTCGGTTAATCGAACAGAAATAAGTTCATCATCTTCGCGTAAACCAACAGCGATTAAACCATTATTACGAATATTAGCGAATTGTGATAAAGGAGATCGCTTAGATATACCTTTCTTTGTTGTAAAGAAAAGATACCAGTCATCCACAAATTCTGAAACTGGAATGATCGCATTCACCCATTCTCCCTTTTCTACACCTAAGAGATTTATAATAGGGAGACCCTTAGCGGTTCTGCTGTAAACAGGAATCTCATAACCCTTCGCTCTATATACTTTCCCCTTATTGGTGAAGAATAGGATTGTATCATGAGTGGATGTCGTTAGAAGCTGCTCTACGAAATCATCTTCATTTGTACCCATTCCTTGTATACCTCGACCACCACGTTTTTGACTGCGATAAGTCGAAGCAGGCAAGCGTTTAATATAGCCATTATGAGTTAACGTAATGACGATATTTTCCCTTGGAATTAAATCTTCATCTTCAATATTCTCAATTCCGCCTGTAATGATTTCTGTTCGGCGTTTATCGTTAAAGCGTTCTTTAATTTCTAATAGCTCTTCACGAATGATTTCAAGTACTTTTTCTTCATCCGCTAAAATTGCTTTCAATTCTGCAATCAATTCCACAAGCGCTTGATATTCTTCTTCAATTTTTTCTCTTTCGAGTCCGGTTAAACGCTGTAAACGCATATCTAGGATCGCTTGAGCTTGTTTTTCACTTAATGAGAAGTTCTCCATTAATCCATTTCTAGCAATTTCTGCAGTTTGTGAACTACGAATTAATGAAATTACTGCATCTAAATTATCTAATGCAATACGTAATCCTTCAAGAATATGTGCACGTGCTTCTGCTTTTCTCAATTCAAAAGCAGTTCTACGTTTAATTACTACTTTCTGATGCTCCAAGTAGTGGTATAAACATTGCTTCAAATTTAAAACTTTTGGTTGTCCATTTACAAGTGCAAGCAAGTTAATTCCAAAACTTGTTTGAAGAGTTGTTTGTTTATAAAGATTGTTTAAAAGGACATTAGCATTAGCATCTTTTCGTACTTCAATAACAATACGCATCCCATTACGATCCGATTCATCACGAAGATCCGTTATTCCTTCAATCTTTTTATCACGAGCAAGGTCAGCAATTTTCTCAATTAATTTTGCCTTATTTACTTGGAAAGGTAGTTCATTCACTATGATTACTTGTTTACCAGAAGCTTTTTCCTCAATTTCTACCTTTGCACGAATAGTAATAGAACCTCTACCCGATTCATAGGCTTTTCGAATGCCGCTTCGACCAATAATTTGTCCAGATGTAGGAAAATCCGGCCCTGGAATAATCTCCATTAATTCTGGAATAGAAATTTCAGGGTCTTTACTTAATGCAAGAACACCGTCAATAATTTCTCCTAATTGATGTGGTGGAATATTCGTCGCCATACCAACAGCAATACCTGTAGATCCATTTACTAGTAGGTTTGGAAAGCGCGCTGGTAAAACAACTGGTTCTTTCTCAGAGCCATCATAGTTTTCTTGATAATCAACTGTATCCTTATTAAGATCACGGACTAATTCCATGGCTATTTTGGACATACGTGCTTCTGTATAACGCATTGCAGCTGCAGCATCGCCATCTACAGACCCAAAGTTACCATGCCCATCAACTAACATATATCGAAAGTTAAAGTCCTGAGCCATACGCACCATTGTTTCGTAGACTGCCGAGTCACCATGTGGATGATACTTCCCAATAACTTCCCCAACGATACGTGCAGATTTTTTATAAGCCTTGTCTGAAGTCATTCCTAAATCGTTCATTGCATAAAGAATCCGACGATGAACTGGTTTTAGTCCATCGCGTGCGTCCGGTAATGCACGTGAAACAATAACACTCATCGCATAATCTAAAAAAGAGGAGCGCATTTCTTTACTAATATTTATTTCTACTACATGAGAGTTTTGATTTTCCGACATCTTATATGTAACCTCCCTTAGTGCTATCCACTTAATAAATTGGGAGAGCAGTTTGATTCTATGAAATATTGATCAGTTTTTCTTAATTCGTGAAAAATTTAACAGAATAGCCTACTCTCCATTATATCAATAATAGAAGGACATTACACGTGTATTCTAAATAAATAAGCGGAAATAAAAGAATTCCTCTATCATAGGCAGAATCTTTTAGTTTTTTTCGATTAAGTTTAATGAAGATATGCTTTTGGTAATTTGAATCTTCTTTTACTTTGATTTTTAAAAAAGAGAACACCTCTCACTAACGGAGTGTTCTCTACTATTGGTTAGATATCTAAATTTTTAACATAGCGTGCATTTTCTTCGATAAAGTTACGACGTGGTTCAACTTTGTCCCCCATTAGAATGTCAAATGTTTCATCCGCTTCAATTGCATCCTGTAATGTCACCTGGAGCAATGTACGAGTTTCTGGGTCCATTGTTGTTTCCCATAATTGGGTTGGATTCATCTCTCCCAAACCTTTATAGCGTTGAATACCTGGCTTAGGAATCTGAGGAAGCTGTGCAAGGACCTCCTCAAGTTGACGATCGTTGTATGCATATTCAATTCGTTTACCTTGCTGAATTTTGTATAAAGGTGGCTGCGCTATATAAACATACCCTTTTTCCAAAACTTGACGCATATAACGATAAAGGAACGTTAGTAACAATGTGCGAATATGGGCGCCATCGACATCCGCATCTGTCATAATAACAATTTTATGATAACGTGCTTTTGTAATATCAAGATCTTCTCCAATACCTGTTCCAAGTGCCGTAATAATTGCACGAATTTCATTATTTGAGAGGATTTTGTCTAATCTTGCTTTTTCAACATTAATGATTTTTCCACGTAAAGGTAGAATGGCTTGGAAATGACGGTCTCGGCCTTGTTTTGCTGAACCACCTGCAGAGTCACCCTCAACGACATACAATTCGCCAATCGAAGGATCTTTTGATGAGCAATCTGCTAATTTACCTGGTAGATTTGAGATTTCCAATGCGCTTTTCCTTCTTGTTAACTCACGTGCTTTTTTAGCAGCAAGGCGGGCTCTAGCAGCCATAAGTCCTTTTTCAACGATCTTTCTTGCAGTTGAAGGATTCTCAAGTAAAAACTTATCAAATGCCTCAGAGAATACTTGATCAGTTACAGTTCGAACTTCTGAATTTCCTAGCTTTGTTTTTGTTTGCCCTTCAAATTGTGGATCGGGATGTTTAACGGAGATAATTGCCGTAATTCCCTCGCGTACATCTTCACCAGATAAATTAGCATCATCACCCTTAAAGATATTATGCTTTCTTGCGTAGTCATTGATTACACGAGTCAGGGCTGTTTTAAAACCAACTTCATGTGTTCCACCCTCGTGTGTGTGAATATTATTAGCGTAAGAGTAAATATTACTTGTGTAGCTATCGTTATATTGAATGGCAACTTCTGTTGTAATGCCATCCTTTTCACCCTCAATATAGACAGGCTCATCATGGATAACCTCGCGTGTACGATTTAAATGCTCGACATACGATTTAATTCCGCCTTCAAAAAAATATTCATTTTGGCGTTTTTCATCACGTTTATCCTCAATCGTTATTTTAAGTCCACGATTTAAGAACGCTAGCTCCCGCAAACGGTTAGCGAGAATATCGTATTCATAGATTGTCGTTTCAGTGAAAATTTCTGAGTCAGGCTTAAAGTGGATTGTTGTCCCAGTTTGATCTGATTCACCAATAACTGCTAAATCTCCACTCGGTACTCCGCGTTCAAACTTTTGAAAGTGCTTTTTCCCTTCACGGTAAACCGTGATATTTAGAACTGCTGATAAAGCATTAACAACAGATGCTCCAACTCCGTGTAATCCACCGGAAACTTTATATCCACCGCCGCCAAACTTACCTCCTGCGTGAAGCACAGTCATAATAACTTCAACAGCCGGTCTTCCCATTTTTTCATGAATACCTACAGGAACACCTCGACCATTATCAATAACGGTTATACTATTATCTTCTTCAATCAGAACATTGATTTCATCGCAAAAGCCAGCCATTGCTTCATCAATACTATTGTCAACAATTTCCCACACAAGATGGTGAAGTCCTTTTGAACTGGTAGATCCAATGTACATCCCTGGACGTTTACGAACTGCCTCTAAGCCTTCTAATACTTGAATTTGATTTTCATCATATGATTGTTGTTCCACTTGTTTTTGTTCCATCGTCATTAGAATCACCTACACTTTTCCTAAAACCTAATATCGATCATGATTTATCGTTTATACCGGTAAATTTAGATATCTATGTTAAAAGCAATTTGTGCTCTTTTTTTTAAAGTACTAGAAGCTAACGGGGAAAAATAAATGTTGTCTTTAGTGATGATGACTGACTTCGCTTGACCTTGTGTAAGCTGAATAATCTTTTTTTGTTGTTTCGCCAAAAACTCACCCACAATTGCTGATTCTTGAGAAGATTGTCGATCTAAAATCATAACAACCTCTTTTGAAGGAACAACAAAATTTTCTCCTAAATGAATATACAAGTGAATCACCTCATTTATCGACTGCAAGCTTTCCGGCTTCAATATGAAAAGTTGCTGCTTCGTTTAACGTTTGATGGTCGATCCCTTCTACACTTGTTGTTGTTACAAAGGTTTGTACCTTGCCTTGAATTGTATTTAACAAGTGAGATTGTCTGTAATCATCCAACTCAGACAATACGTCATCAAGAAGAAGAATTGGATATTCCCCGATTTCTGCATGAATTAATTCAATTTCTGCCAACTTTAAAGAAAGAGCGGTCGTGCGTTGTTGTCCTTGAGAGCCATACGTTTGTACATCTCTCTGATTTACAAAGAATTCAAGATCATCTCGATGTGGTCCTGCAAGAGTTACTCCACGATCAATTTCTTTCTCTCTTATTTTATCAAATTTCAGGTGAAGTACTTCTATCATTTTCGACATATCCTGATCTTCTGATACCTCAACAGATGGTTTGTATTGAATTGTTAAAGATTCGAGCCCTCTACTAATTCCCGAGTGAATTGGTTCGGCCCATTTTTGAAGCTGATTGATGAACTGTAATCTCTTTTTTATTATTTTAGCTGCTACTTCACAAAGCTGAATTGTCAGTACATCAAGCATTGCTTGATCGGTTTGTTTACGAATCTGTAAAAGCTTTAAATAATGATTTCGTTGCTGTAAGACTTTTTGGTAGCGACTTAAATCATGAAGATAGATAGGGGAAACCTGACCGATTTCCATATCAATAAACCTTCTTCGAACTTGTGGACTGCCCTTAACTAAGTTCAAGTCTTCAGGCGCAAACATAATCACGTTCATTGCGCCAACATATTGACTTAACTTTTGCTGTTCTAAAAAATTCAACTTAGCTTTTTTTCCTTTTTTTGAAATAACCAATTGTAATGATGAAGATGTATTATATTTTTCAACTCTACCTTCTATTTTAGCATATTCCTGATCCCAACGAATAAGTTCTTTGTCATTTGAAGTTCGGTGAGACTTCGCCATGGCTAAAACATAAATAGCCTCCATGACATTTGTTTTTCCTTGTGCATTCTCTCCTAAAATTACGTTCACTTTATTTTCAAAGTGGATATCAAGCTCATCATAGTTTCGATAGTTTTTTAGGGTTAGCTCTTTAATAAACAATTAGGTACACCAACTTTAGTTTTTCACGACAAAGGATCCGAAATCAGGTATCTCCACCAAATCACCATCTCTTAATTTTTTCCCCCGGCGATTTTCAGGTTCATTGTTAACGAAAATGGCATATTCTTGTAAAAACCATTTTGCCATACCACCTGACTGGATGACCTCTGCAAGCTTTAAGAATTGCCCTAGTGTTATGAACTCACTTTCAATTAAAATAGGCTTTGCGATTTTGAATCCCTTCTTTCAATAGTCTCTAACTAGTAATTGTACTAAATAATAGCTCCTAAGCACAACCTTTAGGTGTCTTTTTACCTATGTCCGTCTCAAGAGGACACTTTCCGAACTTCCTTCGCGATTACTAGTCCAAAAGTACGAAAAAGACGTCGGAATCTCTTTCCGAACGTCCTTTTAGCTTTTCTTCTGCACTAGGTTTATATATTTTTAGTATTCTCTCACATAGTGGAGAATATACTTTATTGAGTTGAAATAAATACTTAATTCTCTAGTAAGTTCTTACAGGTAGAATCAGTTGCAGTATCGTATCATCACTTGTATTGCGAATGATGAAGGGGCGCATTGCTCCTGTAAAATTTACTTGAATTTCAGTTCCTTCAAGCGCTTTTAATGCATCCATTACATACTTAGCACTAAACGATATTTTTAATTCTTCTCCTCTGACTTCTTCAGTTTGAATTTCTTCACTGACTTTCCCGATTTCAGGTGAATTTGATGAGATTTCTATCATCCCATCTGTGAGAGTTGAGAATTTTACTACGTTATTTCTTGCTTCTTTAGCAAGCAATGACGCGCGATCTATAGCTTGTAAGAATTCCTTCGTATTCACAATTATATCTGTTTTACTTTCTGTTGGGATCAAACGCGATGTATCAGGATAGTTTCCATCAAGAAGTCTAGAGAAGAACAGTAAATTTTTTGCTTTGAACAGAACCTGGTTCTCTGTAATAACGATATCAACCAAGTCATTTGTGTCATCTAGTATTTTGCTGAGCTCATTTAGGCTTTTCCCAGGAATCACGACGCTGTATGTTTCTTGATTTTCAGTGTCTATCTTTGCTTTTCGCAATGCAAGACGATGGCTATCTGTTGCGATGCATATTAGTTCACCGTTTTCAAGTCGCCAGTTAACCCCTGTCAGAATTGGTCTTGTTTCAGAGGTTGAGACTGCAAAAACGGTTTGACGGACCATAGTTTTTAATAAATCTGTAGGGACTTTAAACATATTTTCCTCTGATATTTGAGGTAAGTGAGGATATTCTTCTGCATCCAATCCATTTAGATTAAATTCAGCTTTACCTGAACGAATGATAACTAAATGATTAGTAGCTAGTTCAATCTCAACTATATCCCTAGGAAGTTTCTTTACAATTTCACTAAAAAAACGAGCTTGTAACACAACACTTCCTGATTGTTGTATTTCAACTATCTCCGTTCCGTCTTCCTCTGTTGGCAAAAACGATTCAATTGAGATATCAGAATCACTACCTGTTAAAGTGAGACCATCTTCGGTAGCAACCATTTTTATTCCTGTCAAAATGGGGATCGTAGTTCGAGAAGAGACAGCTTTCATGACTTCTTGAACACTATGAACTAACCTGTCTCGTTGAATGATAAATTTCATGAGAAATCCTCCTCTTAATATTTTAGTTATCATCATTTTTTCTCAGCTGCATATATATATTATTTATATAAAAACTTAGTAGAAGTACTAGTAGGGCCTGTGGATATGTGTATAACCGATAAAAAGACAGGAAACACAGTCTATCTACATGTGGATAGACTGTGTATGAATGTGTACTAGTTATTCACATTATTAACTACTAGAAAATAAAAAGTTTACCCTTGTAATAAACTTTTGATCTCTTTTAACTGTTTTTGAAGCTGCTCATCAATTAGGAGAAGCTTTTTAATCTTTTCATGAGCATGAATGACCGTTGTATGATCGCGTCCCCCAAATTCTTCACCAATCTTTGGAAGGGAGTAATCTGTTAACTCACGTGATAGGTACATTGCAATTTGCCTAGGAAACGCAACAGATTTCGTTCGTTTTTTTGCTTTAAAGTCCTCTAGTTTCACATGATAGTGTTGCCCAACCGTTTTTTGAATTTCTCCGATTGAGATAATCTTTGGTTTTGAGCTAGGGATGATATTTTTTAATGCTTCGGCAGCTAAGTCTGCATTTATATCTTTATTAATCAGTGAAGAGTAGGCAACTACACGAATAAGTGCTCCTTCTAGTTCTCTGATATTAGAATCTATTTGATTTGCTATATAGAGCATGACTTCATTTGGAATGTCTAATCCTTCAGCTTTTGCCTTCTTACGTAGAATGGCAATTCTTGTCTCAAGGTCTGGTGGCGTAATGTCAGTAATTAAGCCCCATTCAAAGCGGGAGCGTAGACGATCTTCCAGAGTAGGAATTTCTTTAGGTGGACGATCACTTGATATGACTATTTGCTTACTTTCTTCATGTAATGTATTAAAAGTATGGAAGAATTCTTCTTGGGTCTGTTCTTTTCCCGCTAGGAACTGAATATCATCGATTAATAAAACATCAACACTTCGGTATCTATTGCGAAAATCTACTGCTTTATTATCACGTATGGAATTGATGAATTCGTTAGTGAATTTTTCAGATGAGAGATATACAACCTTTGCTGATGGATTATGATCGATTACATAATGACCAATAGCATGCATTAGATGGGTTTTCCCTAATCCAACGCCACCATAGATAAATAAAGGATTATATGCTTTTGCTGGTGCTTCTGCGACAGCAAGAGAAGCTGCATGTGCAAATCGGTTGCCAGAACCGATGACAAATGTATCAAACGTATATTTAGGATTCAACATATTTTGTGGTAAATCTGTTTGATCTTCATCATGCCTATTTACCTGTTTAATAGGAGACTTTGGCATAAAGTGATCATCCTGTTGATTCTGAGGAATAATAAATTTAATCATTAATTCCTCTCCAGTTAACTGATAGATCGTATCAGCGATGAGATGCAAATATCTCGATTCAAGCCAATCTCTAGCAAATTCGTTTGGTGCTGTAATCGTCAATGTATCACCTTGTAAAGCATGAGCCTTGGTTGATTTCAGCCACGTTTCAAAACTAGGTTTGCTTATCTTTTTTTCTATTTCAGTTAAAGCTTTACTCCATAGTTCTGAAATATTCTCCATTAAGTGTTTTGTCCCTCCTTTTCTCAAAGTTCCTTCTTTTGTATAAGATTTGTACAAGCGCAAAATATAAATGTATAAACATACAAAAAGACCAAATGTGTATAAATATATAATATAGTAGAAAAACATCTTTTCGACATTTTTTTCCGAATGTGGACAACACTTTAAAGATGCTGTTTATAAACTTTCCACACCTTATCCACAGTCTGTGGATAACGACAATTCGTAATTCTATTATTAAGAGTGAAAACACAAATATGATACCAAAATAAACGAGGTGTTGCAATGGTTTTTCAAAACTTATCCACATAACAATGTATTTGTTGAAAATAATTGTCCACAGATAGCTAACTTGTGAAAAACTTGTCGATAACTGTTGTGGATAATAAAAAATGTGTCGAAAATCTATCCACAGTAAAAAGTGCAAGCTCCGTGTTCAACCTCAGGCATAGCCAGACCTCGAGGCAGATACAACCGCGACGTCTGTCGCAACGCCTTTCTGACCTGTATCCTGCAGGCCTCCCTATGAGATAGGAAACATGAAGAACGATGTCGATTCAATGTAATTAGGTATAAAAGGAGCAGAAAGTACATTAGTCGTTGGGCTGGCAGTCGAGATCGTGACGTCAATCGAAAGAAGCACTAGCACGTCCCGTTCATAGGAGCTTGACAAAAAAGCGTAGTACAAAAAAATTTCTTTTTATTTCTTTAAGCTAAATAGAGACTTACAAAACGTATGAAATAGTTTCTTTCCAAGGTAAGGTTGACAATTTACATAGTAGGTCACTATAATTAATAAGACTGTCTGTAACAGCAATTCCTCAGGGAGGTGTCATATAATGAAACGTACTTATCAACCAAATAAACGTAAGCGTAGTAAAGTTCATGGTTTTCGTAGTCGAATGAGCTCAGCAAACGGACGTAAAGTTCTTGCTCGTCGTCGTCGTCGGGGAAGAAAAGTTTTATCAGCATAGGCCACTGAAAAATGTCAGTGGTCTTTTTTTAAGGGTAATTCAGGAAAAACGTCTAAGGTAGCTGACTTTTTGATTTCTAGTACTCAGCCATTAAGGGATAAGCCACTCCTTAACGGAAGGAACCACCTTCTGTTAAGGAGCGTCTTATTGTTAAAGGCATTACTTGTAGTGCAAATGTTGGCTTTTAAAATATATAGATAGTATGACAAACGCAGATGAACTGTTTAAATAGACATTATTAAAGATATAATGATGGTGAGATTTCTGCATGATTAAAAAGCAGATCACAACCGGAGTGAACAAAATGAAAAAGAAATATAGAATAAAGAAGAATAATGACTTTCAAAAAGTGTTTAAACATGGTAAATCGATGGCAAACCGTCAATTTATTATTTATACTCTCGAACAATCTGAAGAATCAGAGTTTCGAATTGGACTTTCCGTTAGTAAGAAAGTAGGGAATGCCGTTACGAGAAATCGAGTTAAGCGCTTAATTCGACAAGTTTTTTTAGAGGAAAAAGATCGAATTATAAAAGGAAAAGACTTTGTAGTAATCGCAAGAAAACCAGCTGCAGAGATGAATTATCATGAAGTGAAAAGCAGCTTAAAACATATCTTTAAAAAGGCAAAACTCTATCGTTATAAAATATAATGAAGAAATATGTTGAAATTCAACTAATGAAATCTTACATAGAATTTAGAAAAATACGATAAAAGATGATAAAATGTTTTGTATGAAACAATAAATCTTCAAATAACGAGGTATTTATATTTGTTAGGAGGAAAAATCGGTTGAAAAGGCGAATTTTACTAGTTATCGGTTTAGTCAGTATTCTTACCCTACTATCGGGGTGTACAGAAGTTAACGTACCGATAACAGCGGAATCTGAAGGCTATTGGAATAAATATTTTGTATACCCATTATCTTGGCTGATTATATATTTTGCAGAACTTTTTGGGAATAACTACGGATTATCGATTGTTGTTGTTACGCTTGTGATACGGTTAGCAATCTTACCTCTTATGATTAAACAAATGAAAAATTCAAAAGCAATGCAGGCACTACAACCAGAAATGAAGAAACTTAAAGAGAAATACAGTTCAAAAGATCAACAAACACAACAAAAATTACAGCAAGAAACAATGGGGCTTTTCCAAAAACATGGTGTTAATCCTCTAGCAGGCTGTTTTCCTTTATTAGTTCAAATGCCAATTTTAATCGGTTTTTACCATGCGATTATGAGAACGGAAGAAATTGCTGAACATAATTTTTTATGGTTTGATTTAGGTGAAAAAGATCCGTTTTTTATATTACCAATCATCGCGGGTATCACAACGTTTATTCAACAAAAGATGATGATGGCTGGTACTGAAAATCAAAATCCACAAATGGCAATGATGTTGTGGATTATGCCAGTAATGATTGTTGTTTTTGCAATTACCTTCCCAGCTGCACTGTCATTATACTGGGTTGTTGGTAACCTTTTCATGATTGTTCAAACATTTTTAATTAAAGGTCCTGATTTGAAAGCAGCCTCTGCTGAAAAATTATCAGAAGGAAAGAAAAAGTGAGAGAGCTAACTGCTGCCGGACATTCCGTTGAAGAAGCAGTACAAGCAGCTTTAACTGACTTAAATGTCAGAAAAGACGAAGTAGATATAAGTATTATTGATGAAGGAAAGAAAGGTTTCTTCGGGATTTTTGGTAAAAAACCGGCAATTGTTAAGGTAAGTGTGATTGCTAATCCAATCGAAGAGGCCAGGAAGTTTCTAGCAGATGTTATTGAAAAGATGAAAGTTATTGCAACCATTACTGTTGAACAGGAAAGTAAGTCAGCCACCTTTAATATAGAGGGGGAAAAAATTGCTCTTTTGATTGGAAAAAGAGGACAAACGTTAAATTCCCTTCAATATTTAACACAGCTGGTTGCAAATCGATATGCTACACACTATCTTCAGATTAATGTCGATGCAGAAAACTACCGTGAACGAAGAAAAACAACCCTTTCCCAATTGGCTCAGAGATTAGCACATCAAGCTATTCGTACATCTGGGGAGGTCTCATTAGAGCCAATGCCTTCATACGAACGAAAAATTATACATGCAGAGCTTACAAAAATAAGAGGCATAAAAACCTACTCTGTTGGAGAAGAACCAAACCGTCACATAGTGATCACTCCTAAATAAGTATCTCAAACCTGTTGTTCCATTAGGAGCAACGGTTTTTTTTGTTGTGAAAAAACGAATATTTTGCAGCTATTTGCAGAACTGTTGCCTAGCATTTTTATATGTGAAGAAGGAAAACGTTCTTTTACGAGAACATATTAAGTGAATTATTTTACTCAATGTTTCATATCAACTCTACAAATATTGTTATTAACATGTGGATAAGTTAAAATAATAAGTAGGATAAAAAGTACGGATAAAACTGTGGATAAAAAGTAACTATTTTTCTTTCTATCAAGAAAAAATTATGCTATGTTTAAATTTTGGTTAAGCTCTAAAAGACAAACGTAAGTGCTCTATATAGATAAGGAAGCTGATAAGAGAGGTGAGAACAGTGGAATTTGATACGATCGCTGCAATATCAACTCCGATGGGTGAGGGAGCAATTGCTATCGTGCGGTTGAGTGGAGACGATGCGATTGCAATCGCCGACAAGGTATATCGATCGCCATCTTCTAAACGATTAAGGGATGTACAGTCACATACCATACATTATGGAAATATAGTTGAACCAGAAACAGATCAGAAAGTTGAAGAAGTTATGGTGTCGTTGATGAAGGGACCAAGAACGTTCACTCGTGAAGATGTTGTGGAAATCAATTGTCATGGTGGACTAGTTACTGTAAATCGCGTCCTTCAACTTGTATTGCAAAATGGTGCACGATTAGCAGATCCGGGTGAGTTTACGAAACGTGCATTTCTAAATGGAAGAATTGATCTCTCCCAAGCTGAAGCAGTTATGGATCTAATTCGAGCCAAAACAGATCGTGCGATGAATGTTGCACTTGGTCAAATGGAAGGTCGTTTATCAAAACTGATAAAGAAATTACGTCAGGAAATTCTAGAAACCCTAGCACATGTAGAAGTAAATATTGACTATCCAGAATATGACGATGTTGAAGAAATGACCCATCGTATGTTAGTTGAGAAAGCAACTGTTGTGAAAAAGGAAATAGATAATCTCCTTGTTACATCCGGGCAAGGTAAGATTTTAAGAGAGGGACTATCAACTGTTATAATAGGTAGACCTAATGTTGGAAAATCCTCTTTATTGAATAGTTTGGTTCATGAAAATAAGGCAATCGTTACGGAGATACCAGGTACAACTCGTGATGTAATCGAAGAATATGTGAATGTACGTGGAGTCCCGCTTCGATTAGTGGACACAGCCGGTATTCGAGAAACAGAAGATATTGTTGAAAGAATCGGTGTTGAGCGATCACGAAAAGTACTAAAAGAAGCCGATCTTATATTACTCGTCTTAAATCATCATGAAGAGCTAACAATAGAAGATATTAAGTTATTTGAAGTAATTAAAGATATGGATGTCATTGTTATTATAAATAAAACAGATTTAAGTCGAAAAATAGATATAGAAAAAGTAAAAGAATATGCTAAAGGAAGACCAATAGTTACGACCTCTTTACTAGAGGAAAAAGGAATCGATGAATTAGAAGATTCAATTGGAGCTCTTTTTTTCAAGGGAAATATACAAAGTCATGACTTGACATATGTTTCAAACTCAAGGCATATTGCTCTTTTAACAAGTGCGAGCAAAGCAATTGATGAAGTGTTGCAGGGTATTGAAGCGGGCATACCAATAGATATCGTTCAAATTGATTTAACAAGATGCTGGGAATTACTAGGTGAAATAATTGGGGATTCTGTTCATGAAAGTTTAATTGATCAATTGTTCTCCCAGTTTTGTCTTGGAAAGTAAAGAGAAGGAGGTTATAAAATGGGCTATCATGCAGGAAATTTTGATGTCATCATTATAGGTGCTGGTCATGCAGGCTGTGAAGCAGCGCTTGCTTCGGCAAGAATTGGTGCAAAAACACTTGTATTAACTATTAACTTAGATATGGTTGCATTTATGCCTTGTAACCCCTCAGTAGGAGGTCCTGCAAAAGGCATCGTGGTAAGAGAAATTGATGCTTTAGGCGGAGAAATGGCAAGAAATATTGATAAAACACATATTCAGATGAGAATGTTGAATACAGGGAAAGGTCCAGCTGTACGAGCCCTAAGAGCACAAGCTGACAAATTCTCATATCAACATGAAATGAAGAAAACACTTGAAAATGAACCGAATATTACTCTATTACAAGGAATGGTTGAGAACTTAATTGTAGAAGAAAACGTATGTAAGGGTGTTGTTACACAAACAGGTGCAGAATACCACTCTAAAACCGTTGTCATCACAACTGGTACTTTCTTAAAAGGAAAAATTATTCTTGGTGAATTAAATTATTCAAGTGGTCCAAACAATCAACAACCTTCCATTAAGTTATCTGAACACCTTAGTGAATTAGGTTTTGACTTAGTGCGGTTTAAAACAGGAACTCCACCACGAGTAAATAGTCACTCTATTGATTACAGTAAAACGGAGATTCAACCAGGCGATGAAAAGCCTCGAGCATTTTCGTATGAAACGACTAAATACATTACAGATCAATTACCTTGTTGGTTAACCTATACGAGTGAAAAAACACATCAAATTATTGATAATAACCTTCATCGTTCACCAATGTATTCAGGAATGATTAAAGGTACGGGTCCTCGTTATTGTCCATCCATTGAAGATAAGGTAGTCCGCTTTAACGATAAGCCAAGGCACCAAATCTTCTTAGAACCAGAAGGAAGAAATACTCAGGAAGTCTATGTTCAAGGACTGTCAACAAGTCTACCTGAAGAAGTACAACATGAAATTTTGAGAAGTATTCCTGGTCTAGAAAATGCGCAAATGATGAGGGCGGGCTATGCGATTGAGTATGACGCAATTGTTCCCACGCAGCTTTGGCCAACTTTAGAAACGAAAAAAGTCTCAGGATTATATTCTGCAGGACAGATAAATGGTACGTCTGGCTATGAGGAAGCAGCTGGTCAAGGTATTATGGCAGGAATTAATGCAGCCAGGAAGGCACTTGGAAAAGAAGAACTCATTTTAAGTCGATCTGACGCTTATATCGGTGTACTCATAGATGATTTAGTCACAAAAGGTACAAATGAACCATATCGTCTATTAACGTCTCGCGCTGAATACCGTTTACTACTTCGCCATGATAATGCTGATCTGCGATTAACAGAAGTAGGTAAGAAGATCGGTCTTATACCTGAAGAGAGGTATAATAGATTTTTACTTAAAAAAGAAGCAATAGAAAATGAGAAAATTCGATTAACAATGACCATTATTAAACCTACAGAGAAAACACAAGAGCTGATTCGTTCTGCAGGTGGTAGTGAGCTTAAAGATGGAATCAAAGCATCTGATTTATTAAAAAGACCCGAAATGAACTATGATCACATTCAGCAACTAGTTCCAGCCGAAGAACTGATGGACCCAGATGTAGCCGAGCAAGTAGAAATTCAGGTGAAATATGAAGGTTATATCGAAAAATCACTACAACAAGTTGAAAAAGTGAAAAAAATGGAAAATAAAAAAATACCGGAAAATATTGATTATGATGCTATTTCGAGCTTAGCTAACGAAGCGCGTCAAAAACTAAAAGAGGTCAGACCATTATCTGTCGCTCAAGCAGCTCGTATTTCAGGTGTGAATCCTGCAGATGTATCAATATTACTTGTCTATATAGAACAGGGAAAAATAGCACGTGTATCGAATCAGTAAATTTTTCCCCTATCTAAATGTAAACAAGAAGATAGGAATGAAGTCATAAAAGAAAGGTACTGAAAATGGATACAGAATTATTTCAATCTAGTTTAGAGGAGAAGGGGATTATCCTTTCTCCAACTCAAATGGATCAATTCGATACTTATTTCCGTTTACTAGTTGAGTGGAATGGAAAAATGAATTTGACATCTATTACTGAGAAAAAAGAAGTGTATTTAAAACATTTTTATGACTCTATATCGGCAGTTTTTTATTTTGATTTCACGAAACCTTTATCACTGTGCGATGTTGGTGCTGGTGCTGGTTTTCCAAGCTTACCAATTAAAATATGTTTTCCGCATTTAGAAATTTCAATCGTAGATTCCTTGCAAAAAAGAATAACCTTTCTTTCACATTTATCAGGACAACTTGGTCTACAAAATGTTTCTCTATTTCATGACCGAGCTGAAACCTTTGCTATTAATAAAGAACATAGAGAGTCTTATGACGTAGTAACAGCAAGAGCGGTGGCAAGACTATCTGTTCTTTGTGAATTATGCATACCACTCGTGAAGCAAAAGGGTCATTTCATTGCAATGAAAGCTGCCTCTGCATCAGAGGAGATAACAGGTGCTGAAAAAGCAGTCAATACATTAGGCGGAGCGCTAAAAGAAGTTCATTCATTTGAATTACCGATTGAAAAAAGCGAAAGATCAATTATAATCATTGATAAAGTGAAGGCAACTCCTAATAAATATCCACGTAAACCAGGGACGCCGAACAAGATGCCTATTGAATAAATGTTCCACGTGAAACATTTATCGTTACTTTCTACTTAGAAGCAGGAAAAAGGGATCGTGAAGGAGAATATAAAATTGGTAGTTTCTAAAGGTGGTGTAGGCTCATGAAGCATCCATTCTCTCGTTTTTTTGGCTTGGGGGAAAAAGAAGAGGCAGAAGAAGTAGTTATAGAGGCAAAACAAGAAGTTGTTGTTGAAGAGTCTGAACAAGAAGAACAAGAGGAAGTTAAGAGAATTCCTATTAAAGATATTGTTCCAAATCGTTTTCAGCCTAGATCAATCTTTTCGGATGAAAAAATTGAAGAGCTAGCGTTAACGATTCATACCCATGGAATTATCCAACCAATCGTTGTTCGAAAAGTTGATGAAAAATATGAACTAATTGCAGGAGAAAGACGTTGGAGAGCTGTAACAAAGTTAGGGTGGGATGTAATTCCCGCTATTGTTAAAGACTTTAATGACAGAGAAACAGCAAGTGTAGCATTAATTGAAAACCTTCAAAGAGAAGAGCTATCTTCCATTGAAGAGGCGGTTGCCTATGCAAAATTATTAGAACTACATGAGTTAACCCAAGAAGCACTTGCACAACGGCTCGGTAAAGGTCAATCAACCGTTGCTAATAAATTGCGTTTATTAAAGCTACCTCAAGACGTTCAAGATGCATTATTGCAGAAGATAATTACAGAACGACACGCACGCGCACTTATTCCTCTAAAAAATCCAGAGCTTCAGACTAAGCTATTGGAAGATATTATAGATAAGCACTTGAATGTAAAACAAACAGAGGACAGAGTTGTTCGCTTACTTGAAAAAACACAGGAAAAACCTAAACCTAAACGAAAAGCATTCAGTCGTGATACGCGGATTGCCATGAATACAATTCGTCAATCCTTAACAATGGTCGTAGATAGCGGCGTTAAAATAAATACTGAAGAAGAAGAATTTGAAGAGTATATTCAATTTACAATTAAAATTCCAAAGTAGACTAATATGCTAATAGAAGATTGTAGTAAAAGTATTTTGTTACTTTTGGTGCAGTCTATTTTTTTTACCTTGAAATATAAAATTGTAAGGCTTTAACTTTGTTGCTCCGTGCCTAGCCTCTAAGGAAGTTTGAGATTCTTAAATTTTTACTTTTGTAATATCAGAACTTATATAATTTTAGAATTAGTATGCGTTTCGCAAGTCAAGCTCCCACGCACAGGACGTGCTAGTGCAGTCAGTGCGACAGGACTCGCGTTTTTGACTGCCTCGAGGTCATAAATTAATTCTAAATTGAAGGCTAAGAACACCTTCTATTTAGAATCGCCTTATGCTATGCCTAAGGCTGACCAAGGCGCCCCGCGCTTTTTTTGACAATATTCGATAAAAAAGAAAAAGTTCAAACGTTTCCACTCTTTTCATGATAAAATAAAAAAATAATAGATTTCATGTTTAATGAAAGCAGGTGACATCGTGGGAAAAATTATTGCCATCGCAAACCAAAAAGGTGGGGTCGGTAAGACGACGACATCTGTCAATTTGGGTGCTTGCTTAGCATATATCGGAAAACGAGTACTTCTCGTCGATGTTGACCCACAAGGAAATGCTACTAGTGGTATCGGTGTAGAAAAAGCAGATGTGGAATATTGCATTTATGATATTTTAGTAGAAGATGTGGACGTAAAGAAAGTTATTAAACCGACAGCAGTCGAAAATTTAGATGTAATTCCTGCAACGATTCAATTAGCGGGCGCAGAGATTGAGCTTGTTCCTACTATTTCTCGTGAGGTTAGATTAAAGCGAGCATTAGAAACAGTAAAACATCAATATGATTACATGATTATAGATTGTCCTCCATCATTAGGTCTATTAACAATTAATGCTTTAACTGCATCAGATGCTGTTCTTATTCCGGTTCAATGTGAGTACTACGCGTTAGAAGGACTTAGTCAATTATTAAATACAGTGAGACTTGTTCAAAAACATTTAAACACTGACTTAATGATAGAAGGCGTACTTTTAACCATGCTTGATGCACGAACGAATCTTGGTATTCAGGTAATTGAAGAAGTGAAAAAATACTTTCAAGACAAAGTGTATAAGACGATTATCCCTCGAAACATTCGACTGAGCGAAGCACCAAGTCATGGACAGCCAATTATTATTTACGATCCAAGGTCAAGAGGAGCAGAAGTGTATCTAGATTTGGCAAAGGAAGTGGTTGTGAATGGCTAAAGGATTAGGAAAAGGGATTAATGCTTTATTTACAAACATTGAGGTCGGCAAAGAAGAAGCCGTTCAGGAAGTTAAGATTGGTGATTTACGCCCAAACCCTTATCAACCAAGAAAAACTTTTAATAAAGAATCTATCTCAGAGTTAAAAGAGTCTATTCTGCAACATGGTGTTCTACAGCCAATTATCGTTAGGAAAAGTATTAGGGGCTTTGAAATTGTTGTCGGAGAACGTCGTTTTCGAGCAGCAAAAGAAGCAAAGTTAGCAGCTATTCCAGCTGTTGTGCGTGAGTTAACAGAGCAACAAATGATGGAACTGGCTTTGTTGGAGAACCTTCAACGTGAAGATTTAACACCAATTGAAGAAGCTCAAGCTTATCAAACGTTATTGCATCAATTAAACTTTACCCAAGAAGAACTTGCTAAAAGATTAGGGAAAAGTAGACCCCATATTGCAAATCATTTGAGACTACTTACCTTGCCACTACCTATACAAACTCTTATCTCTGATGGTAAATTAACAATGGGTCACGGACGAACCTTACTTGGCTTAAAGAAAAAAGATAAATTAAATGTACTAGTGGATAAGATCATTCGTGAGCAATTAAATGTTCGACAAGTAGAACAAATTGTTCAACAACTTAACGAAAATGTTTCACGTGAAACAAAGAGGAAAGTTGAAAAGGATATATTCATTAGAGATCGTGAATCTCATCTACGAGACTATTTTGGAACATCTGTTACGATTAAACAGCAGAAGAAAAAAGGGAAAATAGAGATTGAGTTCTTCTCGAAGGATGACTTAGAACGTATTTTAGAATTATTAAGTTAAATCTTACGTATCTTGCTGAAAATATGGAAATTGAAAACCATCTTGGAAACTAGGTGGTTTTTCTTAATGAAAAGGTGTGAATATCTTGGTTTTATTTGGGAGTTTGGTTAATGCAATAGGTATAGTTATCGGAACTTTAATTGGGCTTTTGTTAAGAAGAATTCCAGATCCTATGAAACAAACGGTGATGGTTGCAATTGGTTTGGCTGTAATTGTTCTTGGTCTTGACATGGCATTGAAGAGTAACGACTTTTTTATTGTTATTGTTAGTTTAGTAGTGGGGGCAGTAATTGGGGAATGGATGAGAATAGAAGATCATCTTCACGGAGTTGGTAACTTCCTTGAAAGGAAATTGGGAAACAAGCAGAATGGAAATATAGCACAGGGCTTTGTTTCCGCAACTCTTATTTTTGTAGTAGGTGCAATGGCTATAATTGGCGCTCTAGATAGCGGGTTGCGACAGGATCATTCAGTTTTATTAACAAAGTCAATGATTGATGGTTTTACTAGTATGGTTTTAGCTAGTACTTTAGGTGTTGGTGTACTTTTTTCCGCAGTACCTGTATTTCTCTACCAAGGTGGAATTGCAATCTTTGCAAATGTAATTCATCAATACTTGTCAGAACCTTTACTTGAAAGATTAATTGCAGAACTAACCGCTACTGGTGGAGTGCTCATCTTTGCTATTGGTATAAATATGTTAGGAATTAAACAAATTCGTGTAGCGAATTTATTACCGAGCTTGCTCATTGTGTGTGTAATTGTACTTTTTCAATATTTTATTTAATACATAACCGACTTAGTCAGAGGACCATCTGTAAGGTGGTTTTTTTTAACATATAAGATAGTATATGAAATTTGATACTAAGTCTGCGTATCGCAATTCCAGCTCCGACGCACAGGACGTGCTAGTGCAGTTACAGCAACAGGACGGTCGCGGTTGTAACTGCCTCGAGGTCATAAGGCTGACCAAGGCGCTTGCGCTTTTTTAATGCTGTTCATTTAATTCAGTGCATCTACTCGGATTAACCATTTTTCTTTTAATGTTCTCCGTTTTTCTAAATAAGTTTGTTCGGCTTCAATTATCGCTTGAGAAATTGAATTTGCCATACCCATGACTAGGTGAAGGCGAGTGTTTTGTAAAACAAAAAACTCCATAAATCCGCTCACATTTACCACCCCGGTAATATGAATATCACCAACATCAGGTAACACTTTATTTACACCAGCGCCAGGCTTGATTGGTCCATGGCCGACCTGAAGGTACCCGACGCTTTTCATCCTTCCTAAGCAAGCGTCAACGGCAATGATAAAAGGATACCGATACCTCTCTTGGATAAGTGTTAACGTCTCTTCTAAATTAACAGCATGTACAGGCTCCTCTAAGGTTCCATATATATGAAAATGCGAAAGTTGACTTTTTAAGTTGGTACCAACCAATGGACCTAAGCAATCCCCAGTCGAGCGATCCGTGCCGATACAAACAATGACAATGGGTCTTACTAATAGTCTAGGAAGATGTTGATTGATCGAGGAAGATAAGTGCTGAACGGCATCGTGGCTCTCATAATGTATTCGATTTTGCTCTTTATCAGCTTGAAAAATCCCGGATTTCAGATTCATAGAATTCACTCCCACGTCATAGTAGTAACAGTATACGGAACTATATTCATTTCTATACATCCGGATTCTAATTGAAAGCAATAAAGAGGTGGGAAAATGGTTAAATCGGGATTTAAGTGGATGTTTTTGATATTAGGAACAATTATTGGAGCAGGGTATGCATCTGGACGAGAAATCTGGCAATTCTTCGGCTTTGAAAGTGGACTAGCTATTTTTATCTTTACGTTAATCTTCAGTATTGCAACATATGTTATTATGAAAATTAGCTATGAAGAGCGTTCTGATAATTTTTTTCCAGTGATCGATCGATTGGTTGGAACGAAGCTGGCATATGTGTATGACATACTAATTGTTTTATATCTTTTTACGACGACAGTGGTAATGATTGCAGGAGGAGGGGCTACTTTAGAAGTATTTACAGTGCCTTATTGGTTGGGAATCACCATTTTTTGTATCTTACTCGTATCTTTGTTTTTTAAAAATACGAAGGGAATCATTCAATTAAATGCTCTAATCATTCCAATGCTGATTTTCGGATTGCTTTATGCACTTATGTCTTTTAATCTTTCACATCATCACGCATGGGTGTTAGATTTAAATAATCAGTATAATTGGCCTGCAGCCCTTACATTTACTTCATTAAATATATTGCCTGTGATAGCAGTTTTGTCAGCCATTGGAAAAGAAATAAAGGGGTTAGGCGAGGCAAAGATTGCAAGTATAGGGAGTGGAATTGTTCTTGGTGTCATTTCATTTATATATAATGAAACTCTTGTGCAAATGGCAGACTATCTCTCAGAGTATGAAATTCCCTTATTTGCTATTTTAAAGGGTGCACCATTTACGGTATTTCTATTTATGTCACTTATGCTTTGGTTAGCCATATATACAACTGCCGTCTCAGGAATATTTGGACTGGTTTCAAGGTTTAACCAAGTTCTAAGTGTCCCATTCTGGCTTATGGCTCTAGTTCTCGTTCTAATGATGATTCCATTTACACAATTTGGTTTTTCTACGCTAGTATCCTTTTTATATCCATTATATGGATTGATCAATCTCTACTTGCTTGTAACAATCTTATTATTTCCAATCACGAATCGCTACAAAAGCTAGTGAAAACTTGTTAATATAGAAATAGAGTGGATAAGGAGTCATTATGGTTATTCCCATTTGGCTCGGATAAATAGGAATTGTTGTTAGATTGTTAAATTAGGAAAAGTAAGGTGATAGAATTTGCAATTGATTGAGAAGTTATGGAATCAACTATATGACTATATTAGCAATGTCCAACTCTGGATAAATCTTGGACAAGGCATCCTAAAGATCTTCTTCATTATTCTGATATCAGGTCTTTTTATTCGAATTGGAAAAGTGGCGATAAAAAACATCTTCTTGTTTCGAACAAAGTCACCACTGAATGTATCTGAAAGAAGAGAGAATACGTTATCAAAGTTATTGGAAAATGTCTTAACGTATGTGATTTTTTTTATTGCCATCATTATGACATTAGAAACATTAACAATAGAAATTGGTGCTTTACTAGCTGGAGCGGGAATTTTAGGATTAGCTATCGGATTTGGGGCACAAAGTCTTGTAAAAGATATAATTACCGGTTTCTTCATTATTTTTGAAGACCAATTTTCAGTCGGTGATTATATCAAAGTGGGAAGCTTTGAAGGATATGTAGAGGAAATTGGACTCCGTACGACAAAAATTAAAAATTGGACAGGTGAACTTCATATTTTACCGAATGGTAGTATTGTAGAGGTAACAAATTTCTCCATTCATAATAGTATTGCAGTTGTTGATATAAGTGTTGCATATGAAGGAAACATTCCAGAGATCGAAAGAGTCATTCGAGAGTTATTACTAGAACTACCAGAAAAGTATGAAGACATTGTACTTCCACCTGAGCTATTAGGTGTACAAAACTTAGCAGCTTCTGAAGTTGTACTTCGAGTGGTTTGTGAAGTTGAACCAATGAGACACGTCCACATTTCGCGTATGATTCGCAAGGAAGTTAAGATTAGACTTGATGAACACGGAATTGAAATTCCATATCCACGAATTGTGATGTTTAACCGAAAAGAAGACGTGAGTTAGAAGGGGGTTTTTTAATGATTGAAAAGGAATTTGGTCTAAATGATGTAGTTGAGATGAAAAAACCTCATCCATGTGGTGTGAATTGTTGGAAAGTAATCAGAATGGGGATGGATGTTCGAATTAAGTGTGAAGGATGCGGACATAGTGTGATGCTCCCAAGAAGAGAATTTTCCAGAAAAATAAAAAAAATATTGGTGAAACACATAGAGGAATAGATCTGCATTGGGGAAGAAGGGTGAGCATACGTTGAGTAAAATCGTATACAAATCTGCATGCCCTTTAAATTGTTGGGATAGCTGTGGATTTGAAGTTACTGTGGAAGACAATAAGGTAACAAAAATAGATGGTGATCAAGACCACCCGATCACTCAGGGGAAAATTTGTGGTCGAGGTAGAATGCTAGAGGCAAAAACAAACTCAGCTGATCGGCTTTTACACCCTATGAAAAAAGTAAATGGAGTGTTTCAGCAAATTTCCTGGGATCAAGCATTAGATGAAATTTCGCAGAAAATGTCAATAATCAAAGATGAATATGGGCCAACTGCTGTTTTGCATAGTCATGATTATGCAAATAGCGGACTACTTAAAAATTTAGACAAGCGGTTCTTCAATTGTTATGGAGGAGGGACAGAATTAATCGGCAGTATTTGTTGGGGAGCGGGTATCGAAGCTCAAACATGGGACTTTGGTAGCTCCTACAGTCACGCACCAGACGATATTTACCATAGTAAGCATGTGGTGGTATGGGGAAGAAATGTTGCTAGAACGAATATGCATTTATTTCATCATCTTCAAGAAGTAAAAAAGCGGGGAACGACGATAACTGTAATTGACCCCATTTTTAACGCAACAGCTAAAATTGCAGATCGGTATATCTCTCTTAAACCTGGAATGGATGGTTTGCTAGCGTTAGGGATTATGAAGCTACTTGTGAATGATGGGTTAGAAGATCAAGAATTTATCAAGAAACATACAGTTGGCTTCGAGGATTTACTGGACCTAATGCAGACAATTTCGATAGAGGAAATAGTAGAGAAAACAGAAATAACAATAGATGATTTTATTGTTTTAAGAGACATATATAAAGATCGACCGGTGTCAACTCTTATGGGGCTTGGAATGCAGCGTTACTCTAATGGTGGAAATACAATTCGCTTAATTGATGCACTCGTTGCAATTAGTGGGAACCTTGGTATCCGTGGTGGTGGAGCTAATTTTGGAAACCTTCAAGTTGGCCAAAGCTTTCAAATGGAACAACTTACTTTGCCGAAAAGGAAATGGGCTTCTAGACATTTCACAATGATGAAACAAGCGGAGTCTATCCTAGGTGCAAAAAATCCAGAGATTAAAATGATCTTTGTGACATGCGGAAATCCACTCACATAAGTTCCAGACTCTAATCGAGTCAGAGAGGCATTTCAGTCGGTTGATACCCTAGTTGTAGTCGATCACTTCTTAACGGATACTGCGGAAATGGCAGATTACGTTCTGCCTACAACAACCGTGTTTGAAGACGAGGATATTTACTACGCATCGATGTATCATCACTATATGAATTATGGTGAAAAGCTAGTTGAACCTCAGGGTGAAGCAAAATCTGATCAATGGATATGGACAGAGCTTGCAAAACGGCTGGGGTTTGGAAAAGAATTTGATTACACTAGTGATGAGTTTCTAAGAATGGGTTTACAGGACTTAGAAAAGCATGGCTTAACACTAGAAAGGCTTAAAAAGGAAAAGCGACTACCGCTTCCAGTTGATCATGTTCCATGGGAAAACAAAACATTCCTTACTCCTAGTGGGAAATATGAATTCACATCAGAAACGGCAGTAAAAAAGGGATATGATGGGTTATTAAAATTATTACTTCCATCTGAGTCTAGGTTTTCGAATCCTTCTCTTTCAGAAAAATATCCATATAATTTGCTTTCGATACACCCGATGAGATCAAATCACTCTCAGCATTACCCGATAATAGAAAGTTTGCAAAATGTTAAAATTGAAATTTCAGCTGATATTGCTCTTGAAAAAGGAATTTCAGAAAACGATAAAGTTCTCATTTTTAACGATCGAGGTAGATTAGAAGGAACTGCTAAATTGTTAAAACAAGCACATCCGAGAACAATCAATGTTGATGAAGGTCAGTGGCATAAGTTTGGAGGGACTGTCAATTTATTGACGCCAGATGGAGAATCTGACAATGGCTTAGGCAGTGTTTTATATGATTGCTTGGTAAACATAGAAATTCTAAAATAAAGAGAAAGTCAAGTTTCATTTCTTGATTTTCTCTTTTTGCACTTAAAAATAAACTCTTGTATAGTGAGTGGAGTAAAGTTTTATGGAACTTTTCACTCATTAACTAAAACGCTTGTTTTCTTATCCAGGAATTGAGCTTGTTTTTTAATGTATTAGTAACTATAATTGTTGAAGACTGATAAGAAAACGGACAAACTTTATTGTTATTGAGTAGGAGTGGAAGTATGGCCTTAACAGCTGGTATAGTTGGTCTTCCGAACGTAGGAAAGTCAACGTTATTTAATGCAATTACACAAGCAGGTGCTGAATCTGCAAATTATCCATTTTGCACAATCGACCCAAACGTCGGAATTGTAGAAGTGCCTGATGATCGCTTACAAAAGCTAACCGAGCTAGTAAAACCTAAAAAAACAGTTCCAACTGCATTTGAATTTACCGATATTGCAGGAATTGTAAAGGGTGCAAGCAAAGGTGAAGGATTAGGAAATAAATTCCTTTCTCATATCCGTCAAGTAGATGCAATTTGTCATGTTGTACGTTGCTTTGCTGACGATAATATTACACATGTTTCAGGAAAAGTTGACCCAATCTCTGACATTGAAACGATTAACTTAGAGCTAATTCTAGCTGATTTTGAAACAGTTGAGAAGCGCATAGACCGCGTTGCAAAGTTAGCAAAACAAAAGGATAAAGCAGCTGCTTCTGAACATGAAATACTAGTAAAATTGAAAGATGCTTTCGAAGAGGAACAGCCTGCTCGTTCTGTTGACTTTAATGAAGAGCAATTAAAGCTTGTGAAACAGCTACATCTTTTAACAAGTAAGCCTATTCTTTATGTGGCCAATGTTGGAGAAGATGAGATAGCTGAGGCAGCAGATAACCAATATGTAGAGCGAGTTCGCGAATATGCAGCAAATGAAGGTGCAGAGGTAATTGTTATCTGTGCAAAAATCGAATCAGAAATTGCTGAATTAGAAGGCGAAGAAAAGACGATGTTCTTAGAAGAATTAGGCATCGAGGAATCGGGATTAGATCAATTAATCAAAGCCTCATACCATTTACTTGGTTTAGCTACTTATTTTACGGCAGGCGTGCAAGAGGTAAGAGCATGGACATTTAAAAAGGGTATGAAGGCCCCGCAATGCGCTGGAATCATACACACAGACTTTGAAAGAGGTTTTATCCGCGCAGAAATCGTTTCTTATGAAGACCTTCTATCTGCTCAATCAATGGGCGCTGCTCGTGAGGCAGGAAAGGTTCGTCTTGAAGGTAAAGAGTATTTTGTTCTAGACGGAGATGTAATCCATTTCCGATTTAATGTTTAAACTCTTGCTTTTTTTAGGTTTTTTTAGTATAATTCTAACTTGTGAGTAATTTTATAAATTGCTCCTTGCCCAAATGCGGGCCGTTTAGACCAAAAGGAGGTGTAAGATGATGAGAAAATACGAAATTATGTATATCATCCGCCCAAACATTGAAGATGAAGCTAGAAAAGCTTTAGTAGAACGTTTTAACAACGTTTTAGCCGACAATGGTGCGGAAGTTACAGAAGCAAAAGAGTGGGGAAAACGTCGTTTAGCTTATGAAATCAATGATTTCCGTGACGGTTACTACATGCTCATACAAGTTGGTTCTGAAGCTGTAGCAGTTCAAGAATTTGACCGCTTAGCAAAGATCAGCGAAGATATCATTCGTCACATGGTTACTAAAAAAGAAAACTAATCTTTTAGATATAAATGTTATTTGGAAAAGGATGGTTCTGATGTTGAATCGAGTTGTACTAGTCGGAAGACTAACAAAAGATCCTGAGCTGCGTTACACACCAAGTGGGGTAGCTGTTGCCACTTTTACACTAGCTGTAAATCGTTCGTTTACAAATAATCAGGGTGAAAAAGAAGCTGATTTTCTTAACTGTGTAGTTTGGCGCCGACCCGCTGAAAACGTTGCTAATTTCTTGAAAAAGGGAAGCTTAGCAGGTGTTGATGGGCGATTGCAATCACGTAGTTATGAGGACCAGACAGGTAAGCGCGTTTATGTAACAGAGGTTGTTGCAGAAAGCGTCCAATTCTTAGAGCCAAAAGGTAGTAGCGGCGGAGGTAACAACAACTACAATAGCAATAATAATAACAATACGAACTTTGGTGGTAACCAAGGCGGCCAAAATCCTTTCGGTTCAGATCAGAATCAAAATCAGAATCAGAATCAAAGTCAGCGTAATCAAGAGCGTACAAGCTTTGATAACGATCCATTTGCAAATGATGGAAAGCCTATTGATATCTCGGATGATGACTTACCGTTCTAAACTAAACATAAGGGTATATCTGAATGCCAAAATTTAATTTTGGTAAAAAGATATCCTTTCTTATCCTTAACAAAATTAGAAGCAGAGGAGGCGAAATTCATGGCAGGTGCTCGCAGAGGTGGACGTGCTAAACGTCGTAAAGTGTGTTTCTTTACTTCAAACGGCATTACACACATCGATTATAAAGATATCGACTTACTAAAAAAATTCGTATCAGAACGCGGTAAAATTTTACCACGTCGTGTAACAGGTACAAGCGCGAAATACCAACGTAAATTAACTGTTGCAATTAAACGTTCTCGTACAATGGCTTTATTACCATACGTTACTGGTGAATAAGCATATGAAATGCAAAAAAACGCAGTGAGGTTCTCCTTACTGCGTTTTTATTTACACATAAAATGTAAAATGTATGCCGAAAAGAATAGCAAGAGACTTTGATGTTAAGCCGTCTCACCTTAGAGGGTACTTTAATTTTAAAGACTTTGTTGTTAAAATAGGCATGATGATGAAGAATGAGGTGAAAGTTTGAAGAAGGCACATGTTCTAACAGAAGGTGCTATTTTATTGGCTTTATTCACACTATTTCTGTTAATAACCCTGTATGTTCCAATTATCGGTGGCTTGTTAATGTTCGTGTTACCATTGCCTTTTATTTTATTTACCATAAGGCATGGTGTTAAACTGTCCCTTACTTTACTTATTGGAGGAATTTTACTTACCATATTAGTTGGTTCTTTAGTTGCTTTACCACTTGCAATAATTTGTGCTATTTGTGGGATTGTGATGGGGTACTTTTATGAAAAAAACCAATCAAGTGGGGCTATAATTGGAGGAGCAATTGCTTTTTTAATTAGTATTGTTCTCGTCTATATAGCGGCTGTTGCTTTTTTTTCATTCGACCCATTCCAAGAGGCAATTGCTTTATTTAAGAATTCTTCAGAGCAATCTCAGTCACTCCTTTCCTCATTGGGTCAGGAAGCAAATAAAGAGGCAATTAACGAGTTTGAGGAACAGCTTGCTAATATGCAATATTTAATCCCAAGTATAATTGCAAGTATAGCGGCGTTGTTTCCTTTTTTATTTCATGTAGTTTCAGTGCCAATTATGAGGCGTTTAAACATCAAAGTTAATTCAATTAAACCGTTTCGCGAATGGATGTTACCTAAAAGTCTTATTTGGTATTACTTAGGTGTGTCTTTATTCATGTTCATAAAATTAGAACCAGGTAGCTTTGGGCATTTAGCGGTTTATAACATATTTTATATTTTGCAATTGTTATTAGTCATTCAAGGAATTTCATTTGTTTTTTATTATACGTATGTAAAGAAACTCTCAAAGACATTACCCATCATAGTGGTGATTTCGAGCCTGTTTCTTCCAATCATACTTTATCTTGTAAGAATCTTAGGTATAATTGATTTAGGCTTTAGTATGCGTGAACGATTAACGAAAAAGTAAGTCTGGATTTACTGCACGCGAGGAGTTGAGAATAAATTGCCGAGTTTTTATGAAAAGCCTTTATTCCGTTATCCTATTTTTGCATTAATTTGTGTCACAGTGATTTCCATCCTGTTTCTCTTATTTTTCAATTGGATTATTGGAGTAGTTGGTGTGTTAATTTTAGGAGTGACTTTGTTTTTCTTAAAAAGAGCTGACCTAAATATGCAGTCAGAGATGGAAACTTATATTTCTACACTTTCTTATCGACTCAAAAAAGTCGGCGAGGAAGCATTAATGGAAATGCCAATTGGTATTATGCTTTTTAATGACCAGTATTATATTGAATGGACCAATCCCTTTATTGCTTCGTGTTTTGACGAGGATACACTAGTGGGACGTTCATTATATGATGTTGCGGATGCAATCGTACCTTTAATTAAACAGGAAGTTGAAACTGAAACAATAACCCTACACGATCGGAAATTCAAAGTGATTATTAAGCGAGATGAGCGTTTATTATATTTCTTTGATGTCACAGAACAAATTGAAATTGAAAAGCAGTATGAAGATGAACGATCAGCCCTAGCGCTGATTTTCTTAGATAATTATGATGAAGTAACACAGGGTTTAGATGACCAAACAAGAAGTTCGATAAACAGTGAGGTTACATCATTATTGAACAAATGGGCGACTGATAATGGTGTCTTTTTAAAACGAATTAATTCAGAACGATTTTTAGCTGTATTAAATGAAAATATTTTAACGAAGCTTGAGAAATCAAAGTTTTCTGTTTTAGATGAAGTTCGTGAAAAGACTACACTAAACAATGTATCGTTAACATTAAGTATTGGAATTGGAACAGGCGTATCCTCCCTACCTGAACTAGGGGACCTAGCTCAATCCAGTCTAGATTTAGCTTTAGGACGTGGTGGAGATCAAGTCGCGATTAAACAACCGAGCGGAAAAGTAAAGTTTTATGGTGGTAAAACGAACCCAATGGAAAAAAGGACAAGAGTTCGTGCTCGTGTCATATCACATGCGCTCAAGGAACTTGTTTTAGAGAGTGATAAAGTGATTATTATGGGTCATAAATTTCCTGACATGGATGCAATTGGATCTGCTTTAGGAATTTTAAAGGTTGCACAAGCGAATGGAAAAGACGGTTATATTGTCCTCGATCCAAAGGAGTTAGATTCAGGAGTTCAAAGGCTTCTAGAAGAAGTAAGGCAACATTCAGATTTGTGGTCACGTTTTATTAATCCAGAACAGGCATACGAGATCTCAACAGATGACACGTTATTAGTTATTGTTGATACTCATAAACCATCACTTGTTATCGATGAAAGACTGCTAACGAAAAGTGAGAATGTCATCGTAATTGACCACCATCGCAGAGGGGAAGAGTTTATAAAGGATCCTTTGCTTGTTTATATGGAGCCTTACGCTTCCTCTACAGCAGAGTTAGTTACTGAACTACTAGAGTATCAGCCTAAGCGCTTAAAGATGAATATGATTGAAGCTACAGCCTTATTAGCAGGTATCATTGTTGATACAAAGAGTTTTACATTGCGAACGGGCTCGAGAACATTTGATGCAGCTTCTTACTTAAGAGCAAAGGGTGCAGACACCGTACTTGTACAGAAATTTATGAAGGAAAACATCGACCATTATGTAAAACGTGCAAAGTTAATACAAAATGCAGTGATGTACAAAGACGGCATTATAATAGCTAGGGCAGACTCAACAATTGATGAGCACTTTGAACAAGTGATCATTGCTCAAGCTGCGGACACTTTGCTCACGATGAACGGGGTAATTGCTTCGTTTGTTATGGCAAGGAAAAGTGAGACGACTGTAGGGGTTAGTGCAAGGTCACTCGGTGATATTAACGTACAACTGATCATGGAAGCGCTAGATGGAGGCGGGCATTTAACAAATGCAGCCACACAGATTCATGAGACATCACTTGAAGAAGTTGAAGAAAAATTAAAAAGTGCAATAGAAGAATATCTTGAAGGAGGAACAAAATTATGAAGGTTATTTTTTTGCAAGATGTTAAAGGAAAAGGAAAAAAAGGTGAAGTGAAGAATGTAGCAGAAGGGTATGCACATAACTTTCTTCTAAAACAAAATCTGGCTGTTGAAGCAACACCTGCAAACATTAAATCATTAGATAATGTGAAAAAGAAAGAGCAAAAAGAATTAGAAGAAGAACTACAACAATCTAAAAACTTAAAAGAAACACTAGAAAAAATAACGGTTGAGTTAAAAGCAAAATCAGGTGAAGGTGGACGTCTTTTCGGTTCAATCACAAGCAAACAAATCGCAGATGAACTAAAAAAATCACATGATATCAAACTAGACAAGCGTAAAATAGAGCTACCAGATGGCCTTCGTGCACTTGGCTACACCAATGTCCTTGTTAAGCTCCATCCAGAAGTAACCGCAACCGTAAAGGTTAATGTAACGGAACAGTAAAATATTGGATTAAATTGTGATTTTGTGGAAAGAGTGAAATATATCTTGAAGCAAGGTCACTTTTTTCATATGATTATTAATTAGAGAGAACTATTTATACTTAACTTGAGTATCACTTTAGTAGAAGATAAATAAATTTTTTATATACCGGAATTTATATAATTCTAAAACTCAGTAAGCGTTTCGCAAGTCCAGTTCCGACGCACAGGACGTGCAAGTGTAGTCATGGCGATTGGCGTCGCGCTTTTGACTGCCAGCGCCTAGCTAAGGCTGACCAAGGCGCTGGCATATTTTTTAATATAATAAAAGCTTAATAGCTTTAAGGACGGTGATCATCAATGAATGAATTACTAGGTGATCGTATTCCACCACAAAATATAGAAGCGGAACAAGCCGTTTTAGGAGCCATTTTTCTAGAACCTTCCTCCTTAACTCTTGCATCAGAGTTGTTGATACCTGAGGACTTTTACCGTGCTGCACATCAAAAGATTTATAACGTCATGCTCGGTCTTTCTGACAAGGGTGAGCCTGTTGATTTAGTGACAGTTACCTCAGATCTAGCTGATGCAAACCTTTTAGATGAAGTTGGAGGAGTCTCATATTTAAGTGACCTAGCCAACTCTGTTCCAACTGCAGCAAATATTGAGTATTATGGAAAAATTGTTGAAGAAAAGTCAATCCTTAGACGTTTAATACGAACTGCCACTACAATTGCCCAAGACGGTTACAGCCGTGAAGATGAGGTTGAAGTTCTTTTAAACGAAGCTGAAAAAAACATCATGGAAGTTGCACATCGTAAAAATGCTGGAGCCTTCCAAAATATAAAAGACGTCCTCGTTCAGACTTACGATAATATTGAATTGCTTCATGATAATAAAGGTGAAGTAACGGGAATTCCCACAGGATTCTCTGAGTTGGATAAAATGACAGCAGGATTTCAGCGTAACGATTTAATTATTGTTGCTGCCAGACCTTCTGTTGGTAAAACAGCATTTGCTTTAAACATCGCTCAAAACGTTGCAACCAAGACAGATGAAAACGTCGCGATATTTAGTCTTGAGATGGGTGCCGATCAACTTGTCATGAGGATGCTTTGCGCAGAAGGAAATATAAATGCGCAAAACTTAAGAACCGGTAACTTAACAACTGAGGATTGGGGAAAGCTGACGATGGCTATGGGGAGTCTGTCAAATGCCGGAATTTACATTGATGACACACCAGGTATTCGTGTAAGTGAAATTCGAGCGAAATGTCGCCGTTTACACCAAGAAATGGGTCTTGGCATGATTCTCATCGATTACTTGCAGCTAATCCAAGGTAGCGGTAGAAGTAAGGATAACCGTCAACAAGAGGTTTCTGAAATCTCTCGTTCACTTAAAGAATTAGCTCGTGAATTAAAAGTACCAGTTATTGCTTTGTCACAGTTATCCCGTGGAGTAGAACAACGTCAAGATAAACGTCCAATGATGTCAGATATCCGTGAGTCTGGAAGTATTGAGCAGGATGCTGATATTGTTGCTTTCCTATATCGTGATGATTATTATGATAAAGAATCAGAGAACAAAAACATTATTGAAATTATCATTGCTAAGCAGCGTAATGGTCCAGTAGGTACTGCACAGCTTGCGTTTGTAAAAGAATACAATAAATTTGTAAACTTGGAGCGGCGATTTGAGGATGCCCCAGGTGCGTAAGACCGTTGCAAATGCAATCGGTCTTTTTTTTTTGATACTATCACCAAAATTTATATAATTCTAAGACACAGTAAGCGTTTCGCAAGTCCAGATCCGACACCTAGCCCTGACGCACAGGACGTCGCGTTTTTGACTGCCTCGAGGTCATAAGTCAATTCTAAATTGAAGGCAAAGACCACCTTCTATTTAGAATCGCCTTATGCTATGCCTGAGACTGACCTAGGCGCTTGCGCTTTTTTTATTAGATAAGAAAGTATAAATTTTTTACATGGAATGCGTTTCTGAATCCAGCTCCAGCGCCTAGCCCCGACGCACAGGACGTGCTAGTGCAGTCAATGCGACAGGACGTCGCGTTCTTGACTGCCTCGAGGTCATAAGTCACTCTGAAATTGAAGGCAAAGAGCGCCTTCTATTTCAGAGCGCCTTATGCTTGTCGGGGCTGAACAAGGCGCTTGCGCTTTTTTTATGATTTTACAAGATTATTTGTTTAATAAAGTTATTTATTGTGGTTTTTACGAACAAAGAAATTTTAAAGTTTGCTATTGTTCGTATTTTCGTTGACTTTGATTGAATGCATTGATAAAATAGGACTTGCTTGAAAGTGCGAAATTATGGAGGTGCTCGGATATGTCTTCAGTAGTTGTTGTTGGAACCCAATGGGGCGACGAGGGAAAAGGTAAAATAACAGA
Source organism: Metabacillus herbersteinensis (assembly GCF_042433335.1). Classification (NCBI taxonomy): domain Bacteria; kingdom Bacillati; phylum Bacillota; class Bacilli; order Caryophanales; family Bacillaceae; genus Metabacillus; species Metabacillus herbersteinensis. The sequence goes on from NZ_JBHLVO010000016.1 coordinate 36,603, forward strand.
TTTTCTTTCTGAAAACGCAGAAGTGATTGCACGTTATCAAGGTGGAAATAATGCAGGACATACAATTAAATTTGGTGGCGAAACATATAAACTTCATTTAATTCCATCTGGAATTTTTTATGATCAAAAAGAATGCATTATCGGTAATGGTATGGTTGTGGATCCTAAAGCGCTAATACAGGAATTAGCTTATTTACATGAACGTGGAGTAAGTACGGATAATTTGAAAATTAGTAACCGCGCACATGTTATTCTTCCTTATCACCTTAAATTAGATGAAGTTGAAGAAGAACGCAAAGGTGCAAATAAAATTGGAACGACTAAAAAAGGAATCGGTCCAGCATATATGGATAAAGCTGCTCGTGTAGGAATTCGTATTGCTGATTTATTAGATCGTGAAATTTTTGAAGAGAAACTTATTCGAAATTTAGAAGAGAAAAACCGTATGCTAGAAAAATTCTATGAAGTAGAAGGATTTACAGTAGAAGAAATTCTAGAAGAATATTATGAATATGGACAACAATTTGAGAAATATGTATGCGATACATCAGTGGTCTTAAATGATGCACTTGATGAGGGTCGTCGGGTACTTTTTGAAGGCGCACAAGGGGTTATGTTGGACATTGATCAAGGAACATATCCATTTGTAACTTCATCAAACCCAGTCGCTGGAGGCGTTACGATTGGTTCTGGTGTTGGTCCAACAAAAATCAAACACGTTGTCGGTGTCTCAAAAGCATATACGACTCGTGTAGGAGATGGCCCTTTCCCAACTGAATTAGACAACGAAATTGGCCACATGATTCGTGAAGTGGGGCGTGAATATGGAACAACAACAGGTCGTCCACGTCGTGTTGGTTGGTTTGACAGTGTTGTCGTTCGTCATGCACGAAGAGTAAGCGGGCTAACGGACCTATCACTTAATTCAATCGATGTGTTAACAGGCATTGAAAAATTAAAAATCTGTGTGGCATATAAATACAAAGGTGAAGTGATTGAATCCTTTCCAGCCAGCCTTAAAGTGCTAGCAGAATGTGAGCCGGTATATGAAGAGCTTCCGGGTTGGACAGAAGATATCACAGGAGTACGCAGTCTTGGAGAGCTACCAGAAAATGCTCGTCATTACATTGAACGAGTTTCACAATTAACAGGTATTCCATTATCAATTTTCTCAGTAGGGCCAGATCGTACACAAACAAATGTAGTGAGAAGCGTATATAGCTAATCACGTGTAAGGGGGCTTTAAGGGCTCCCTTTTATTTTGTATCGTTTCAACATATTAGAACCCTAACTTTTAGAAGATGTTTAGAAAATTTTTAAAATCTATAAAAATATGTTGTCTTATATTCAATGTGTATGTTATGATAGAAAACGTTCTGTAAAAGACTTATTTGTCTTTAAGACGAGCCATTAGCTCAGTTGGTAGAGCATCTGACTTTTAATCAGAGGGTCGAAGGTTCGAATCCTTCATGGCTCACCATTTTTCAACATATATGGCCCATTGGTCAAGCGGTTAAGACACCGCCCTTTCACGGCGGTAACACGGGTTCGAATCCCGTATGGGTCACTTCTATAAATATTGGTCCGGTAGTTCAGTTGGTTAGAATGCCTGCCTGTCACGCAGGAGGTCGCGGGTTCGAGTCCCGTCCGGACCGCCATTTTTATTTTGAATACTTAATTTGGCTCAGTAGCTCAGTCGGTAGAGCACGTCCGAGTAAGCTCCGAAGCGTTACTTCAGCGTACAAATCGAGCTGCTCCTTGAATAAGCTTCCTGAGATTTGGGCGAAGGTTCGACAGGAATCTTAAAATAATTAACTATACTTATCACGGCTCAGTAGCTCAGTCGGTAGAGCAAAGGACTGAAAATCCTTGTGTCGGCGGTTCGATTCCGTCCTGAGCCACTCAGGAAAAAAGCATGATTCTATTTTAGGATCATGCTTTTTTCTTTTCTACCAAAAGAATCATTTATCTTACAGGTCTTAATTGTCACAATTTAGACAAAATATTACAAAAAACTCTAAAATATGTAACGAATAATACAGTTTTATTACAGTTTATTTATTGAACTAGGTACTATTCTGAAAATATGATAAATTAGTAGAGTGGAAAAAAGTCAGAAAAATGTCGAAATAGATCTTTTTCCTTATATAAGAGGGGTGATATCTTCTTATATTACATACTTAGGAGGAAAATAATTGTGTTAAAGCATGCTAATAGATTGGTAGACCTATGCTTACCAAAGCGATCTTTACTTAAAAAGTTAACAATCGGTGCTGCATTTGCTGCTACTTTTACATTAGGATTCACTCAGGCTTCAGCTGAAGAATCCTTGAAAACGGTTTATCATGTTTATTTAGACAATAAGCATATAGGAACAGTAGATAATCAAAAGTTAATTGAGGATCTTTCACAAGAAAAAGTAGACAAAGTTGAAGATCAGTATAAAGATTATCAATTAACGGTTGAAGATCTAGAAATTATTCCAGAGCAAATGTTTCGTCCCGTATCAAATAATGAAGAAGCACTAGCCACACTAGAAAAAGAGCTCGATGTGGTTGTTGTATCTTCAACTCTTACAATTAATAACAAAAAAGTTGCTTTCTTTAAAAGCAAAGAGGATGCAGAAGAAACATTAAGACAATACAAGATGAAATATGTATCTGAAGATGTCCTAAACCAATTGGAAGCTCAAAAAAACAGTGGACAGCCACTTGAACCCGTCAAGGAAGGTCAGTCTCGTATTATAGACGTAACTCTTTCAGAAGAAGTTTCACTTTCATCAGAAAAAGTTTCTCCAGATCAAATTTTATCCGTTGAAAATGCCGTTAAGCTACTAGAAAAAGGTACTCTTGAGGATAAAAAATACCAAATTAAAGATTCAGATGTTCTAGGAAAGATTGCTTCGAATCATAATTTAACATTAGATGAGCTTATAGAGAGTAACCCGGGTTTAAAGGAAGACTCATTAATTAAGCCAGGTGAATTCTTAAATGTAAAGCAACAAAAGCCTTTTATAAAAATATTAGTAAAAGAAGAAGTCTCTAAGAAAGAAACAGTATCATTCGAAACTGATATTGTCGAAGAAGCGTCCATGCTTAAAGGAGAAAAGAAGACAAAACAAGAAGGTAAAGATGGAGAAAAGCTGCTGAACTACGTAATTTTTAAAGAAAATGGTTCGGAAATGAAACGGGAAATGACAAAAGAAGAAGTTTTACAAGAACCAGTTAAAGAGATCCTTGTAAAAGGTACTAAAGTTATCCCTTCTAGAGGTAGTGGCACTCTTTCTTGGCCTGCTGTCGGTGGGTATATATCAAGTAAACAGGGTAATCGTTGGGGTAAAATGCATAAAGGTATTGATATCGCTAGACCAAGTAATCGAACGATAAATGCTGCTGACAATGGAACAATTGCCTCGGCAGGATATGATGGTGGTTATGGAAATAAAGTTGTAATTAATCATAACAATGGATTAAAAACGATATATGCACATCTCGACTCAATATCTGTTTCACCCGGTCAAACGGTATCTAAAAGCCAGAAGATTGGTGTAATGGGGTCAACTGGAAATTCAACAGGTGTTCACCTACACTTTGAAGTATATAAAAACGGTACCTTAAAAAATCCATTAGACTACTTAAAATAAGCATTCGTACCTCTAGCATCCGCTAGAGGTTTTCTTATTAATATCATCTTATTACCTTTATACCCAGTATAAACCCAATTAAACCACTTTATATTTAGTGCCAATAGATGAATCTATTTGTAGAACGTGGTAAATTAAACAGTATGTACGTAACAGCTTACTTAAAAGGGGCGAAAAACATGGACAAGAAAATCTTAGTCGTAGATGATGAAAAACCAATTGCAGATATATTACAATTTAATTTAAAAAAAGAGGGCTATGAAGTCCACTGTGCATATGACGGAAATCGCGCTCTAGAAATGGTTGATGAGATTATACCGGATTTAATTTTATTAGATATTATGCTTCCAAGCCGTGATGGTATGGAAGTTTGCCGTGAGGTTCGAAAAAGGCATGAGATGCCAATAATAATGCTTACAGCTAAGGACTCTGAAATTGATAAGGTGTTAGGGTTAGAGCTTGGGGCAGATGATTATGTAACAAAGCCTTTTAGTACGAGAGAGTTACTAGCACGAGTAAAGGCAAACCTGCGTAGACAGCAAGTTGCTGGAACAAATGGTACCGTTCCGAATTCAAATGAAATTGCAGTGGGCTCACTTGTTATTCACCCAGATGCATATGTTGTCTCAAAACGTGGTGAAACAATAGAACTAACTCATCGAGAATTTGAACTTCTCCATTACTTAGCTAAGCATATCGGTCAAGTTATGACGAGAGAACATTTACTGCAGACAGTATGGGGCTATGATTATTTCGGTGATGTTCGAACAGTAGACGTAACAGTACGAAGATTAAGAGAGAAAATTGAAGATAGTCCTAGCCATCCAACATGGATTGTTACTAGACGTGGTGTTGGGTACTACTTGCGTAATCCTGAACAGGAGTAGAGGAAATGCAGAAAGTAAGGTTTTTCAGATCTATTCACTTTAAATTTGTGATGATCTATATGTTATTGATCGTATTAGCTATGCAAATAATTGGCATTTACTTTGTTGGTAAACTTGAAGATTCTTTAAAGGATAACTTTGAAACTTCTTTAACGCAACGAGTAAATTTGCTTGCGTATAGCGTTGAGCAAGAAATGTCTCGAGATCCTAAGGAACGTACTGATGATAAAACGCTAGAAAGTGATGTTTCCTCACTACTAAGAGATTTTGCAAGGGATGAAATTCAAGAAGTACGTGTAATAGATAAAAGTAAAACTGTTATTGCAACCTCAGATTCAAATCAAGATATCGTTGGGAAAAGAACGACAGAAGCGATGATACTGCGAGCATTAGTCGGTCAGGAATGGGGGAGCGTATTCATCGAGCCTGAAACTCGTAATCGAGTACGCATTATGACTTTCCCTATTAATAAAGGTATTAATGAGCAAACAATTGGTGCGATCTATGTTGTTGCCTCGATGGAAGAAGTATTTGCACAAATGCGTATTATTAATGGTATTCTAGCCACTGGTACTGGTATGTCATTAGCTATTACTGCTGCATTAGGGATATTTCTTGCGAGGACCATAACTAGGCCCATGAAAGATATGAGAAAACAAGCGATTGAGCTAGCAAAAGGGAACTTCACACGTAAAGTAAAGGTTTATGGGGAAGATGAAATTGGTCAACTAGCTGTCACCTTTAATAACCTGACTGAAAAGCTTGAGGAAGCACAGGCAACGACAGAAGGTGAACGGAAGAAGCTTGCATCTGTAATCGTATATATGACAGATGGGGTCATTGCAACAAACCCAGATGGTCGAGTCATACTAGTGAACAATCCAGCATTAAATATGCTAAATGTTTCACGTGAAACAATAAAAGATATGCAAATTACAGAGCTGTTAGGAATTCAAGACCAGTATACTTTTGTTGGTCTAATAGAGGAACAAGAATCCTTGGTTCTAGATATAAGTACAACTGAAAAACCACTTATACTTCGAATTAACTTTTCGGCTATCCAAAAAGAGGCAGGCAAACTCGAGGGACTTATTGCAGTCGTTTACGATATTACTGAACAAGAAAAGATTGATCAAGAAAGAAGAGAATTTGTAGCAAATGTTTCTCACGAATTAAGAACACCTTTAACAACGATGCGCAGTTACTTAGAAGCATTAGCTGATGGAGCTTGGGAAGACAAAGAGATTGCTCCACAGTTTTTAACGGTTACTCAGGATGAAACAGAGCGAATGATTCGTCTTGTTAACGATTTATTACAATTGTCAAAACTTGATAGTACAGACTATCGATTGAATAAAGTTTGGGTCAACTTCACAGAATTCTTCAATAAAGTTATTGATCGATTTGAAATGACAATGCCCAATCACATCTCCTTTTTAAGGGTTATCCCTAACGAAGCTCTTTATGTTGAGATAGATCCGGATAAAGTAACTCAGGTTTTAGATAACATTATCTCAAATGCAATGAAATATTCGCCAGAGGGTGGGTTAATTACATTTAAGGTTGATGTGTTGGCAGAACAGATACAAATTCTTATAAAAGACGAAGGTGTTGGAATTCCAAAGGATAGTGTGAATAAAATATTCGAGCGTTTTTATCGTGTGGATAAAGCTAGGACGAGGAAACTGGGTGGAACAGGACTTGGACTAGCAATTGCGAAAGAAATGGTATATGCGCACGGTGGCTATATTTGGGCTGATAGTCGAGAAGGAAAAGGAACAAATGTTTATTTTACGTTACCTTATAACCCGGATCAAGAGGATGATTGGGAATGAACAAAGAAAATGTAAAAAGTGTTGTTTTAACAATACTTGTCTTGATTAGTATTTTGTTAACTTGGGGTATTTGGACATTTCAACCTTCCTATGAAGAAATTCAGAGTAGTACTTACTTTGAGAATGAACCTATTAGTGTTGAAAAAAGAGAAGTTTATCAAGCGATAAAACCACAGCAAATTTATTTTCATGAAGAAAAAAATCATTATAGTAGCTTTAAAGCTCAATATTTGAAAGATACCTGGAAAGAAATACGTAAGTGGGAAATTACCGGTGCCATTGACCAATCAAATCTATATTCTGCAGATGAGTTTTTAAACTGGGTACATGGTGAAGATGGTAAGAATAAGGTGGAGATTGTCTTTTCAGATGAAATACCGATGAAAACCTTTCAATCAATTTTGAATTGGGAGACTGATGGAATGAGCTATACGGGATTTGACCGCATGATTATTCCAGCAGTGTCGGATAGTGAAGAGCAAAAAATCTACTTTGTTTCCTATGATGAGAAGAAGGTAATTGAAACTAAAGTTGATAATTCAATTTCAAGAGATTTTATTAAAGCTCAGTTTACAGATAAAGAGGATTTCTACACGTATAATATTTACGAAATCGGTGAAGGAAATAGCATCTTATTACCAGAGGGCAATTTCTCGATAAAAAAAGTTAAGTATCTTAGAGATAAAATTGATGGTGAAAAATTTAAACAGGCTCTATTTTCAAACCCAAGCCGTGTAAGAAGAGAAATTAGTATTTCTAAAAATACTTACACAGATGGAACAAGAGTTTTAAATGTTTTTCCTAATCGACAGGAACTTCGGTATGTAAACCCGACGATTCGCAATACTGCACCAGTAGAGCCCGATCTTTTAATTGAACAAAGCATTGGTTTCTTAAATAATCATGGAGGCTGGACCGACGATTACCATTTTTTTAATTTAGATGAGATGAATCAAGAGGTTTCCTTCAGATTATCTATCAATTCTATACCGGTTTTTGAATCATTTGAAAATGGCTCTGGCCCAACAGTTATACGACAAATATGGGGACGTAACGAGATTGCTATTTACGAAAGACCTTTATATTCATTAAGCTCTGATTTTCCACCCGAAGATATAACGCTTCCTTCAGGTGATGAACTACTTAATTTAATAAAGAAAAACCAACAAATTCAATTAAATCATATACAGAATATATTCCCAGCCTATGAGCTAGGAGAATCTCAGAGTGACCCCCAGTTAGTCGAGATCATTCCGATTTGGTGTTTGCAAATGCGAGATGGATCATTTGTAAAACTTCAATCAAAACAAGACGTCCTTGGGGGTGGAAGTAGTGGATTGGAATAAAACGAAAACAATCTTCATTATTGCCTTTCTCGTCCTAGATACGCTGCTTGTAGTGCAGTTTTATAGTAAGAGAAATAGTAGCAATTATCCTGTAATTCAGAACACACCGTTCGAAGAACAACTTGCAGCTGAAAATATTACCTATATTGAAATGCCGAATGAGACTGAAAAAGGCTCCTATATTACGGCGAAAAGTCATGAATTTACCGTTGAAAGTGTAGGAGAGTTAAAAGAGCAGAAAATTATCGAGCAAGATTCAGAAAAAAAACAGTCAGCCTTTCTAAGGATAAAAATGGAGTTCGATAAACCAGTTCCACTACCAGAATCAAATAGACAGAGCAAGCTAAATCAGCTAATGAGGGAAAAGGTATTATCTGGTGGTGATTACCGTTACTGGCATCAAGATGAAAGTACAAACTCAATTATTTATGTTCAGCAATACAAAGGAAAGATGATTTTCCAAAACCAAGTAAACAGCATTGGTATGATTGGTTTGTATGTTAATGACAAAAACGAAATTTATGGCTATGAGCAAACAATGTTAGAGGATATTAAAGAGTTCGGTGAAAAAGAGGAAACGATACCTGCAATAAAGGCAGTTGAGGCTTTATATAACAAAAATTATTTAAAATCAAATAGTGATGTTAAGGAAGTTAACTATGGTTACTATACGCAGTATCCATTATCAACTCAGCAAATACTTGCCCCAACTTGGCATATTGTAGTAGAAACAAGTGAAGAACAGAGAGAAGATTTTTATGTAAATGCATTAGAGGGAGACGTTTTGCAATCGAATAACTAAGGGAAATAGGAGAGTGAGTGATATGAGCTTGCAGTTTAGTGTACTTGCAAGCGGGAGTACGGGGAATGCAATTTATGTTGAGAATGATCAGCATTCATTGCTAATTGATGCTGGCTTAAGTGGGAAACAACTAGCTGGGTTATTTCAGCAAATAGGGAGAGACATGAACAAGCTCTCTGGAATTTTAGTGACACATGAGCATAGTGATCATATAAAGGGATTAGGTGTTATTGCCCGTAAATATAAAGTGCCCGTATATGCGAATGAAAAAACCTGGAATGCGATGGAAGGTTTAATTGGGCAAGTTCATTCTGATCAGAAGTTCATTTTCCAAACGAATACGGTTAGGAGCTTTGGCTCGCTAGATGTTGAATCTTTCGGTGTTTCACATGATGCTGCAGAACCGATGTTTTATGTGTTTCATTATAACGGAAAGAAGCTTGCGCTAATTACTGATACAGGGTATGTGAGTGATCGTATGAAGGGGACTATACGTGATGCTGACGCATATGTGTTTGAGAGTAATCATGATGTTTCTATGTTAAGGATGGGACATTATCCATGGAGCATTAAACGGAGGATTTTAAGTGATGTAGGACATGTTTCAAACGAGGATGCTGCACTAGCAATGATTGATGTTATTGGTGACACAACAAAAAGAATTTACTTAGCACATTTAAGTCTTGATAACAATATGAAGGATTTAGCAAGAATGTCGGTTGAGCAAACGTTAGCAAGTAAAGGGTTTATTGCTGGTGAGCAATTTGAGCTTTATGATACAGATCCTAAAGCACCGACACCGTTAGTATTCGTTTAAGAAAAGTTAGGTAAAGCGGCTTTTTTTTAACGTAATTGACTATAATACTGATGAGAGTTACACACTATTCATAAAGCAGTCGTTAGGTTGTTTTGAAAGGGATGGTGAAAATATGGGATATTATGATCAAGATTATGATGAAAAGTATAATCGAAAAAAGCAAAAAGGAAATCGTGGTGGCTGGTTTTTAGCGGGTTTAGTTGGTGCAGTACTTGGGGTATTATTGATGCTTTTTGCAGTGCCTGCGCTCTCAAACCTTAATATTTTGCCATATAACATGGAGCTTGGTGAAAGTGATGAAAACCAAGGAGATCCAGAAAATCAACAAGCAGGCCCAACAAAGAGTGTGTCAGTGGACGTGAGCACAGCAGTTACCCAAGCTGTAGATAATGTTTCTGATGCTGTCGTGGGTGTTATTAACATTCAACAAGCAGGCTTTTGGAACGAAAAGGGTGAAGCAGGAACTGGCTCAGGTGTCATTTACAAGAAATCGGGCGAAAATGCCTTTGTTGTCACTAACCATCATGTAATTGCTGGTGCCACACAAATTGAAATTAGTTTAAGTGACGGTAAAAGAGTTCCAGCTGAAATTCTAGGAACTGACCAATTAACAGATTTAGCTGTTTTAAGGGTAAATAGCCAAGATATTAAGCAAGTGGCTGAATTTGGTGATTCTGATCAAATAAAACCAGGTGAGCCTGTTATTGCAATTGGAAATCCATTAGGTTTGCAATTTTCTGGTTCCGTTACACAAGGAATTATCTCAGGGACGGAACGAGCAATACCGATTGATTCAAATCAGGATGGACAGATTGATTGGAATTCAGAGGTTATGCAAACGGATGCTGCAATAAACCCAGGTAACAGTGGCGGAGCACTTGTGAATATTGATGGAAAAGTAATCGGTATTAACTCAATGAAAATTGCCCAATCAGCTGTTGAAGGAATAGGACTCGCCATTCCCACAAACTTAGCAAGACCAATCATTGAGGACTTAGAAAAATATAGTGAAGTACGTCGACCTTATATAGGAATTGGGATGCAATCATTAAGCGAAGTTTCTAGCTATCATTGGGAACAAACACTAAAGCTACCAAAAGAAGTCACATCAGGTGTAGTCGTGATGAGTGTTGATCAATTATCACCGGCTGGTCAAGCGGGATTAAAAGAATTTGATGTAATCACACAATTTGGTGGCAAGAATGTAGTCGATATCATTGACTTACGAAAAGTGCTCTACACGCAAGAAATAGGAGATACCGTTGATTTTACCTTTTATAGCAATGGCGAAAAACAACAAGGTTCCATGAAACTGGCTGAGCAAGATTTGATAGGGAGCTAAATGCTCTCTTTTTTTGTGATTAACAGTGGATAACTTAAAAATCTGGCGAAACTATAAAAATCATCCACATGTGGACAAGGAGGTTCAAAGAATGTTTTGTTGTGAAGAACATATTGAATTAGCAATTGATATGTATGTTGATGAGAAAGAGCTAGCTCCAGAAATTGAAAAAATTCAAAAAAAGGCAGAGTTATCCACAAGTTGTGAATTATGTGAAAAGCCTGCTGTATATATAGTGGGGAACTAATATTCGCACACTGAATGTGGATAACTATTGCCCATTTGTGGATAAGTTATTATTAGAGAGAATGCGTGAAAAATGCTTAATTATTCAAATTATTTAATCTTTTTTATTCGCAAGAAATTATAGATACAAGTATGTAAAGGGGGGACATCTGTGAATATATCAATCGTGTCAATTGGCAAATTAAAAGAGAAATATCTGAAGCATGGGATCGATGAGTATTTAAAACGATTAACAGTCCATGCTAAGGTAGAAATTATTGAATTAGCAGATGAAAAGGCACCAGAAAATTTAAGTGGCACTGAAATGGAACAAGTGAAGAATAAAGAAGGTGAACGTATTCTTGCAAAGCTTTCAGAAGACACACATGTTATAGCTCTTGCTATTGAAGGGAACATGAAATCATCAGAGCAGCTTGCAAAAGATTTAGACAAGCTCGCGACCTATGGCAAAAGTAAAGTTGCCTTTGTAATTGGTGGATCGTTAGGGTTAAGCGAAGTAGTAATGAAGAGAGCAAATGATACTTTGTCTTTTTCAAAAATGACATTTCCACATCAGTTGATGAGACTAATATTAGTTGAACAGATTTATCGGGCGTTTCGTATTAATGGGGGAGGACCTTACCATAAGTAATAGTCATGAAATACCTGTTCTAGCACAACATACAAAAAAGAAACACCGAGTATAAAATATTCGGTGTTTCTTTTGTTTTTACAAAGTAATGATTTTTTCAAACGTAAACGATTAACGAACACCCTTCATAAACCTTTGAATTCTAGGTGCAATTAAGAATAGTAAAATACTAAGAAGGATTGATATTCCACCAATCACACCAAAGTATTCCATCTCGTTTTCGGCTGTGTAGAAGCGAACGATCTGAGCATTAATAGCCTGAGCGGCAGCGTTTGATAAAAACCACAAACTCATTGTTTGCGCCGAGAAGGCTGCAGGTGCTAATTTAGTTGTTGCTGATAGACCTACAGGTGACAAGCATAGTTCACCGAGCACGACTATGAAATAACTTAGAACAAGCCATAATGGGTTTACGAGTGAATCTCCGCCAAAGTAGGATGGCAGAAGAATTACAAGGAATGATAACCCGGCAAACAGCAAACCAAGTGAGAACTTTTGTGGGATTGTTGGTTGTCGATCCCCTAACTTAACCCAAGCCCAAGCGAATACAGGTGCTAAAAAGATGATGAATAATGGATTTAGCGATTGGAACCACGCTGGTGAGATCTCAATACCAGCAAAGCTTAATTGTGTACGTTTATCTGCATAGTTCGCAAGGATGGTAGAACCTTGCTCTTGAATTGCCCAGAACATAACAGACGCAATAAATAATGGTATATAAGCTAAAATTCTGGAACGTTCTACTTCCGTAGTTTTAGGACTGCGGTACATTCGAGTGAAGTACACTATAGGGATCGTAATCCCTAAAATACCAACAAGGGCAATGAAACTTGCGAATGTTAAAATACCTAATGAAATCATTACAACACTTATGATTGCAATTAGAACTGCACTCAAACCAAAAATAATCGAGTATTTCTTCTTTTCAGCAGGCGATAATGGGTTAGCTACATATGTACCAGCCAAGCCGAGATTTTTCTTCTTGGTTAAAACAAAAACCAGTAAGCCAAAAAACATACCGACAGCAGCAATTGCAAAACCTAAATGGAAATCATGTTTTAACCCGACTTCTCCAACGATAAGTGGAGCTATAAACCCTCCAAGGTTAATCCCCATATAGAAAATACTAAAACCAGCATCACGGCGATTGTCTCCCTCACTGTAAATATCACCTACAATAGTTGAAACATTGGGCTTTAAGAGACCTGTCCCAAGAACGATAAGAACCATTGAAATAAAGAACATGGTGAGGCTTCCAGGTACTGCTAAAACAATATGACCAAACATGATCAAAATACCACCGTAAAACACGGCTTTTGAGGTTCCGAACAGCCTGTCAGCCATCCAGCCACCGATGATTCCGGACATGTACACTAAGGAACCATAAACAGACATGATCGCTAGTGCAGTTGGTTCATCAAGTCCCAACCCGCCTTTTGAAACTTCATAGTACATATAAAAGACTAGAATAGCCCTCATTCCATAGTAGGAAAAGCGCTCCCAAAACTCTGTGAAGAAAAGAGTGAATAACCCCTTAGGATGACCGAAAAAGCCAGTTTGAGGGACACTTGATACAATCTTCTGCTTATTTAACATAATTATACCTCCCATATACTTATACTATGATACTTTTAATAGAACAAAAATGTCAAAAAAAATAAATGGAGTCGTTGGTAGAAGATACTTTTTAAATAAAAATAGTATAAAATAATCTTTTTTAAAATAGCATCAACATGCTACTCTTCATTGTAATAAAGACAATGTAAATGTCATAAAACGTTCAATCTCAATTAAAGCATGTTTTGTTACTATCACGTATAATGAAGATGTAACATTGTGAAACATTTCACTAACTTAAACTTATATAATTCCGAAGTTCTCGGTTTAAATACGTCATTTCATGTTGGGAGATTGATCGTGATTATGAATGAACTAAAAAATATAGCAAAGACGCATAAAAGTACCAGGATGTTTTTAATTTTTTCGTCCGTACTGATGGGAGCAACGGTCATTGGTCAGGCTTACTTCTTTGTGACAATCGTGGATCGCGTCTTTTTGCGTGGGCATTCCATCCAAGAGATCGTGCCATTTCTAGCTGGCTTGTTGATCGTGCTTATTGCAAGAAGTGCTTTAACTTATGGAAGTGGCCGAGCGGGTGTTCTAATGGCCTCAAAGGTAAAGCGTGATTTTAGGAAAAAGCTTTTAAATAAAATCTCAAGTAATCCGATGCAGTCTGCTTTGCAGGGACAGTCAGGTCAAAAGGTAAGTGTCATGATGGATGCGGTGGATGGTATTGATAGCTACTTTAGTCGATTTATTCCCCAGGTAATTCAAACATCGATCGTGCCGCTAATGATTTTAGTGGTTGTTTTTACACAGCATATTTATTCAGGGCTTATCATGGTGATTACAGCTCCGTTTATTCCATTATTCATGGCGATTATAGGAATGAAGACTCAAAAAAAGTCAGAAGAACAAGTGGAGAAGTTGTCTGCTTTCTCTGGTCAATTCCTAGACACTCTACAAGGGCTAACAACTCTTAAATTGTTCGGTCGATCCTCTCATCAGAAGGAATTGATTCAAAAAAACAGCCTCAATTTTAGGGATGCTACAATGGAAATATTGAAAATTGCCTTTATGTCGTCCTTAATGCTAGAGTTCATTTCAATGCTCAGTATGGGTTTAATTGCTCTCGAAGCGAGCATTCGTTTAGTCGTATTTGAAAGCATTACGTTCTTTACAGCTTTCTTTATTCTCGTTCTTGCACCGGAATTTTACTTATCACTAAAAGATCTAGGCAGTGCATTTCACACGGGAAGAGGGAGTATGGGTGCAGCGAATAAAGTCACAGAGGAATTAGCGGAAAAAGATAAAGCAATTCAGTGGGGAGCGAAAAGCCTAAATGGTAAAGGATCACCGCCAACTATTGAACTGAATGGAACTAGCTTTCATTATTCGCAAGAAGGTTTTTCATTACGGAATATTAAAGCAGTCATTGAACCTTACGAACAGGTTGCAATTGTCGGGAAAAGTGGCTCAGGAAAAACGACGCTCTTACACTTAATTGCGGGACTTCTGAGTCCAACCGAAGGGAAGATCTTCATTAATGGAACCTCATTGTTTGATCACAAAGAAAGTGATTGGTTTGATCAATTAAGCTATATTTCTCAAAATCCTTATCTTTTCTCTGGAACGCTTGCGGAAAATATTGCGATTGGTGGAACAACTGATCCACTTTCAACAGAAGTGGAAGTTGCGGCAAAGAAGGCAGGGATTGATGAACTAATTAACTCTCTTGAGAACGGTTATGATACTCCAGTTGGTGAAGCGGGAAGAGGTCTTTCAGGTGGAGAGAAGCAGCGTATTGCGATTGCGAGAGCCTTCTTAAAGCAGCCTTCGATCATATTATTTGATGAGCCGACAACAGGGCTTGATCTTCACACAGAAAGAGTATTGCAGTCATCCATTAAAGAGTTGTCGCAAACTTCAACTGTTATTACAGTTGCACATCGTCTTCATACAATAAAAAATGCAGACAAAATACTGTTTCTAGCAGATGGGGAGCTGGTAGCATCAGGCACACATCATGACTTGCTTGCAACCGTGCCAGATTATCGTGAAATGATTTATGTGCAACAAAGAGGGGTGACATTATGAGAGTCTTAGGTCCAGTTCTTAAGCTGATGATGAATGAAAAAAAAGATGTGTTTTATTCAATTCTTTTTGGATTTCTTGCGGGTATATCAGCAGTCGGTCTTTTTGCGTCAAGCGGGTATATTATTTCGAAAGCTGCGCTTGCCACACCTTTATATGCGCTGACTGTGTTGATTGCATTGTTAAAGCTAATAGGATTTGCTAGAGCGTTGAGCCGCTATGCAGAACGATATTTTTCACACCGTGCGACATTTACAATACTAAGCAATTTACGTGTCTCATTTTATGAGAAACTTGAACCACTAGCACCACGAATTTATACCAAATATCGAAGTGGCGACCTTCTTGCAAGAATTGTTGGTGATGTAGAAAGTTTACAGAATTTCTTTTTACGTGTGTATTATCCGCCGATTGTGCTTGTTATTGTGTTTTTAAGTACGATTGTCTTCACGTCTTTTTATTCAATTTATGTTGCGCTCATTCTACTAACGGGTCTCATATTAACGGGATTTGTTGTTCCTGCTTTTTTTGCAGTGAGACAAAAGAAGATTGATAGCACGGTGAGAGAGGGAAGGGGCGCTTTATCCATAGAGGTGACCGAACTTCTATATGGCTTCCGTGATCTGAAAATCTACCAGAAGTTAGAAGAGAAGGAGCGTTTGTTGACCGCTTCATCAAATGCTTACATTCAAGAGCAAGAACGAGAAGGAATTCAGGCAATTTTTAATCAATCACTTAACACAATGGTTTCACTTATTATTTCTTGGTTTGTGCTCACATTAGGCTCGTATTTAGTGGTGCAAAACCAATTCGATGGTCTTTTTCTAGCAATGCTTGTAATGATTTCACTGACTGTTTTTGAAAATGCAACCCCAATGGCGGTTTTACCATATCATTTAGAGGATAGTCGACAAGCTGCCTCGCGCCTCTACGCTGTCGTAGAAGATAAGAAAAAGAATGATGATTTAGAGCCTACTTTTCGACTTCTTCCTCAGCAGGCGCTGTCCTTTGACGTGGAGGATGTGACCTTCGCATTTCCAGAAGAAAAGAGACTAGCACTCGACAAACTTAACTTGCGTATCCCTTCTGGTACAAAAACGGCGATCGTAGGTCCAAGTGGTTCAGGAAAATCTACTTTGCTACAGTTATTGCTTAAAGTTCATGAAGGTTATCAGGGTAAAATCAGCATAGATGGACATTCAATTGATGGAATAACTCAGGAAGATCTTTGGAATAAAACCAATGTCGTATTACAAGAAAATCATTTCTTCTATGGTACGATTCGAGAAAATCTTTTGCTTTCAAAAGATGAACTGAGTGACGCTGAAATGAATGATATGCTTGAAAAAGTAAAGCTCTCTCACTTTTCTTTATCCGATCTCGTTTTAGAAAAAGGTGAAAACCTATCAGGTGGGGAAAAACAACGCTTAGCAATAGCGAGAGCGATGCTAAAAGATGAAAGAGTCTGGTTACTAGATGAACCAACATCTTCGATTGATGCATTAACGGAGAAGGAAATTTATGACCAGCTATTTCAGCAAGCTAAGGACGACACACTCATTCTTGTCAGTCATCGTTTAACGGGTCTCGAAAAAGTGGATCAAATACTAGTAATGGAAAACGGAACAATTATTGAATCTGGTACTTTCAATGAACTGATGGATATGAAGGGCTACTTCTATGAATTAAAGCAAATTGAAAAGAGTATAATGGTGTAACTTAAAAAAGCTTGGCGGTCAGCCAAGCCTTTTTCCTTATACCGTTTTCAGTCCTTCAGAATCAGGTAATTCTCCTTTTGGTTCTGGAACGAATGCGAGGATGACAATACCAATAATAAACAGGACAATTAAACTAAACACACCACTGCTTGAATTGCCAGTTAGTTGAGCTGTGACAGCTACTAATAGAGGACCCATAATCGAGGCGAACTTCCCAAATATGTTGTAAAATCCAAAAAATTCGTTCGCCTTTTTTTTTGGAACAAGCTTGGCAAAATAGGCACGACTTAAGGCTTGTATTCCACCTTGTGAGGTGGCGACGAGCATGGCTAGTATCCAGAAATTCATCGTTGTTTCCAAGAAATAGGCATAAATACAAACAATGATATAAACGATAATTCCAACATAAAGCATCTTTTTCCCGGTGAATTTCTCTGCAAGTCTACCGTATAGAATAGCAAACGGTCCTGCAACAACTTGCGTTACAAACAAAATGATTAACAGATTAGTAGAACTGATTCCTAAGTCAGTTCCATAGGCAGTCGACATTGTGATAATTGTTCCTACGCCATCGATATAGAAAAAATAGGCTAGTAGAAATAAAAATAATGCACGATATTTCCGAATTTCTTTTAGTGTGTTGCCAAGACGTTTGAAACTATTAGAAATAGGCTTGGGCTCACGTTCAATATAATGACGCTGCTGAACATTTCTAAACATAGGAATGGTGAAAAGTCCCCACCAAACCGCTGTTATAAGAAAGGCAGTTTTACTTGCAATTGCAGTCGTAATTGGAATGATCTCACTTTGAGCCAAAATAATAATGGCTATGCTAATAATAAATGGGATCGTACTACCTATATAACCAAATCCGTAGCCACGAGCGGAAATTCGATTCATCCGTTCCTCTGTAGTAACATCAACGAGAAACGCATCGTAGAACACATTTGCTCCTGCAGATCCTACTGCGGCTACTGTATAAACTACCAATAAGAGCAACCAATTATCACTAGGTATAAATGCTAATAAAGCAGTAAATGTCACACCTAATCCAAAGAAGAATGTGAAAAAGCGCTTTTTAAACCCTTGATAATCTGCTATCGTACCTAAAATAGGACCAAGCATTGCTAGAATAAACGTTGCAATCGCAATGGTGTAGCCTAAATAGGCAGTCGAATTGGATGCGCTGACTCCAGCATCCGTTGCAGCTGCTTTATAAAATAGTGGAAAAACAGCTGTTGAAATAATGATAGAATAAGCAGAATTTGCCCAATCATAGAAAATCCAGCTATTTTCTTCCTTTGTAAGACGTTTCATGAATGTGGCCTCCCTAGTAAATGCTCTCTTTCATTGTACAAGAAAAATAGTTTATAAAAATTGAGGGTTCCAAAATTTAACATTAGCTTTACATTTTTAACAATTCATCGATTACCTTCCCATCTGTACCTCCAAGATCAAGACCTAATAACCGAGCGAACGTCGGGCCTTCATCCACGAGATTCATAGAAGGGATGACAACTTTTTCACTAATTCCTTTACCCGCCGCCATGAGTATGGTTGTATAGTTTTCTTTTTCATGTGAATACCCATGGGACGCTAGTGTGTAGCGCTTTTCCTTAACATCTTCAGCTGTTATCGAATCAATAAACTCTCCTTCTAAGTTCTCCTTCAACTAGTATCCTAGACGAGCCTCAATCATAAAGGCAGCATTCTCATCTGCACCCATGGCTCCAATTTCTTCAGAAGAGAGAATTCTTTCAATGCCATTCTGTTTATCGCGGGATAGTTCCAGAAGCAACTCTTGGACGACTTTTTTCGTTGCACTGTCAGCTTTATCTTTCAAGTAAATATAAGCTGATCCATCACAGCTTTTGCAGTATGCTTTCCAATCAACTACCTTGCCGCGATCGTTTACATGAATTAGTCCACGTTCCTTTAGTAAAACATTTAGCTTAACTGCTTTTGATTCATCAAGCGCACTGTGCTCACCTAGTACAACAACTGTGGTCTGATCAAAAATGTTACGTTCCTTCAATGCAAGCATAATTCGCCCGAGTCGCTTGTCATGTCGCCGGAGGGCGTCAAGTGCTTGTTCAGATGAAAAGCCATGGTAATGACGCTGTGTGTCAAGATCTGTGAAATGAACAAGTAACAGGTTAGGTTGCTTTGTGTTAATCGTTGAAACAGTTGACTCTAACACGAAGTCGTCGAGCTCAGGCTGATTAAGTCCTTTTCGAATATGACCAAACCGACGATTCATGTCTAGTTGGTAAAGTGGACTGCCATTCCAAAGGGAAACGGCAACTAGATGATGCCAGGGGCGATTAGCAAAAATCTCAGGCATATTATAGTCTATTGCAGCTTTCGCTGTTACAGGCCATAAAAGTGCAGCCGTTGTCATTCCCTTTTTTTTCGCCTCATCATATAAAGTAGTTCCCATCACATGAAGACGGTGCCAAAACCAATCTGGAGAAGGCCTACCTGGCTGAAGAAACGTGTTGTTAATCACACCATGATTCTTAGGATATTTCCCCGTTACAATCGTGGCGTGACAAGGGTATGTAACAGAAGGATAAATTGTCTTTACATTCTTGCAATATGAGCCACGTTGCAAAAGCTCATGAAAATTTGGAAGCTCTTGAAGCATAGGGAAATCTAACGAAGAGAGACAATCAAAGGAAATTACAAGTAAATAGTTTGTTAAACGGTTCATCGCGACCTCCAGTCTTGAGATTGTATTCGTAAAGTAAAGTAAATTGATATTGATCTTTAAGGAACAAAAGCTGAACTTTACGTAACAACTGTTGCAGAAAGTTATAGAGAAAGAGAACAATATTCTTTGTTGATTTCTCTATATGATTCACTTGGTATTTACGAATTGAGAGACAAGTACATTGAGATTGCTCTTCAAAAAGATTCCTCTGATAGCAATATTGTTTATTTAAGAGGCATTCAAGGAAGCCCGAATTAATTCCAGAGGACGTAAAAAAAAGAGAGTATGAAAGATATACTAAAAATATGAATTTCACTCAAAGGGCACTCTACCATTTTAAATTAGGTAAAGGTATTGATGCTGCCAAGGATTATGTGTCTGGTGTTAATGAAAGCCTAGAAGAAAATAGATATTTCTCAGAAGAATGAATGTAAAAACCCATCGCAAAAATCGTATAACACGATGATCAATCGGTTTACAACGGCCAATGAAAAGTTACATTATTAAGATGGTATATCAATAATGTATAGCTTAAAAAGCACGAAAACGGTAGCTGGCTTCCACAGAAACAGAACCGTTATAGAAAAATAGATGGGTTTGCGGTCTTTTTGAATTCTCATACAGAGGTAATGAAAATTTTAACCAAACCTAAGGATGAGGGTAATATAGAATTTATATCTATCAACGACTTAAAAAGAACTAATCTATCGGTAGGTGAGCATATTCACGTGATAGGATTCGATAATATCGAAATTTCGCAGTATATTCAGCCTCGACTTGCAACAATCAATTATTCCAAGCATAAGTGGGGTGCACTTGCTTCGGAACTTTTGCTAAAACTGATACGAAAACAAGAAGTTGAGCACGAACGAATTAATGTAAGTCTTGTAGATGGGGAATCAGTTCGTGATATATAAAAGGAACACCTCTTTTTCCAATGTGTAAAGAAATAAAGGACTAAGTTTTTTACTTTTGTCCCCAGAGCCTCTACTTATTTGCGTAGGGGTATTTTTTTTGTATTTCTATTTGCTTGTTATGAATTAATAGACTTTCCCAACACAATAGAAGAACTTCACACTACATTTTCCCTATGTTTTCAAAATGTGTGCAAGTAAACAAGTTGTATACATTAAGTTTACAAAAGTGTATACAAGTGTACAATCGTGTGTGCATCCCTTAATATCAACATGTGTACACTTTTGTATAATTGTACACAAATATGCAGACATGTTTACGCTTTTGAACACAACTATGGTCTCATTGACGTATCTATCAAACTTCTATAATCTTTCCTTAAGTGGTAATATTATATATTGAATATATTAAATTAATGTGAGGGGTTGTTTTGATGAATAATTCTAGAATTGCTGCTATTGATGTAGGAAACGATTCGATTAAGGCTTTATTTGGAAAGTTAGATCATGAGTTATACATACCTAATGTTGTTGCACGAGATATAGAAGATAGACCTGTTATTGGCATAGAAGAATTGAATGAAAAAGATCCACTAGATGGTATTCATATTAGAGTCCACTCCCCTGCTCTAAAAGAGAACAATGTTATTTATCGTGTTGGTAGTTTAGCGACAAAAAGTGATAATGCAGCTGAAATTGATTTGGGAAGTAGCAAGTCCGAGGAAGATCAAACTTTAGTCATGCTTTTTGCATCATTAGCATTAGATGCAGTAAGGGAGGAAAACTCTAGCATCTTTAAACGAGTTAATAATGTTGTTGATGCGAATTATACTTTGGGTACTGGCTTACCTCTGCGTGAAGTTAAAGAAGGAAAAGACGTAGGCTACCGTCTACAGTTATTAGGTTCGGTCCATCAAGTAGAATTTTTAGTAACTCCGAAATATCAAGGATTAAAGGTCAATATTAAATTTGATCAAGTGAAGGTATATCCAGAAGGATTTGCAGCTTATATTAATTTAGTTATGGATAATAACCTAAATATTATTAACAAGGATTTAATAGATAAAAGAATACTTATCCAGGACATTGGGGGATTATCAACAGATATCGCTGTCATCAAAAACCGCAATGTAGATGATGACAAAGCGCAAGGGTTTAATATCGGTGTCTCTGAATCTTTAGAAGCAATTAGAGAAGAGATTAGATCCAAACACGGTGTGGAATTAGATAGTCGTAGAGATGTAGTTGAAATCATAACGAAAAAGAATGATAGAAACCATATAATGGTAAAAGGTAGTCGTAAAAGCGTTCATGAAATTACCGATAGAATTCTTCTGGAATTAGCAAAAAAACAATATCGTCATTTACGAAATGTATGGCAGAAAAACTCTCAAACGGAAATCTGCTATTTTGTAGGCGGTGGCGCAATGGTATTGAAAGATTATCTCAAAACACTAAACAACAACCTAGATGGCTATAATATCGAATTTTTTGAGGATGAGAAAGAAAGTATTTGGATGATGGCGAATGCGTATTACAAGTTAATTTCTGATTTTGTTAGAACTACGGAAAAAGCAAAACAAAGCAAAGAGACAGTTAAAGAAACTGTAAAAAAATAACAGTAGGGTGGTTCCATGATTAAAAAGGGAATGACTGGAATACAGAGAGGGCAGGCAATTACCTTTCGCCTACCCTCTGACACACCTGATCACATATTAAGGCAATTGCAGAAGTTAAAGGATACAGAAAGACGAAACTTTTCGAGCAAAATTGCAGAGTTTGTTGTAGAAGGGGTTAGTAATTCCTTGTCAAAAGAAAGAGAAATAGTAACAGTTCCGCTTCCAAAACAATTAAGTAAAGAACAGCGTAATTGGCTTAAACATGCGCATTCAGAAGCTTTGCTTGGAAGTATTGTTTATCAACTGTTAGCTGATCCAATACGTGCAACATCTGTTTTAGCATCATTGAATAGTAACGCGTTGGATATCAATGAGGCACTCTATCTACAGGAGTTTGAACAAGTCAATTATCTTGAAGATCACTACACGGAGAATGAAACCACCATCAAAAATGATGGAGAGGAAACCCAAGAAAATTCAACAGAGCAAGCTGAATTAGAAGACGATCTAATGAATTTTGATTGGAATAAAGCGAAAGAAGAGCAAGCTTCTTCTATTGAGGATAATCAAGAGGATGAACAAGAAGATGATAGAGAAAATCTTCTTGGAGATTTCCTCGCTCAAATGAATAAGTAAATAATTTTCAGACTAGGACACTTTCAGACTATGAGAGTGTTTTTTTTTACTTATTTCTTGGGGAATACTTTTTAATTTAGATATTCTTATGAAATACCAAACAATGGATAGGATTTTTTAACAAGGTCTCGAATAGTGTTAATAAGACTACCAAAAAAACTTATTACTGGAGGATTAAGTATATGATAGCGTTTTCTAAGCCGGATGTAGAATACTTTTTTCAAACGTTCGGGATCGAAACCTTCACTGTGAGTCCAGATGAGTCACAACTTGTTTTCAGTACAAATTTAAATGGGAAATATAATTTGTGGGCAATGGATCTGCCGACATTATTTCCCTATCCATTAACTTTTCATAATCAGAGCTGTAGTGAACTTGCATATGATAAAAATGGGAACTTTATAATTGCAATTATGGACAAAGATGGAGACGAAAATGGGCAAATTTACGCGCTACCTCCTCATGGTGGGGATTTAAAACCAATTCGTTTAAAAGAAGATAGTCGTCATATGGTACCGATGATTTCAAATGATGGCAAACAAATATATTACACTTCAAACAAAGAAGATGCTACCTTTTTAAAGTCGTATCAGTATGATCTAGAAACAGGAGAAGAAAAAGTCGTGGTACACGGAAAGGAAGCAGCCACATACTTAGTAGGGAAAAGTCCAGATGAAAAAAGTTTTATCTATGGGAAACATTTTGCAAATACATATGCTCTAGCTTATGTGAAAGTTGGAGATCAAGATATCCTACTTACACCAAGCACCCTTCCAGAGCATACTGTTTCTAGCACCGCTTATGTTTCTGAAACGGAAATCTATCTCCTTACAAACTATAAAGAAGACTATTCATACTTAGCGAAGTTCGACATGGAAAAAAGTGAATTTGTGAAAGTGCTCAATTTAGAAAATGAAGATTTCGTTAATCTAGAATACGATAAAGGCTCAAGTTCCCTTTATATAACGAGTGAAAATGGTGTGAAGGATAATCTTTATAAATACAATCTATCAGATAGTACAATTAAGAAAATTGAATTGCCTACAACTATTGTTGGAAAATTATCAGTTTCAGAATCAGGGAACGTTTATTTGCTAGGACGTTCAGCTACTAGACCGCTAAATCTCTATAAAATGTCAAATGGAGAATGGCAACCTTTGACGAAATATCTTGTTCCTGGGGTAAAAGAATCGGAATTAGTGGAACCTGAAGTGCTTACATATCCTTCTTTTGATGGTTTGAACATTGAAGCACTTTACTTTAAAGCAGAACCAGAAACAAGTAATAGCCATGTCATATTATGGCCACACGGTGGTCCTCAATCAGCAGAACGCACGTATTTCCGCTCTCTGTTTCAGTTTTTAGTTCACAGAGGCTACAGCATTTTCGCACCAAACTTCCGAGGTTCAACGGGTTATGGATTAGCGTTTACGAAAATGGTTGAAGGAGACTGGGGTCATGGTCCAAGGCTAGATAATATAGAAGGATTAGAGTGGCTAATCGATAAAGGGTATGCCGATCGAGAAAAGATTTTATTAATGGGTGGCAGCTATGGTGGTTACATGGCACTCCTTCTTCACGGCAGACATCCTGAGTACTTTAAAGCGGTCGTTGATATCTTTGGCCCATCTAACTTATTCAGCTTCATTGAATCCGTACCTGAACACTGGAAGCCTGTCATGAAGCAATGGGTTGGTGACCCAGTTGAAGATAAAGAGAAGTTAGAGGAAGACTCGCCGATTAACTACCTCGATACCATGACAAAGCCAATGCTAGTCATTCAAGGAGCTACAGATCCACGTGTTGTAAAAGTAGAGTCAGATCAAATTGTTGCTGCACTAAAGGAAAAAGCAAGAGACGTCGAATACCTTGTGCTAGAGGATGAAGGACATGGCTTTTCTAAAAAGGAAAATGAGATTAAGGTATATCGGAAAGTGTTGGAGTTTTTTGACCGGTTTATTAATTAACCATTTAGAGGACAGGGAGGATATGACTCCCTGTCCTTTTTAAATTCTATTAAAATATGAACTAAGTTTTATCGTTAAGTTGCATCACTCTTGGCTATACTATCTTAATGTTCAGAATTCATTTCAAAGGAGCCGAAAATGAGCACAAAAACAAAAAGGAATTTTATAAATATTGGCAGCTTCATATTAGGGTTTGGTTTTTTAGGTTCGTTAGACGGTATAATATTTCACCAATTACTCCAGTGGCACAGTGTCATTATGGATACAAGTCGACCAGAACAAATCATCAGCGACGGAGTCTTCCACTTAGCTGTCACAATCACACTAGTAGTTGGAGGAGTCTTTTTATGGCTTGCAGGGAATCCAACCGATCTTTCAAAAGGAATTAGACTACTCGTTGGGGGTTTTTTAATGGGTGGGGGCATTTTTAATTTAGTCGAAGGAATAATCAATCACCATATTTTGAAAATACACCGTGTTAAACCTGATGACCCAAATGCCCTTGCATTTGATTTGGCTTTTCTTGGAATGGGTGCTCTTTTACTTGTTATAGGTCTACTTGTAAGAAAAAGTGGGCAAAAACAGGAAATAAAAATAAGTGCTTAAAGGGAGTGGGGATTTTGTATAGGTTTGTAAGCTTTGTCCTCCTATCATCGATCATATCAATTCTACTATACTTCCATAATGAGAATGGCCACCAAATGACATCTGGTCATCATGAAAATCACCAACTAGAAGCTATTGAGTTGCCAAAAGGTCATAAGGTTCCTTCTATAAAAGGAAGTGTAAAACAAAATGCTTCAGGTTCTTGGCTGCTTCACCTAGAAACAGAGAACTTTACCTTTACTCCAGAAAAGGCCGATAGTAATGAACTCCAATACAATCAAGGACATGCCCACTTATATGTAAATGGAGAGAAAATAAAACGCCTGTACCGGCATTCTTATCAATTGGGAAATCTAAAAGAGGGGCCAAATCAAATAAAGGTTACACTTAACACGACTACTCATGGTGTTCTTACATTTCATAATAAGGAGATAGCTTATTATGAAACGGTTGAAGTCATAAAATAACCTAATACTAGGTCTAATGATTCGGGGGCATCAAAATTTATTAGTATAAAACAATCATTTCGTATAGGAAAATAGTTTTGAAAAATTACATTCCCTGGGTGGTAGTTTAATTAGAATGTTAACCTTAACACGTGGCGATTATGACTAGGTTTATGCAATTAATGATGCCCCACCCAGTGCATATCAATTGTTTACAACCGACTTAACTTTTAAGAACTATGTTCTTAGAAAATTCAATTCAAATGGGAGAAATATAGACCAAATCTATACCATCCCCAGAAGTCTAACTGAGCTTAGTAAGATTGGTATGCTCATGGGATTGCAGCCATTTGCAATTATTCAGGACTTAGGCTACATCGATGAAACCCTTCAAGAGATACATGCTGAGATCAAGCAATTTATCGGACGTTTTGGGAAGATAAGCGAAATTATTAATCATGCTAAAGCTGAATTTGGTGGAGCGGTTCATGCCCATTTGCTGAATCCGGTAATAAACACTCTTGGAGAAGAAGGAAGAAGATATCATCCCCAAACCGGTGATTTACTTCTCTATACAAAGGATAATAAAATAAATAGAAGTTAACCTTTCTTCTGCGGTATGAACCTATCAGCTTGGCATGGATATCTATCACCAAAAAGAAAGTGTGATCAATCAATTTAAGATGGCCTATGAGGAAAACTACCTTGAGGATTTTGAGCAGAGAAAACGCAGGGTTATAAACCATATCAATGACATGGAAGGAAATCCGCGCTCCTATCAATACCTATTAGGCACAAGCGGAAATCGTGTGTTAAATAGTATCTATGTTCATGACCAAATTCCTACTTTAAATGCGTCGTTTAACAACCGTTTTGAGGTGGTATTCAATCATTTCAAGTAGAAAGGGCGGAGGGAACCGCTTTACTTTCAAGTATTCGATCCTCAATAGAAGCCCTCTTTGAAGAAGAACAAAAAGTATCGGAAATTTTCAACCTAAGATAATTTTTTGAAAGCTCAGTAAAAGGATGATGGAAATGGGCCTAATCTATAAATTACATGAATTTGAAGCAGAGAAAGACCTTAGGTACAAGGCTGATCTTTTCAAAAACCTATTAGAACAAATGGGTGCATTAGGTGTTGAAATGACGAAGCTAGTGAATCAAGAGCTTGAGTTGAGTTCAGGTGAGCTGATTGCTAGCTCGAACGAAGCCCTACTTAAACATCAAGTCAAAAACGATGCAATTATAGCTGAACAATTGGTTGCAATGGATACAATTGCCTATCAATATGCTCATTATATAAACGATTTGAATAAGCAATATATAACTCTTCGTTATGAAGATCAAGAGATAACAAGTTAACTAGAAAAGTCAATAAGAGAAATCAACTAACTATTATTTTCTAACAATTCAATATATTGGGGCGTATTATCCTAATGCGGTAAAGTGCTGTGATAGATATTACCCCTATTATATTTTCAAAAATTTCCTTAGGTCAGGAAATATAGATACAATTTACCAATTTAGTCATATTAGAGAAGTAACAATTGACCTTATAGGTTATTGTTTTTACAATTAAAGTAAATCTAAAAGAAAAAGGAGAGATTTGAATGTCAGGTATTATTCGCGTTACCCCAGCTGAACTTGTCGATATGTCCACTCGTTACAATGCAGAAAGCGGTCAAGTAGGGGAGCAAATTACTCGTCTTGATTCAATGATTAGCCAGCTTCAAGGGATGTGGGAAGGTGAATCAAGTCGCGCTTTCGCTGAGCAATATGAAGGGTTAAAGCCTTCAATCATCCAAATGCAACAACTATTAGAAGAAGTTTCTAGACAGCTTAACAGCACAGCTCGTGCAATTGAAGATGCTGACCAACAAATCGCTAGCCAAATCCGTGGTTAATCTTGAGGATTTACTAATCAAATGTATGTAAAGAGAGGCGCTAATTCTAATTAGAAGTTGGCGCTTCTTATTTTTGATATCATGAAGTTTAAAGGTTAAGAATAAGTGTGCGTTTCGGAATCAAGCTCCAGCGCCTAGCCCCGACGCACAGGATGTGCTAGTGCAGTTAATGCGACAGGACGTCGCGTTTTGGCTGCCTCGAGGTCATAAGCCTGAGGCTGAACAAGGCGCTTGCGCTTTTTTTAATGAGGTGAAAAGGCATGTACATAGAAGTGACAGTTGATTTAAAGAACTACACAGGCGAGACATTTGATATTCGGCTATCGAACTACCACTCTGTCAAAAAAGTGGTGGATATTGTTTGGCAAGCGAAAAGCATTTCGGATCCACCTCGAGAAGGGTACTGGGTGCGAATTCCTAACAAGAAAATCGTCATTTCAGGAAACCGAAAATTGTTGGATTGTGGAATTACAACCGGAGATCGTTTTGAAATACTTTAAAGGAGTCTTGCATCATGTCTGAGAAAAAACAATCTTACTTGGAACAGCAGCTTGAAGCCGTTATTACAAAAGAAGACGGCTACACATTTACCTTTCAAAAGGAGAAAATAAAACTAGACCACGCTGTTGAAATGGACTTGGTTAAGCAAATTGATTCCTCCATTCAAAGGGACATCATCTTAAATGAAGATGAACTCAAGATTGTTGTCCAAATTCCAGCTAGCTATCTATCTTTCGTACATATTAAGAAAAAAGACCAGCGTAGTAAATATCTATTAGCCTATCAGCTCGTCAAAAAGGTAAAGGAATTCTCTTATACTCGACTCAATCTTTTAGTTTGCCCGGAGAACATTGTCTTTGATCAAAGTTTCACACCATTTATTCTACATTATGGTGTTAAGGAAAGTATTCCACCTTATGAAAAAGACAAGGACAGATTATGGGCAGAAGTGAAGGCGACTGTAGCAGCTGCAATAGATCACAAGTATACCTTTTTGCAGTATTTGAATTTGCATGAAACATTAGAGCTAACGGCACTTTCAAAAGAAGTCTTACATGCAAAATCCGAAGAGGAGCTTCTCTTTTTCCTCGAGGAAAAGTTAACTCAGTTAGAAGAGAATGAAAAAACTCTGGTACACATTCCTCAAAACAAATGGAAACTAACTAGATACGTTGCCCTTGGTTTTTTAATTTGTTTACTGCCTGCATTGATTTATACCGTATACTCCATGTTCTTTTTACAACCAAAACAGGAAGCATTTGTTGCAAGTAATGAGCACTTTCTTGCAAGTGATTATAGTGAAGTTGTGAACACGCTAGCAAACTATGATGTGGAAGAAATGCCAAACGTAGTCAAATTCCAATTAGCATCTGCTTTTATTGTAAATGAATCACTAACGGAAGATCAGAAAGAGAATGTTCAAAATACAATAACGCTACAGTCAGATTCTCAATACTTTGATTACTGGATTTTTATAGGAAGAGGAATTGCTGAGTCGGCATTAGACGTTGCGCGTTCTTTGGAGGACCGAGACCTGATCGTGTTCGGATTGTTAAACTACCGAGAAGCAATTAAAGCTAATGAAGAGCTGTCTAGTGAAGAAAGACAACAGCGATTAAAAGAAGTTGAAGCTGAAATTCAAGAGTACCAGGAAGAACAAGCGTCACAACAAGAAGAGGAAGAACAAAAGGCAGAAGATGAGCAACAGGCAAGTGAGAAAGTAGAAGAACAAGCTGACACATCAGAAGCACAAACCCAACAATCAGATGAAAAGGTAAGTGAGCAAAGTCCAACTGAGCAAGATACGACAATTCAAAATGATCAAAAGGACGCAGCAGCTGATTCAGCAAATGAAAACTCTACAAATTAAACCCTTGCTTCAGGAGGTGATAGCATGAGTATTTTATGGGTGATTTACGGTGATACATATCAACAGCATGAATTTGATTTTAAAACATTTCGTCCTTTTTCACTTGGAAATAACTATCAGCAAGATCTAACGATTCCTTCTTTTGCATTTAACCAAGGTCCAGTGTTCTTTTCGAAGCATGCTGATGAAAATAGCTTAATCCTTTCTCAGAATGGCAAGCAGATAGAAATAGTAGCAAGCGAACCCTTTCGGTACACCGAGGAAGGTCAGACTATTGACTTTTACCTAACTGAATCTTATCAAAAGGTGGAAACCTATTACACAGGGAATAAACCTGAATTGTGTTTCTCAACTGAGGACTTATTAGCGGAGGTAGTTTGTTCCCACCCTCCTGCATTTTTAGGAACCAAGCAGTCATTTACATTTTTACGCACTAATGGCAGTTGGATTCTTTCTCCAGAGGGAAACGATCTTTTTCTCAACGGAAGAAGAGTAGAGACAGAAGTTGAAGTGAAAATAGGCGATGTTCTTCTTTGGTCATTAATGACGATTCAATTTATAGAGGAAGATCTTATCCAAATTAAGAGTCTAGAAAGCTATCAAACTAACCTTTCACATACGGCACAACCAACCTCTGAAATGAGAAAAAAATACCCAAACTATAGACGGACACCACGGATGATTTATGATCTTCCAAAGGAGAAGGTTACCCTTTCATTTCCTAGTCAGGAAGCTGAAGATCAAAATCGTGGTCTTTGGATGATTATTCTGCCTCCAATCGTCATGCTATTGGTTATGGGAATTGTCGCCTTGGTTGCACCACGTGGGATCTTCATAATCATCTCAATGGTGATGTTCGGAATGACCTTAATTACCTCAACTGTTCAGTACTTTAAGGAAAGAGGCAATCAAAAGAGGCGAAAAGAACGTAGACAAAGAATCTATACAGCCTATCTAGATAATAAGCGTCAAGAACTTCAACAATTAGCCGAAAAGCAAAAGCAGGTTTTAAGCCATCATTTTCCTTCTTTTGAACGAATGAAGTATTTAACAGAACAAATCTCAGACCGGATTTGGGAAAGAACACTTGAAAGTACAGATCTACTTCAGCTAAGAATTGGAACTGGAAAAGTTCCTTCCAGTTATACGGTCTCTGTTAACTCAGGAGACATGGCAAATCGTGAGATCGACGACTTGTTGGAACAATCTCAGCAAATGGAGAAGGTGTATCGTGAAGTTGGACCGGTTCCAATCAACGTGAATCTCTCGACAGGAGCAATGGGTCTAATTGGAAAAACATCAATTGTAAAAAAAGAAATTCACCAATTAATCGGCCAGCTTGCATTTTTCCATAGTTACCACGACGTACGATTTGTGTTTATTTTCAATGAAAAGGATTATAGCAAGTGGGAGTGGGTAAAATGGTTGCCCCATTTTCAGTTGCCCCACTCTTTTGCAAAAGGACTTATCTATAATGAGCAAACAAGAGATCAGATACTATCATCGATTTATGAAATGTTGCGTGATAGAGATATGGATGAACAAGAAGAAAAGGTAAGATACACGCCACATATTGTCTTCATCATTACCGACTATCAATTGATCTCTGATCATGTCGTTTTAGAGTATCTTGAAGGAGAGTACGCGCACTTAGGCATTTCTGTCGTATTTGCAGCCGAAACAAAAGAGAGTTTATCTGAAAATATTCATACACTTGTTCGTTACATTAATGATCAAGAGGGAGATATTCTCATTCAAGAGAAAAAAGCTGTTCAAATTCCGTTTAATCTTGATGAACATCATACCAAAGGGAACGAAGAGTTTGCACGGAGCTTGAGAACACTTGATCATCAAGTTGGGATGACAAACTCGATTCCACAAAGTGTGTCTTTTTTAGAATTATTTAATGCGAAAGAAGTGGATGATCTACCAATTGAACAAAATTGGCTAACAAGGGAGTCAGCTAAGTCTCTTTCTGTCCCAGTTGGACTAAAGGGTAAAGCCGACCTTGTTGAACTAAACCTTCATGAAAAAGCCCACGGACCACATGGATTGCTGGCAGGTACAACCGGCTCGGGGAAAAGTGAATTTTTACAAACGTATATTCTATCGTTAGCTGTTCATTTCCATCCACATGAAGTTGCTTTTCTTTTAATTGATTATAAAGGTGGAGGAATGGCACAACCGTTTAAAGATATACCTCATCTGCTCGGAACAATTACCAACATAGAGGGTAGCAAAAACTTTAGTAACCGCGCACTTGCATCAATCAAGAGCGAATTAAAGCGACGTCAGCGCTTATTTGACCAATATCAAGTGAATCACATAAACGATTACACAAAACTCTATAAACAAAGCAAAGTAGAAGAGCCTCTCCCGCATTTATTTTTAATTTCGGATGAGTTCGCGGAGCTAAAAAGTGAAGAGCCTGAATTCATTCGAGAGCTTGTTAGTGCTGCGAGAATTGGTAGAAGCTTAGGTGTTCATCTTATCCTAGCTACCCAGAAGCCAGGAGGAGTTATTGACGAGCAGATTTGGAGTAATGCACGCTTCAAAGTTGCCTTGAAAGTACAGGATGCAGCTGATAGCCGTGAAATCATTAAAAACTCTGATGCAGCTTCCATAACCGTAACTGGACGAGGGTATCTACAGGTTGGTAACAATGAGGTATATGAGCTCTTTCAGTCCGCATGGAGCGGGGCACCGTACATGGAAGAAACACAGCAAGCTGAGGACGAGGTTGCAATTGTAACCGATCTTGGGTTAGTGCCCTTATCAAATATCTCAGCGGATACGATGGCTAAAAAAGAGGTAGCACCTGAAATTGAGGTTGTTGTCGATAAAATTGAAGCCATTCAAAAGACGATGGGGATTAGCAAATTAAACAGCCCATGGTTACCACCTCTTGAAAGCAGGTTGTCTCGTTTTACTTATTCAGCTGAAGGTAAGACCGAAATACTTCTTGGATTAATTGATGAGCCGGAGAAACAAAGTCAAACACCTTATGTTTATCAGCTAATGGACGATGGTAACATTGGAATCTTCGGGTCATCAGGATACGGAAAATCTCAGACGATTATGTTACTTCTTTTAAGCATTGCGGCTAAATACAGTCCAGAAGAAGTTCATTATTACCTATTTGATTTTGGTAATGGGTCACTATTGCCATTAAGACAGCTGCCACATACAGCTGATTACTTTTTAATAGACGAAGAACTAAAAATAGAGAAATTCCTTCGCATCTTAAAAGAAGAAATTTCTCGACGAAAACAACTTTTTCAACAGCGAGAAGTTAGTAGCATTAAAATGTACAACTCAATAAACGATGAAAAGCTTCCATTGCTTTTTGTCACGATTGATAACTTTGACCTTGTGAAAGAGGAAATGCAGGACATCGAAATCCAAATGACTCAATTTGCACGCGATGGTCAATCTCTTGGGATTTATATGATCTTTTCTGCGACAAGAATCAACTCAATTCGTCAGTCATTAATGAATAACTTAAAAACAAAAATTGTCCATTACTTAATGGACCAATCTGAAGCATACATGGTGCTAGGCAAGGTACCATTTGCACCTGAGCCAATTCCGGGTAGAGCAATTATTAAGCGAGATCAAGCGTTCTTTTCACAAGTGTTTTTAGCTTCTCACGGCGAGGATGATTATGAACTACTTGATCATATTAAAGAAGATATTGTCGCTTTGAATGAAAAATATGAAGGACTTTCTAAGCCTGAATCGATCCCGATGTTACCTTCTGAGCTAACGATGATCAATTTCACCCAATATGCAAAAGAAAGCCAGCAGGCTGGAGTCATCCCAATTGGTCTAGATCAGGAGCTTGTTCAACCGATTTCAATTAATCTACCAAGAAATAAGCATTGCCTTGTTCTAGGTCAAACACAAAAAGGGAAGACAAATGCGTTGAAGGTCATGATTGGCACATTGCTAAATCAGGATATTGAAACATTAGGTATCTTTGATTCAATTGATCGAGGTCTTTCTAGCTATTCATCCGAAGAAAAAGTCAACTATATAGAAACAAAGGAAGGAATTGTTTCATGGTTAAACTCAGTAGAAGCAATTTTTGCAGGAAGAGAACAAGCATACTTAGCGGCAGTAGCTAAAGGATCTGTTCAGAACCTTTCCTTTAAACCGATTTTGCTAATGATTGATGGCTATTCAAGATTTTCACAAACAATTGATTCAATTATTCAAGAGAAATTAACGCGAACGATGAAAAATTACAGCCATTTAGGCTTTCATGTTGTTGTTTCTGGTAACAATAATGAGCTTACAAAAGGCTTTGACTCATTCACAAATGAAGTCAAGCAAATACGACAAGCCCTAATCTTAATGAAAAAATCAGAACAAACTCTATATACTCTGTCGTATAACCGCAAAGAAGAAGATATTCACCCAGGTTTCGGCTACTTTATTGAAAATGGAAAAGAAACAAAAATTCAAATACCTTTATGTGCGATTGAAAGGAAGATTTATTCATGACAGAACAAAGGATGCATATCGTAAAAATGATCGTAGCAGTTCTTCTAATCCTCGCAACCCCTACACTCTTTTTTCAATTTGTAGGGGATAATCCAATGGAAATAACAGAGAACGCAACAAGGTCGATTGCGGT
This sequence comes from Metabacillus herbersteinensis, assembly GCF_042433335.1. NCBI lineage: Bacteria > Bacillati > Bacillota > Bacilli > Caryophanales > Bacillaceae > Metabacillus > Metabacillus herbersteinensis. Next base: position 70,838 of record NZ_JBHLVO010000016.1, read on the forward strand.
AGTGAACGAGGACATTGGCTCTGTACAAGTATTTGCAGATAACGATGAAGAAGAGCTCACCCAATTTGGGCAAGAAGTGACCTATATTTTTGAAGACGAATCAGATTATGAGTGGACAGTGATGGGACGAAGTGCAGCTGACAATGGTCTAAACAGTCAAAAGTACGACGCAGTCATTTATATTCCATCTGACTTCTCTGAAAATATCTTAACATATGATCAACAACAGCCTGAAAAAGCTAATTTTCAATATAAAGTACAAGGACAGCTCAACTCAGCTAACCGAGAAAAAGTACTCCGTGAGCTTGAAGATGCAGCAAACCGAGTCGATCAAGAGATGTCATCTCTCTATTGGAGCTATGTCTCGACTGACTTAGAAACAGTTCGGCAGGAATTTGATCGCATTCTTGAAAATGAAGTCAACTTCCAAAATGCAATGCTCAGTTTCTATCAGCCTAGCTCGCAAAACCTAGCGGGTGAAATTGAACAGCAAAAGCAAATGCTTGAATCCCTTCGTAGCACAATGCAACAAGGTGAGGAAGGATCAACTACTAGACAAAACACATTAGAAATGTTTGAACAAAACCTCACTGAATTCATTCAGTATGTAGAAAGCTATCAAGAATACCAAGACAGGCAGCGCGAGCTCTTAAAAGAAGCGCAGGATGAAAGTATTCTAACCATCAAATCCGGTACAGAAGAGTTTCTCAACATGCAACGAGAATCGATTCAAGCCTTTAATGATCAAGGTCAGCAAATCGAGATGGGGATTCAAGATTTTCAAGCCCTACTGAACAAAAACGGTCAGACACTTGCTGATCTAAGTGTTGTTCGACTTGAACAGGTTGACAGACAGGAAGAGGAATTGAAAGCTGTTCATGCGGGGTTCATTGATTTGTATGAGCAGGAGGAGAATAAGCGGGATTTGACGAGTCTTCAAAGCAGCCTTGCCTCATTAAAAAGTAGCATCTCTTCTGGGGAAGACGATGTGGATGAAGATCTTGAAAAAGTAGAACCAGAGACTGCAGAAGAGCCAGGTGAAGATGGAGATAACATCAGTGCTCCAGAAGATCTAGACCCGAATTCTATGAGTCTCGAGGAAGAGAGAGCACAATTAATTTTAATTTCAGATGAGATCGTTGCTCTTAAAGATACATTAACAACACAATTAGCTGAAGAACCATCACCTGAGGTACAAGCTACACTTGAGCAGCTTATTGAAGTCTCAAATGAAATTAAAGCAACCGAACAGGCAATTCTCACTAAAGAAGATCAAAATGCTTGGAAAGTTGAATACGGAAGTCTTTTTACGTTATTCGATAGCCTTTTAACAAAGCACAACGAATTGCTAGAGATAAATAAACAAGATAAATCACAGATTGCAGATTTGTTAGTAAAAAATAACGATCTTGTCACAAAGCATAATAATCTAGTCGACATGATTACTAGTTTAAGAGAAAATCTTTCCAAGGATAAAACTGATTTCCTGGGTAACATTGAGAACAAAGAACAAGAGATACTTGATTCAGAAGCTCTTACTAGCAGCAGAAAAGAAGAGCTACAAGTAATTTTTGAACCAGAAATTGTCTACAACACCGAAAATCTATCTAAAATTATGGATTACTATGGCAAGCTTTCCGAAGTTGATTCCATTCTAAATGAAATCCTTAGCATCCAAGAAAAAGGAAATTTAACAAGAGATTTCGTCATGGATGACAGCTTCCTAAACGATGACATCAAAACAATCCTTTCTCTTACTGAAGAGGAGCAGAATGCATGGGAAGTCATCATGAATGAAGAAGTTCCAGCTACTCAAGAAGAGTTAAAAGTGATAGAAAAATCATTTATGACATTTATAGAGCAGTACAACAGTGACATAGACAGCTTACAAACGGCCACGGCTGAAGATTTAGATGCAATGCAACAGAGTGCTACAACTGTCCTGTCACAAATTCAAGATCCTGCAAACTCAACTGGAGTTGAATCTCCACGTCCGAATGTTGAAGATGCAACCTTGATGAATAATCAAGAAAATGTTGCACAAGAACTGTTACTTTTAAATGATTTAGTCAGTTCTGTCGGAGAAAATCAAGATAATGTTGTCACGTTTACAGGAGAGCTCCAACAGCAAGTCAATAATGTTCAGGAAGACGCAGACACGCTTAATGAAAAGTGGGCGACAACTGTGGCTTCTACCAAGCTTGTTCGTGAGGATGTCTTTAGCGTGCTAGGGAACGCATTTGTTGACGGACAAAATAATGACATGGTCTACAATCACTTAGCGAATCCATTGCAAATCAGTGGAGATGCTCCTGCTGAGGCGGCGAAGAAGATTCCACCTGTTGTTATTTTAGTGATTATCCTTCTGAGCAGCCTGCTTATTGGATTCTTCAGTCATTATTTTAGCAATGCTCCACTACTAGTTAGAGGTTCATTGTTTGGCTTATTAAATCTAATTGTTGGTTTAATTATCAGCTTGTTCGGATTGAATATTTACAACCTATCAGATGAACGAGCAATTCAGTGGTCCATTTTCACGATTCTACTACTGTTACTGGGATCTACTGTTGTTCGAGTAGCCTTCTTCTTTGGCAATATGATTGGTTGGGTTGCAAGTGTAGGATTAGTTGCATTTTTTGTCAGTCCGTTGCTTGCTCAAACCACACCAAATTTCAATTACGAGGATCCGATGTCACGCGTATACTTATCGCTGCAATATGACACAAATAGTTTATTTACACAGGGAGTAACCTTTGCTGTAACGCTTATCGTTATTCTCACTGCTCTTCCGTTTTTAGCCAAAACCTTCAAAAATACAGGAATGAAGAAGGATCGAGATGAAGTCCATGAGATTTAAATGGATCGTAAAAGGAGCATTTTACATTATGCTCCTTTCTTTTCTTCTAGCCAGTCCGCCAGCTCATGCAAAACCTGACCTTAATGGTTTGGAACCTTATTATTATGAAGGTGAAAAAACAAAGAGGGGTGCAGAGTTTTTTCGGGAAAAGTCAAAAAATGAAACACCAGAGAGTATTCCAGAAGAGCAACGGAGTCTAACCTTTAAAAAACAATCAGGTAACGAACTCGAAAGAATTCAAACTCAGCTTTTTTCAAATTACACACGTGAAAATAATACCATTACCGCAAAAGCGGAAAAAATGGAGTTATTTTCATCTACGGAAGAGCGAGCAACAAGTCCTGTTACTAGTCAAGACTCTGCCAGCCAATCCTCAGGTTTGCTTTATCTGTTTGGAGGGTTAATTGCAGTAAGCGTACTTACACTTTTTGGATTTATAATTTGGCAATATAAAAGAGCTAATTCATTAAAAAATTCATAAGTATTAGCTTTAAAGAGATCACCTTAATATCAACTAAAATAGGGGTGGCTAGAGATGGACTTTGCACGAATGTTAGGTCAAATTCATGCTTCAATTTCCCATCAAAGTGCTGATCTAGAGGCAAAGATATCTAGATTGGAGCGAGCAAAGGAAAGAATTAATCAAGAACAAAGTGTCAGCATGACTGAAATAAGAAGGATCACACAGCCGGAATTGGGAAGCTCATGGATTGGAGAACGGGCAAATCACTTTCATGAAACTCGCAATGAGGCACAGCAAGTAATGAATTCAATTGTGACACAGGAATACGAAGACTATCAGCAGACAATTGAAGCGAAAATTCGTATGTTACATGCTGAAAAAGGTATGCTCGATTTGGCAAGTGGATTGGCCTTTGAGACCGATCGTTTGTTAGCAAAAGGTGAAGATGCTCTTGATGAAGCAGGCAGCAGGATTAATGATTTGAAAAGGCGGTTGTTTTAATGGCAACAATCAGACTGGATTATGAAGCTCTGACGCAAAAGCTAGACGATGTGAAACGGGCCCTGGATTCCCTTGGAATTGAAGGACCTTCGGAAAGTTCACTAGGGAAAAATAAATTAGAATTTACAGATGAGTGGCTTGAACGAGAAGAGAATCTCCACTATTTTTTTACACAGTACGTATCAATCGTTCAAAAAAACCTAGAAGATACCCGTGCTAACATTACCCTTTTAAAAGAGCAGGACGAGGCAATTGTTAGAAAATAATCACAGAAAGGGCATAGGAAAATGGCGACTATTAAGGTTTATGAAGCAAAAACATTAATATCTGCAACAGAAGAACGTGCCCAGCAATTTAAGGAATCAAGAGAACAAGTCCTGCGGTTAAAAAAGCAGTTTCACGACGTAGTTAACATGGGGGAATTCCAAGGAAAAGGTGCGACTGCAATCAAAGGCTTTTATCAAGCGCAAATAGATGTAGCAGAAGCGTGGCTACGGCTATTTGACCGGAATATTGCTTTTTTTAATGGAATCTCTAGCACCACTGAAGATATGGATTTAGCAGGAAGTACCGTTGTGGAGGTTCCTTTTTTAGAGGAGGATTTAGCGATAGGTATTCGCAGGTCAAAAGACATTGTAGCGGTACAACAAGAGGAATTGCAAACGATCTTAACTAGTATCAATGATCTAGTTTCTTTACAAGTATTTTCAAGGGATTCCTTTGATGATCACATGAACGAGGCAGAAAAAGAAAGAACGGAAGCCATTCAGAAGGTCATTACAATCGACAGCGACTTAAAAACTGAATATTCGTCATCTAGAAGTGAAGAAGACTACGTCATTAGTCTGTTTGGACAGTTAATTGAAGCGACACGACAAGGTGGCACTATTTCTCCGATTAATTTTAATGCACAATTCTATCAAAATAGTGAAGTATATAAGTTAATTTCAGAAGCGGAAAAACAAACAAATGACTATTTAACGTTCAAAAAAGAGCAAAAAGAAGCGAGAGAAATTGCAGAGGAAATGGAAGAGCTTGAAAATAGACCATGGTACGAAAAAGCGTGGGATACCATTGCGACCTTCACAGGTGAAGTAACCGGCTACTACGACTCGAAACGAGCCGCAGAAGGAATTGACCCAATAACAGGGCAGAAGCTATCAGACGCAGAAAGAATTGCAGCTGGAGCTATGGCAGCTGCAGGCTTTATCCCAGTCGTCGGCTGGGCAGGAAGAGCCTTCAAAGGCGGAAGTGCCATTTTCAAAACTGTCAAAGCAACTGAATCCGCCACCCATGCACTCGACGCCTACAAAACAACCAGATCATTCAGCACCCTCCAAAAAACAGAAATGGGCATCTACGGCCTCATCTCCGCAAACGGCCTAAACGAAGCCGTTTTTGGCAAGGATATGTTCGGAAATGAACTGACTAAAGAGCAAAGACAGCAGAGTTTGGTGCAGGCTTTGGGGATTATTGGGGTTGGGGGTGCGGCTCATGCTTTTGATCGAATGTATGCAAAAACTCCAAGTTTTAAGAGTATAAACAATGAGAGACCAGTAGATAAAGATGCATTTAAAGGGAAATTAAACAATGTCTTAAAAGAGAAAAATTTACATTTACAGTCTTTTAATGAAATGCGACTAAGACCAATATCTAGTCTAACTCCTGCTGAAGTGCAGAAGATGAAAGATATAAGGCGAAGTGTACCGCCTATTTCTAAAGGTACAATGATGCAGAAAGTGTTGCCACCAAGTGCAATTAACTGGCTATTTGTACAGCCTAGAGATGGTGGTCAAATTAAGATGGGTGGTTTTTTAGCAAAAGCGTCAGATACCAAAGAATTAACAAGCTATGACAAAATTTTCGAAGGTCTTCGCCTAGATTATAAAGGTGCTCCAGAGTGGCCAAATGAGTTCTTAACAGCAGATTCTGCGTTGGCTCTAAGATTTAATGCAATTGAACCAGAAAATTATAAAATTCCTTTTGGAGGAAATAGTAAAGATGATGTAGCAAAGATGATTAATGGAGATGAAACCGGAGATTTTATTGATGAATTGCAAGGAGATCCATTTACGGGCAACGGTTTTACTAAGAGTGAAAAATATATCATTCCAGAATACGAAAACAATATAAAACTAGAACTATATGATGGTGTTGAGCTATTTGAAATTACAAATACAGGTGAAAAGTTAATAGGCGTTTATAGTGAACAAGACAGAAAGTTTGTCAGCCTATTGAAGGGAGATTTAAATGAGAGAAGGTAAAAGAGCTTTATATAGAGGAAAAGAGTTTGAGTATATTACTACTGATGAAAAAATTTACATGTTATTTTCAAGGGAAAAAGCTCATGCACCGAGTGATTTTGAATTAAATCAAAAAGGAAACTATCAAAAATTTGTCTCACGAGATGATTTAGAAGATATTTATTATATAAGACAATTTGCTAAATACAGAGGACATACTTTTCCGATATGGGAAATGAGTGAGGATTCCGTATTACTTGGAGAAGGTAGCTACACCAAAGCCGAAGAGGTAGGTTTTCCTCCTTCAGAATTACCTTGGGAACGAGGTTTATATAAAAAGTGGATTTTAAAGAGTGATGTTGAAGCTATTTGGGAGGAAAAGAGACCTCTTTAAAATTAAAGATACTATAGTAATATAAACGATAAGGTCTAGGAAATTAGTAAGAGTGCTAAACCTAGGCTTATATCAATACTAATAAAATCCGTACTAAATGGAGATAATCTGACACTTCGAGTATAGAAGAAAAGATGGAGGATGAACCACTGAAAACTTTAAGGCAAGGAGTATTGCCATTAGAAAATTTTAAAATAAACAAAACAACTGAATTAAATCATTTTGAAGAAAAAGCTACAACTAACAATTTTTTCGAAGTGGAAAAAGGTGAAAATGACAAAGCAACTGTGTATTTTTCAAGACCTGTACAACTAGGTAGTAAACATTTTAACATAAGTATATCGTTTTAAAATAACAGTATCTGGACAATAGAATTAAGAGTAGATAACACAAGAATTAATGAATGGGACTACGAGGCATTAATGGATCAACATGGAGAATGGCTAGTGGAGCAGCTAGGGCGTCCTGATGGAGTTCTATCAGAAAACGTTTATGACTGGGGTAGAATTTCAACAATGGGAAGATCCAAGATCTCGTGATGCAGGTATAAGAATAATCTATTTTCAAAATTAGACCAGCTTTATGAAGCAAGTGACCTTAACATGACAAGTTAGGGTTATTTTTCTAATATTTGTGGAGGATTAATATGAGAAGCGGAAAAAGAGCTTTATATAATGGCATAGAATTTGAGACATTATCGGTGGGAAATCATAGTATTGAAGAGAATAGAATTTCTTTGTTTACAATGAGCGTCCAAGATGCTATTAAATTTGCGTTCTATAAAAAAGAGCAATTCGTGTTTGAAAAAGATGTGAATTTAGATGAAATCGAAGCCTTATTCCAAATGAAAAAACCAATTCGTACATTTAAAGATTTACCTGTAATAAGAGATTTAATAGCAAAAGAAAAGATCAGAGAGTACATCAAAAGCTTAGATTTTTATTGATAATTGTTAAGACGGGATAAAATAATGAGTGACCTAAAAAAAGGGATAATAAACTTTGAGGAAACTTCAATATATCCAAACTGTAAAATAGAAGACTTTAAAAGTAACTGGATAACTGAATAAAGTTGGTCCTGCAAGATAAATAAATTCTACTCTAAAAATGGCTCCAGCCAAAATACCGAAGCCACTTATCCGCTACCAAAGGTTTATTCTAAACCGAAGCAACTGTCGATTCTGAGGAAATCCTTTTTCGATAAACAATTTTACTCAATGTAATACTGAACTCATACAAAATGAGTAGTGGAATGATTACAAGAATATCAGAAATAAAGTCAGGAGGCGTAATTAGCACAGAGACTACAATGAGAATAAAGTAAGAAACTTTTCTGGCTTTCATTAGTTTAAAGGGATTGATAATTCCAAGATGTGTTAAGAACATGACGACAGCTGGCATTTCAAATAAAAAGCCAAACGGTAAGGTAAGATTGATCATAAATCTAAAGTACTTTTCAACCGTGAAAAATGTTAGAAATTGATCTCCTGCTAGGCTTTCCATAAAGGAAAGGACAATTGGAAATAGAAGAAAGTATCCAAAGGAAATTCCAAAAAGAAATAAAAAAAATAAACCCGGAATAAATGCTAATGTGACTCGTTGTTCCTCTTTTTTTAACGCGGGTTTTACAAACCGCCACACCTGATACGCTGCAATTGGAATCGTAAGCGCTAAAGAAACAACCCCTGCAATCATCATATAAACCCAAAGAATATCTCCAGGCCCAAGTAATGCTAATTTATTATCTAAATCCTTTACTAGAAAACGGTGAATGTCCTCTACGAAGATGAATGATGCAAAGAGGAAGACAATAAATGAAAGTAATGTGATGATTATTCGTTTCCTTAATTCTCCTAAATGTTCAACTAAACCCATTTCACGTTTATCCATATGTAAAAGCTCCTTTAATAAAACTGAGAAAGATGCGCGCAGGATAGGTCCCCACCCACATCTTCCACCTCATTTAGCTACCTGTTTTGCTATGAGTTTTCTCAATAGCTTGAAGTTTGTTTCCTTCTTCAGATGTTTTTTTCTGTTCACTATCTCCATTTACAAGGTCATTCGTTGCCTTTTTGAACTCTTTTAAAGTACTTCCGAACGCACGTCCAATTTCAGGAAGCTTAGAAGGTCCAAAGATAATTAAAGCAATGATAAGAACAAGAATTAAACCTGGAATTCCAATGTTTTGAATCAGTTTTTCCACCTCCTATAATTGACGGGTAAAGTATACCTTTTATACACACCAGAATTTGTATAATTTTAGACTTAGCATGCGTTTCTGAATCCAGCTCCAGCGCCTAGCCCCGACGCACAGGACGTGCTAGTGCAGTCAATGCGACAGGACGTCGCGCTTTTGACTGCCTCGAGGTCATAAGGCGATTCCAAATTGAAGGCAAAGAACGCCTTCTATTTAGAATCGCCTTATGCTTGTCGGGGCTGAACAAGGCGCTTGCGCTTTTTTTATACGATTGGCATCCCATGTCGGTGGAATGCTGCAGCTTCAAGATCGGACATACCTTGAAGCTCTGCAAATGCAGAAAGCTTGTCCGAAACTTTAGGTCCGTATTGTTTAGGTGGCGCAGAGTGACCCATTTGTCTTTGACGACCAGCATTTTTACGTGCAAAAGGTCCCCAAATCGCAAAGGTAATACCCGGACTTTGAATATTAACAAAAAACGTATGTCCATCCGTAGAGAAGGTAGGCCCAGCTAATTCTGAACTATTGACTTTATTCTCAGCAAACACGTATGTTTCTCCCTCAGGAGTAACGCCGATAATTCGATCAACACCACCACCATCTTCAGAAATCCATAGATCTCCCCAAGGAGTGATACAGATATTATCAGGCATTTCTAAATCATTAACTTCTGTTGATTCGTAAAAAAGCTCTAATGTATTTGTAGCTGGAATATAGCGATATACGCGACCTAAATCCTTGTCACCTGCTGATGTATCGTCAAACCAAAATACTCCTCCAGCAAAATATGCCCCTTCTAAGCGGCTAAACTTGATGCATCCTTTTTGTCCTGCTTCAAGGCTAGGCTTCTCTGGGTTAACATCCTTCCAAACAATGCCGAACTTTTGTCCAGTATAAAAATTACTAGCACTAGCTGTGGCCATTTCCTCGATTGCTGCGGCCTGTAACGTACCACCTTTTTGTAAGGCACCAGGCTTTTGACTCCGATCGATCGGAATAAAACGATAAAGGTAACTAGGACTAGCATCTTCTGTTAAATAGACAATTCCTGTTGCAGGATCATGGGCAGTTGCTTCATGTGAAAAAGCGCCCATCTCCCTAATTGGAGTTTTTGACAAATTGCTTTCAGGATCATGAGGATCAACTTCGAATACATAGCCGTGCCCCTGTTCCATTGTTTCTTCACATGTTAGCCATGTTCCCCACGGCGTCGCTCCTCCTGCACAGTTTCGAATTGTACCTGCAGAAGTAACATATTCATCAATTACTTTGCGGTTAGGACCGACAACAAGAGCGGTTGTGCCACCCGTATTATCCTTATCGTATGGATTTTTTCCTATAACAGGGTACTTTGTATTTCCACTCAACTCATGGTTGCGAACCAGAATAGTTGAGTTGTGTGGTCCTGAGAAAGCAGCCATCCCGTCAAAATTTGAAGGGATAGGTCTACCATCCGAAAGTGAACCGCCTTCTTCTGAAATAATACGATATTGAAATCCTTTTGGGAGGTCAAGAATTCCACCGGGGTCTTTTACTAAGGGACCATAACCACTGAATGAGCCTTTTCCTTTTCCTGATGCTGCTAATGCGTTGCTAGTACCAAGGGAAAGAATTCCTGTTGTGCCAAGTGCTAGTGCCGCTGTACTCATTCCACCAACTTTTAAAAAATCGCGTCTGTTCATGCTCTTATTACTCGTTTGATTGCTCATTGAAAGGTACCTCCATTGTTTTTTTGAGTTGTTCTTCCTGAGGTAAGGTCTATCTACAAGCTAACAAAGCTGTATTAACTTAATGTTTAGTTATTGTGAATTTGATGTTAATGGGGAAAAACCATGTAAAAGTCACGATTAGTGTAGAAATGATGATTTATGTTTAGGTATAACGACCTAAGATGGGCTTAATAAAGAGCAAAAAGAATTGTTTTATCTGACTCATTATTGGTTGTAACTAATTAATTCTCAGGTTGAGGCGGAAATAGAGGATTTCGCTTTTTTAAGAATATTACAAATATAGGTCTAAAGTATTCGTGAGTTTAGAAGGATAAGTAACAATAACGATTATCCCCTCGTATTAAATTAGATAATTTTATAAAAACTATCGTGTTGTCGAAAATACCTATCTTTTGTCGAAGCGATGATAGAATGCTCATTTTCGTTGATAGAACTTAAAATTCACGAATCGGCCAGACGTTATTCGGGAATTTGCACCCCTTTATTTAAGATCCAAGGACATTTTTCCATGAAACGCTATATTTTTAAACCAATATCACAAGCAAAATTCGCCAACCATGGAAAATATCTTCTTTACTAAATCTAAATGTAGTTCTCTTTCTTTTCACAGAAAAAAACAATAAAGAGAATAACTGCTCCTTATTGCTTCTTACTCGAGAATTTTCTAAAATGAAACTTCAATAATTAACTAGCAAATTACAATTTAACAACACATACAAATTGAATCAAGGAGAAACCAACTCCAACCCTTTTCCCATCCTAATCACCGACTCAACAATAGCTTCTGGCTGATCATACATAACCGCATGACTACTGTCTGGGATGAGCACAAACTCACTGTTTGTTGAAAGATTAGTTAATTGCTGCTGAGCATCTCGCCAGTGGTTATTAATTTCAGCTTCTTCTTCTGCAGAAAATCCAAACGATGTCGCAGAGCTATGATTTGTATCAGGAGTAATAATGGTGACAGGCTTATCACCAAGAGGCTTTGTCTTGGCTACCATTTCTTCAGACGTTAAAATCTGATTAATTTCTTGATCCAGAACGGTAAAAAAATCAGAATCCCAATGAACATTAACATGTTTCTCACGCGAAATAAATTCAGGTAGACTTTCAGGAAGAATGTTTTCACCCACTAATCGAACGACTCCAATTTTCGAAAGCAGCTTATTCATTGCCTGACTCTGAGTAGCGAAAAATTTTTCAGTGAAGTCAGGAACTTCTTTGGAGAAAAACTCGTTTCTTGTATCAACTAAAATCAGTCCAGCAACACGATCTGGATATTTATCAGCAAAGAGGCGTGTGTAGATTCCACCTTGAGAATGCCCAACGAGAATAACAGGCTCATCAATATTCGTTTCATCTAAAATTGCTTTTAAATCCATAATTGTTTCGTCAATTGAAAATCCGTCTGCTGATGCGTCACTCCAACCATATCCAGGGCGATCATAAGTTAACACTTGTGTATGCTTTGAGAGTTCCTCTTGAACCAATTCCCATTCGTAAGACCAACTTCCAGTACCAGTGACAACGACAACAGGCGGCATCTCAGTAGGATTTCCGCTTAACTGAACATGAACTTTGTGATTATTTATGTTGAGGATCATACCATCTGGGGGATAGTTTTTTTTACATTTTTCAAGCTAATGGTTTCGTAAATAAAACCACAAAGCAACAGGAGAGAAAATAAACTAAGGATAGCTAATCCACTAATTTTCAGCCATTTAACCCAGCTACTCTTTTTAGTCACTTCGAGATTTGCCAATAAAACACCACCCTCTTATATAAAAGCCTTGCTGACTTTATTATAAAGCTAATTTGCTTCATCCCACTTTATTTTGTTCGACAAAAAACCCCCTATTAGAATAGGAGGTTAATCAGCTTACTTCTTAAAAGAACTCTTCAACGACACAATCAAATTAAAAACTGCTTTTTCACTTGTCGAGTGCTTTGGATCAACATTAAAATAGCCATGTCGAAAGAATTGGAATTTATCTTGTGGTTGAATGTCTTTCATGGTTGGTTCAATGAAGCCAGCTAGGACCTCAATTGAATTAGGATTCACATTGTCCAGGAATGTTGTTTCTTCCTTTTCTTCATTCTCGCTTTCATCGAGAATGAGTGGTTCATATAAACGGAATTCTGCTGGGAGGGCTTGACTCGCTTCTACCCAGTGAATTGTTCCTTTTACTTTACGTCCTGTGAAGCCTGATCCACTTTTTGTTTCACGATCGTAGGTACAATGCACTTCAATAACATTTCCATTGTCATCTTTTATGAAATCTTCACATTTAATGAAGTAGGCATGCTTGAGTCGAACTTCATTTCCAGGGAATAACCTGAAATATTTATTCGGTGGCTCTTCCATGAAATCCTCTTGCTCGATATAGATTTCTCTTGAGAACGGAATTTTTCTCATCCCCATCTCGGGAACTTCAGGATTAATTTCCGCGTCGAGCATCTCCACTTGTGCTTCAGGATAGTTCGTGATAACAACCTTAAGTGGTCGAATTACACCCATTGTACGGGGGGTTGTTAATTTTAAATCTTCTCTTACAAAGTGATCGAGCATTCTCGAGTCAACTGTACCATCACCCTTTGAAACACCTAACTCACGGCAAAATGCAAGAATGGATTCTGGTGTGTAGCCTCTTCGTCTTAGACCCGAAATTGTTGGCATGCGGGGATCGTCCCAGCCGTCCACAAAGCCTTCTTCAACTAATTGCTTCAATTTCCGCTTGCTCATTACGGTGTTCGTTACATTCAAGCGACCGAATTCAATTTGCTGTGGCTTGCTTTCCATTTCTGTTTCTTCGACAACCCAATTGTATAAAGGGCGTTGATCTTCAAATTCAAGTGTACAAATTGAATGTGTAACATCCTCAAGAGCATCCTCAATCGGATGTGCAAAGCTATATACAGGGTAAATGCACCATTTATCTCCCGTATTATGATGAGTAGTATGAGAGATTCGGTAGATAACAGGATCTCTTAAGTTAATATTCGGAGAGCTCATATCAATTTTCGCGCGTAAAGCTTTCTCACCGTTACCAAACTCTCCATTGCGCATTTTTTCGAACAGCTCGAGGTTTTCTTCGACTGAACGATTACGATAAGGGCTATCTTTCCCGGGCTCTGTTAAGGTTCCGCGGTACTCCCTAATTTCATCTGCTGTTAGATCATCAACATACGCTTTGCCTTTATTGATAAGTAGTACAGCTCTTTTATACATTTCTTCAAAATAATCGGAGGCGAAAAATAATCCGTCCCACTCATAACCAAGCCATTTCACATCTTCTTTAATCGATTCTACAAACTCAGTATCTTCCTTTAAAGGATTGGTATCATCAAAACGCAAATTTGTTTTTCCGTTAAATTCATCCGCTAGGTCAAAGTTGATGATAATTGATTTGGCATGTCCAATATGTAAATAGCCATTAGGCTCGGGAGGAAAGCGTGTGATAACTTGGTTGTGCTTTCCGCTTTCTAAATCTTGTTTAATTATTGGTCTAATAAAGTTCGAAGTATTATTCTCCACAATCTTCAACCTTCCATATTTTAATTTAACCTGAGTATATAGTCGTAGTTATAAAAGTTCCTTACACTAAACACAATTACTATTAGTGAATATTGTAACATTCTTTGAAATCACAATGAAGCGGTTCAATGGTTGAAGCCAATAAAATATGGTTCTTTATAGAATAAACGTTAGATATGAGTAACGGTTGTTTAGTATGAGGTAATTTTATGCCTAAAAAAGAAGCATCTAATACTTTAACAGATGCCTCTTGTATCTCTATTCCTCTTACTTATTCATCTCAAGCCTTACTCGTTCTTCCTCTTCTTTTACACTAATCCGTGTAATTTGCTCATTTAGCATATGATGTAGGTAGTCCATTTCTTCATTACAAGCAGAATCCTTTTCCTTATTCATTTTAAATTAACTCCTTTTCAGGTCTTTTATTTTTCTATTGTTTGTTTGCTTTGTATACTTAATACTAAAGAAAAACTGAAGCGGAGGAATTCCATTGTTGCTGCTGCCTTTCCTAGCTAAGAAAATTGTTTCTGAAGTGGAAAAGTTACTTGATGAGGACATTATTATTGTCAACGTCGAGGGAATAATTATCGCAGGTACAGAAGAAAAGCGAGTGGGAACGTTTCACGGAGGCTCGCTTATTTGTGTAAAAGAAAAGAGAAAGGTACTAATTACAAAGGAAGATGAAAAGAAATTGAAAGGGGTCAAGTCCGGACTAAACCTGCCAATTTTTTTCTCTCAAGAGGTCATTGGGGTCATTGGTATTACTGGGGAAGCCGAAAGAGTCCTTCCATTTGGAGAAATACTTAAAAAAATGACAGAGTTACTTATTCAGGAAAATTATTACGCTGATCAAATGCAATGGCACACAAGGATGGTAGAAGCTTTCGTGATTGATTGGCTTCAATTGAACGATTGGTCTCCTGTTTTTTTAGAACGGGCCAATTTACTTAACATTAATTTAAATGTAAAACGTCAGGTTATGTTAGCTTACGTCGAGAAGCACCAGCAATTTTCAAATCAAGAATTACAGCAACTAACTCACATATGGAATGGTCAGCAAGGCGACGACGTACTTATTCATTGGGGCAATGATCGTCTGCTCATTATTCAACGAGAGAACAAGGATCAGAAAAAAGATACGATGATTCTAAAAGTGGAGCAGCTCAAATCCTTTATTGAGGAAACATGGAATACCGCAGTTGCTTTTGGAATCGGACAAGCCGTAAAGAGCAATGAGCTATATAGAACGTATCAGCAAGCAGAGCGAGCTTTAACTGTTGCTATGGAACAAAATAGCATTGTATTTGAAGAAGATTTACGTTTAGAGATGTGTCTTGGAGAAATTAGTCATTCAACCCGCAAAGAGTTTTCTAAGCGTGTACTTAAGACGGTTCTAGCAAATAAAGAGCTTCTTGAGACGTTTCAACTCTACTTTCAGAAAAATATGTCCTTAAAATCAACAGCATCATCGATGCATATTCATATTAATACTCTCCATTATCGTATAAAAAAGATGGAAGAATTAACAGGCTTAAATTTTAAAAATTTTCCTGATGTTGTGACTCTGTATCTAGCACTGTATTTTTTAGATGATGATACAAAAAACAATCCGAAAAACTGACTTTATTTGTATTTAAATCTATATAAAATGATGATTAACTCCTTTATGATAGTAGGTAAAGCCTAGATATCTAAAACAAAGGGAGTGGAGCTGGATGATAACAGATCACTTAAAAAAGAAATTTCTTGAGATCGTTGGAACGGAAAATTATGATGACTCAAAAGTGGGATGTCTTGTTTATTCATATGATGCAACACCTCAATTTCAATCTCTTCCAGATGCAGTGATTGCACCTCGTAATGCAAAAGAAATAGCTGACATTGTTAAGCTGTGTAATGAGCACCAAATTCCAATTGTGCCTCGTGGTTCTGGAACAAACCTTTGTGCGGGAACCTGTCCGACTGAAGGTGGGCTTGTTCTCTTGTTTAAGCATATGAACCGTATTTTAGAAATTGATGAAGAAAACTTAACGGTTACAGTTCAGCCTGGGGTTATCACATTGGATCTCATTGACGCAGTAGAGGCAAAAGGGTTATTTTATCCACCTGATCCAAGTTCAATGAAAATCTCAACAATTGGTGGGAATATTAACGAAAATTCAGGAGGCCTTCGTGGATTAAAATATGGCGTTACTCGTGACTACGTAATGGGCCTAGAGATTGTTCTTGCGAATGGTGACACTATTCGTACAGGTGGAAAGCTTACAAAAGATGTTGCGGGCTATGACTTGACTCGTCTTTTTGTCGGCTCTGAAGGAACATTAGGAATTGTCACTGAGGCGACATTAAAGGTGATTCCAATGCCAGAAACAAAGCAAACGATTCTCGCTCTATACCAAGACATCGAAGCTGCAGCACGTTCTGTTTCCAAGATTATTGCAAGCAAAGTTATTCCGACAACCCTAGAATTTCTCGATCAACCAACACTTCAGGTTGTTGAAGACTTTGCGAAAATTGGTTTGCCAACTAACGTTCAAGCAGTTCTCATAATTGAACAAGATGGTCCCAAAGAAGTAGTTAAGCGTGACATAAGGAAGATTGCTGAAGTATGCACAGCGGAACATGCAGTATCTGTTCAAGTAGCGGAGTCTGAAGAACATGCAATGGCACTTCGAACTGCACGCCGATCAGCTCTATCTGCACTGGCTCGTTTGAAACCAACAACGATTTTGGAGGATGCGACGGTTCCTCGGTCAGAGATTGCTAGAATGGTAAACGCAATTAATGAAATTGCGGTAAAATATAACGTTAAGATCTGTACGTTTGGTCATGCTGGTGATGGAAATCTCCACCCAACTTGCCCAACTGACTCGCGTGATCATGATGAAATTGAACGAGTTGAAAAAGCATTCGCTGAAATCTTTGAGAAGGCAATTGAACTAGGAGGAACAATCACAGGTGAGCATGGCGTTGGAGTGATGAAAGCGCCTTATCTTGAACTTAAGCTTGGGAAGGAAGGGATAGCAGCCATGAAAGCTGTGAAGAGCGCCTTTGACCCAACGAACATTATGAATCCTGGCAAAATATTTGCTAAAGAATCTCGGAAACGAGTGGTGGTAACAAAATGACGACTACAAAACAACGTGAAGTAATCCAAGAGCAATTCAAAGAGCGAATGGATGAAGACCAGCTGCTAAATTGTATGCGATGTGGCTTCTGTCTCCCGTCCTGCCCAACATATATTGAATCGGGTTATCAGGAATCTCACTCCCCACGGGGGAGAATTGCGTTAATGAAAGCAGTTGTCGACGGCTTAATCGAACCAGATGAGGATGTCGAGCGTTCATTAGATCTATGTCTGGGCTGCCGAGCGTGTGAGCCTGTTTGTCCACCAGGTGTCAACTACGGTCATTTATTAGAGGAAGCACGAGACATTGTTAATCAGAATAAAACTCATTCGTTACCGGTTCGTGCTTTACGTAAAATTGTCTTTAAAGATCTGTTTCCACATCAAGGTCGGATGCGCACCTTAACAGGTTTGCTAGGTGTCTACCAACGTACAGGTCTTCAAAACTTTATGCACAAATCACGTTTAATCAACATTTTGCCTGAGAACATGTCGACGATGGAAAAAGTGCTTCCAAAGGTTCCGACTTTAAAAGAAATGAAAAACAGACCTAACCATTTAGATGCGTTAGGAACTAGAAAAAAGCGAGTTGCGTTCTTCTCTGGGTGTTTAATGGATACAATGTTCCTTGAAACAAACAATGCCACAATGAAGCTACTGCAAGTGGCAGGGTGTGAAATAGTTATTCCTGAAACTCAAACATGCTGCGGCGCCCTTCACAGTCATAGTGGTGAGAAAAGTGGTGCAATGGAATTAGCAAAACGGAATATTAAAGCATTTGAGGATCTACAGGTAGACTATATCATTTCAAATGCTGGTGGCTGTGGTGCGTTTTTAATAGAATACGATCATTTATTAAAAGATGACCCAGAGTGGAGTGAGCGTGCAAAAGCATTCGCAAACAAATTAAAAGATATTTCAGCAGTCTTAGTAGAACTTGAACTGCAGCATAAGCCCATTAGATTGCCAGCACAAATTATTACCTATCAGGATTCCTGTCACTTACGAAATGTGATGAAGACATCAAAAGAACCGCGCCAGCTTCTTCAATCAATTGAAGGGATAGAATTTATTGAAATGAAAGATGCGGATCGTTGCTGTGGTTCAGCTGGTATTTATAATATTGTAGAATCTGAGATGTCGATGAAAATTCTTGATACAAAAATGGCACATACCAAAGCAACACATGCCACAACAATTGTCACTGCTAATCCGGGCTGTTTACTGCAGATGAAGCTCGGAATTGAACGTGAAGGATTATCCGATCGAGTGCGTGCTGTCCATATTGTGGACTTGTTAGCTGAAGCAGTCGAGTATGCACAGAAAGCTTAGAAACTAGTAACTTTCTATAAGGATCTAATAGACAAAAAACGTGTGAACAAATTTGTTCACACGTTTTTTTTATTACATACTTTCAATTCTCTACACAGTTAAGATAAACATCCTGCCCAGGTTGGAGCAGTGCAAGGAGTGGCAAGTCTTCTGGAATGACACGTCCAATTACATTCACACGTTCGTCAGCGGGAAGATCTTGTAGTGTTATGGAAACTTCACCACAATACCGTCCATAAAGGTCATTATCCATCGTAAGAGTTCCGACGGGGCGTTCAACTGTAGTGCTTTGAAGAATGCTCTCAGTGCTTCTCGTGTTCATTAAGCGTAGAACATCACGGGCGAAATCAGGACGAGGCCTATAACGTCCAGTTTTGAGAACAGAGGACTGAATTCGTATTGGCAAAATCTTGTCTTGTTCAAATTGTATTAGTTGATTTAGCAATTCTTCACCAGAATCTGGATCGCCGATATAAATATCCTCAATGCCCATTTGACAAAGTTCTATAGCTGCTACAAATGGATCAATTCTACGATGTTTTTCGAGTGTCGGAAGTCCTTCGAAAAGCGGACCACGTTTTTCGCCACGACCAGGAACATAAGCACAAATCGGAATATTGTGTTGCTTGTACAAGTTGTTTTGTTTTTGAAAAAAGGAATCAGCAAGACCGGTTTCTCTGCGCGGGTAAAAGTTATGCCAGGCTATGAGACGGTCAGCTACTAATCCACTTTCTAGTAAGGTTAGTAGTTCACTTTCTAAGATGATGCTAGCGTTGAGTGCAATACGGAACTGCTTTGATAAGTTAACGATCACATCATGATCAAAAAAATCATCAAGCCGTAAACCAACAACACCAAGGGATGATAAATCTTCTAAACGTCGTAGGCCTAGGTGGGATGGAGTCTTCAAAGAGACATCCGCAAAAACTTCAATCTCGTTCTCTTTTGCCACCTGTAGCAATTTTTTTGCACGAGTTGCTAAATCGCCTGTTTCTTCAGGAATGTGAAGCGAGGTAAACGCCCGCTTCACTCCTTTTTTACTTGCTTCAATAATTCGGTTTTCCGCAAGAGGATCATTTAAATAAAAGGAAATTCCTATCAATCGAATTCACTCGCCATCTCATCTTTAAATCCGAATAAATAAGTGAAGATAAATCCAGCAATATAGGCAATTAGAACACCTACTAAATACAAAAGAACTTCTCCAGTATTTACAAGGAATGCTAGAGGCAATCCGGAAACGCCAACAGCGATTGTTGCGATATTAAAGTAGGCTTGGAAAGCACCAGCAACTCCAGCGCCAAGACATGCAGTTAAGAATGGGCGACCAAGCGGTAAAGTAACACCGAAAATCAACGGCTCCCCAATGCCGAGAATACCTGATGGAAGTGCACCACCAATTGCACGTTTTAATCTAGTCTTTTTCGTTTTCATATAAATGGCAAAGGCTGCTCCGACTTGCCCTGCTCCACCCATTGCTAAAATCGGAAGAAGTGGGTCATCACCAATTGTATTGATTAATTCAAGGTGAACTGGAGTTAAACCTTGGTGCAATCCTGTTACAACAAGCGGTAAGAACGTTGCACCTAGTACAAAACCTGCAAAAATGCCACCTACATCTAAAACTGCAAGCAGCCCCTGAGTGATTCCCTCCGAAATAAATCCACCAATTGGCATGAATACAATATATGTCATAATTCCTGTAACTAAAAGGGCGATTGTTGGTGTCACAATAATATCCAGTGACTGTGGAACAAAACGACGTACTCGTTTTTCGACAATTGCCATGAAAATAGCTGCTAAAAGAACACCGATTAATCCGCCACGACCTGGCAATAATTCTTCTCCGAAAAGACTAATCGTTGCTACCTGGGGATTAATAATTAATATACCTGCCAAACCACCAAGTGCAGGTGAGCCGCCAAACTCTTTTGCGGCGTTAATTCCGACTAAGATCCCAAGATAGGCAAACAATCCGCCTCCGATAACAGTTAAGATTATCGCCAATTGTGAATCTGCTGGTAGCCAACCCGCTTGAATAACTGCCTTTGAGATCCCAGTTATTAATCCAGAAGCTACAAGAGCTGGAATTAACGGAATGAAGATGCTTGCAATTTTTCTCAGAAAGAGCTTAAAAGGTGTTGAATTCTTTTTCTTCAATTCGGACTTTTTAGTCGCTGCTCTTTCTTCTAAGTTAATACCTCCTGAGGAATCTATTAATTTACCAAACTCTTCAGTCACTTTATTTACTTTTCCTGGACCTATAATGATTTGTAACGTTTCTTCTTCAACAACACCTAAGACGCCATCAATCTTTTTTAATGCGTCTTTTTTGACAAGTGATTCGTCTATGGGTGTAACACGTAATCGGGTCATACAATGTGTGAAAGAAGCGATATTTTCGGCTCCTCCAAGTTGTTCTAGGATGTCTTTTGCTAAAGCTTGATTTACATTTGCCATCTCTTTTTCCCCCTTTTTATAATATCAACAGTATTTATATAATTTTAGACTTAGTATGCGTTTCGCAAGTCCAGCTCCGACGCACAGGACGTGCTAGTGCAGTCAATGCGACAAGGACGTCGCGTCTTGACTGCCAGCGCCTAGACCCTCGAGGTCATAAGTCAATTCTAAATTGAAGGCAAAGAACGCCTTCTATTTAGAATCGTCTTATGCTTGTCGGGTCTGAACAAGGCGCTTGCGCTTTTTTATTTCCTTCCATTGCTTTCTAGCAGAAGAAAGCGCTTTTAAAAATTTTTATATCAGTTATTCTTTATAAAGTTAATCGCTTCTCGTGTTTTATCAATGTAATCAACCGTTTTTCCATACTGTTCAGTTGCCATGCATAAAAATAAAATGTCGATCATATAAAGCTGTGCAAGGCGTGAAGCGGTGGCAGCGCTTCGAAAAGGAGCCTCAGCTGAGTAGGAGGTAAACAAGCTAATATCTGTTAGCGAACTTACCTTTGACTGACCATATTTAGTTAAACTAATCGTTTTAACACCGCGTTCCTTAGCTAAAGATAAAACCTTTATGACTTCGGGTGTTTCTCCAGAAAAGGAGATACCAAACACCACATCATCTTGCTCTGCGTTTGCAATCAATGTTGCGACAAGGTGAGCATCTGTGAAAGCTGTCGCTCCTTTGTTAATTCGAAGAAATTTTTGTTGTGCGTCCATTGCAATGATATGTGAGGCGCCAATACCAAAAAGATGAACATTCTTTGCTTCAAGAAGGGTCTTGACTGCACGTTCTAATTCTTGATAATTTATGATCTCTTGAGAGTCTAATAAACTTTGGATGCTGTTGCTTGTTGTCTTTTGTACAATGGAATAAAATGATTCGTCAGGTGTAATGTCTCGGTAGCCTTGCTCAGCAGGCTTGACGAGGTCACCAACGATTCTTACCTTTAAATCCTGAAATCCTTTTAATCCCAATGATTTGCAGAGCCTAATAACTGCAGCACTGCTCGTGTTTGCATGTGCCCCTAACTCTCCAGCTGTACAATCGACTGCATCATGAGGATGCTCCAAGATCCAAGTTGCAATTTTACGTTCAGATGCTGGAAGTTGTGCAAGCATATTTTGAATCATTTTAAGTCCACCAGTTGACAAATTAACTCCCACCTTTATCCTTTTACAAGTTCAATAGCTTTTCGTACATATCCATCAGCTTCATTTAACAATTTAGTTGCCTCTGCGTAGGTTGTGTCTAATTTAATCATAACAATTGATGCTTTCACTTCATTTTGTGCGCTTTCAAGAGTTAGTTTTGACTGATTATAAGAAGCACTAGTAATTTTTGAGATAATATTAATCGCGCGTTCTTTTAATTTATGATTGCTAATGCTTACATCAACCATTAAGTTTTCATATGCTTTACCAAGTTGAATCATAGAGGAAGTAGAGATCATATTCAAAATCATTTTATGTGCCGTAGCTGCTTTTAACCTTGTCGACCCTGTTAATACTTCTGGTCCAACAATTACTTCGATACTGTGGTCAGCTTCTTTACTAATCAGTGCATTCTCATTACAAGATAGTGCAACCGTTTTTGCACCGATTTCACGTGCGTACTTTAGTGCACCAATTACATAGGGAGTGCGTCCACTCGCGGCAATTCCAATCACTGTGTCGTTTGCAGTTAAATGAATGAGTTTTAAATCTTCTTCACCAAGCTCATCTCTATCTTCAGCACCTTCAACGGCCTTTACAAATGCCTTTTCTCCACCAGCCATCAATCCTTGTACCATGTTGAAATCAGTGCCAAACGTAGGTGGACATTCTACAGCATCAAGAACCCCAAGTCTTCCACTTGTTCCAGCACCAACATAGATAAGACGACCACCCCTTTTAAAAGATTCATACGTAAACTTAACGGCCACCTCAACGTCAGCAAGAACATCTTGAACAGCTAGCGCTACTTTTTGATCCTCATCATTCATCATTTTCAAAATGTCCTTGGTGTTTGCAGTATCAATTTGCAAGGTTTGTTGATTACGTGACTCAGTTGTTAGGGAAGTTAAATTTTGCTCCATTATAAATTGTCCTCCTGTTGTTTATCAAAAGTTCCTCTGTTAAGGACTAGTATAAAGGGTTTAAAATAATATTTCAATATTTGTTTTTGTTTATTAAAATATAATTTCAATATCTAGGCAGTAAGTACTTGCGAATTGCTTTTGCAACGCCTGCTTCTTCATTTGTTTCGGTGATTGTATTAGCAGCCTGTTTGACTTCATCAGGAGCATTTCCCATTGCGATGCCAAGACCAGCTTCTTTGAGCATTGCTAAGTCATTATAATTATCACCAATTGCGGCTACTTCTGACAAAGAAAGGCCTAATCGACCTACAAGCTTTAATAAAGCAAATGCCTTTGTAACGCCAGAAGCAGTTATTTCTAGGTTCGCATAATCGAAGCTAGTGCTTATTTCAAAATCAGAGGAGTATGGTTTTAATTCGCTAGAAAAAGGATGTAGGTTATTATTTTCATGGAAAACAGCTACTTTTGTAATTTCGGGCTGATTGTCCTTAACATACAATGGGAAGTCCTCAACTAGCTTAACTTGGCATTGATTGCGATAGTTCTCGCAATTTGTTAAGTTTCCTCCTGAAAATTGAAGGCATGGAATGTTATTTTCAATCCAACTCTTATTCCACTTATTTTCTTCTGGGACTAGAATAGTGTCTCCCTCATACAGATGTGCGTATGCACCATAAGCGTTGCACAAATTTAAAAAGGTTAGGATTGATTCCTGTTTAAATATAAATTTTTCAAGTATTTTTCCATCGGCTTCCTGAAGAACAGCACCATTGAATGAAATAATTGCATCGTCTAACCCGATCGTTTCGGCTATCCACCTTGTAGAAAGGGGAGAACGTCCACTGCAAATAACAATCTTTCCTCCTTTCTTTTTATAATCGTGAAGCGCCCGAACATTTTCTTGATCAATTTCCTTTTCTCTATTTAACAGAGTTCCATCCAAGTCTACTGCTAGTAAGGAATATTCCATTTTTAACTACCTCCAATTTTCATCACCATTAGTCTGTTTCCTGATAGTAGATTGTTAATATATATGTCCATAAACACGCAAAATGATTAATTATTTTATGTTAATTATATTTTTTATGAAATTATATTTCAACTAGTTTGATTCGGAGAGATTTTTCAATCATGAATCGTATTAATTAAATGATTATCTTAAGAGAATCTTAAGAAATTTACCAAGTCGTTCTTAAGAGTTTTCATTTACAATCAGGATAATTCTTGAAATACTTTTGAAAGGAGAGTGAGAAACCGATGGATCAGTTTTTTGTATTAGTAGTTGATGATGAAAAAGAAATAGTAGATGCGATTGAAATTTATTTAAAAAATGAAGGAATCACTGTTATAAAGGCGAAAGACGGCGTTGAAGCAATTGAAAAACTAAATGAACACCAAATCCACTTAATTATTTTAGACGTCATGATGCCGAGACTAGATGGTATTTCAACAACATTTAAAATACGTCAGGATAAAAACATCCCAATTATTATTCTAAGTGCCAAAAGTGAGGACACCGATAAAATACTAGGTCTTCAAGTAGGGGCCGATGACTATGTGACAAAACCCTTCAACCCACTTGAACTAATTGCCCGTGTGAAGTCGCAGCTTAGAAGGTACGTGAATTTAGGTACATATGAGGGTCGAAAGAAAATGATTGATTTGAACGGTCTTACTTTGGATCAAGCAGCTAAAGAAGTGGCAGTAAATGGTGATGCTATTAAGTTAACCCCAATAGAATACAAAATTGTTGCATTTTTGATGACCAATGCTGGTCACGTGTTCTCCATTAGTGAAATCTACGAGAGAGTATGGAAGGAACCATGCTACAACGCTGAAAATACAGTCGCAGTTCACATTCGTAAAATTCGCGAAAAGATTGAAATTGATCCAAAGAATCCTAGATTTTTAAAGGTGGTATGGGGAATTGGCTACAAAATGGAGAAGTAGGATTGCGATTGGTGCATGGATTTTACTATTGACCTATGGATTAAGTGGAATTATTACTGCAATTTCTAGTGGAAGTGATTATGTAGAAAGTGATTATTTCCACACAGAACAGTTCGAAAGTGAGCTAAATCAATTTATAGAATACCTTACTCTATTTGAATTAAATGAAATAAGCAAAGATGAAGCAAAAAAGAAGATAATAGTTACAACTGAGGATATAGAGGAGCACCGCTACAGATATGGTGATTTATCAGAACAAATTACCACCATTAAGGATCAATATGAACAGAGGATTCAAGATGCAAAAGCAGCAGGAAATGAGGAAGTAGTAGAAACGTATACGACTGAAAGAGACAAAAAAATCAAGGATATTACAGCTAACTTTTCTAGTGATGACCATATCAGTGCAAAGATTATCAAAGAAAAAGAGATAGCAATTGATGAATACTTTGTTGAGATAGAAGGCTATCGTTCATACTTTGAAGAATACAAATCAGCTTTTATTTATTATTTAAAGGATACAAAAACAGGAGAAGTGTATACAAACTTAGAGAACAAAGATGAGAACGGAGTAAAAGAGGCTTTTGAGGATAAGCGGGTATTATTAAGTATAAGTTATCCATCAGCGCAGTATGAATTTGGCAACTATTCTTCTATAGACCTAAGCACCTTACCGGAAATGAGTGCGGAACCTGCAAGTTATGAAGGGGAAATCGCGATACCAAAATCTGCATCTGAGACAAGTAGTCTTGTGGCTAATTTTCATTATCATCAACAAAAACAAGATCGATTTATCTTCTATATGATAAGTAGTTTTTTCACTCTTTTCACTTGTTTCTTTTTTGCGAAAAGAAGATCAATTCTTTCCCATTTTGTAGATGTAAATAGGCAGCACCGATACAATCGGTTACCAGTTGATGTGGGGATTATTGGTTTCGGGTTTGTAGCATGCGCTAGCTTATTCTTATTGTTAGTAGCGGGGGATCAATTTCTTAATGTAAATGACAGTCTTTTTAGTACGTTAATTAAATTTTCATTAAGATTAGTGATTGCATCTGTTTCTGTCGCACTTTCAATCATTCTTGGGAAGCTTTTATTTAATAAGATGAAAGAATCGAGTTTTAGATCGGAGTGGCAAACTAGCTTCATTTTTAAAGGGATTCAAAATATTGGAGACGTTTTTATTAATAGACGACTAGGGACTCAAGTGCTGCTGTTGTTAATAATTGTTTTTGCTATAGGAGCGGGTGCAATAATTGTACTCATTAATCCTGATCTCATCATTTTCTATGCGCCTCTTTGCTTCTTGATAGGTCTGCCAATCTTATGGATGATCGTGAAAAATACTGGCTACTTTAATCGCATCGTGATAAACACAACCGAACTCGCACATGGAAACTTCGAACCTGATATCTCAGTTGAAGGGAAATCCGCCTTAGCCACCTTAGCAAATAATGTGAATACGTTAAAGCATGGTGTAAAAAAATCTCAAAAAGATCGAGCAAAAAGCGAACGTTTAAAAACTGAGCTTATCACGAATGTTAGTCACGACTTACGGACACCCTTAACGTCAATCATCACCTATACAGAGCTGCTGAAAACACCAGATTTAACAGTTGAAGATCGAGAAGCCTATATTGAAATCATCGACCGTAAATCAAAACGTCTGAAAATGCTCATTGATGATTTATTCGTAGCCTCTAAAATGGCGAGTGGGAATATTGAACTAGTTAAAGAGAGAGTAGATATTGTCCAGTTATTGCAGCAATCAGTAGCTGAATATAATGAAACAATTAAGGAATCCACTTTGGACTTTAGACTGATCAATCCCGATACACCTGTCTATGCGATTGTTGATGGTCAGAAGTTTTGGAGAGTATTTGAGAATCTGATTGGAAATATTCTTAAATATTCGCTAGAAAACACGAGAGTTTATCTTTCTGTCCAATCAATTGAGGGTAAAGTGGTCATTATTTTCAAAAATGTCACCAAATATGAACTTAGTGAAAACATTGATGAACTTTTTGAACGATTTAAACGAGGGGACACCTCTAGGCATACAGATGGGTCTGGGCTTGGACTTGCGATTGCCAAATCGATTGTCGATCTTCATGAAGGTAGTCTTGATATTGCAGTAGATGGAGATTTATTTAAGGTCACGATAACATTGAATAAAGAATAAAGAGGATGGTCAGTTTCTGACCATCCTTTAGAGTGTTTTGTCATTATACAGATGAAGAATTTGACATTTCTATATTTTCTCGCTTTCGTCTGTTAGCTCGAAGCATTTCCTCAAAAGCACCAGAACCGAAAATAACACCAATAAGAATCAGGATAAATCCTAGAATTTGTGTAAGAGTTATCACTTCATTAAGGAAAATAGCTGCGCCAATTAATGCGAAAAAGGGATTTAGGTTAATGAAAATGGAAGCTTCAGCAGCGCCAACTTTTCCTACTGCAGCATTATAAATCATATGACCAAGGGCAGTCGCAATGATCGCTGATGCAAAAAAGATGGCCCATATACTAACAGAGCCAGTTGTCATACTTTTTAAACCCTCTGGCTCAAGGAATAAACTAAGAATAAATAAGAAAACCGAACCAAGAACCAACATGTATCCAGTTAATAGGCGGGGATCTAGAGTTTTTGCTGCCTTTTTAATCACGATAAAGCTTGCTCCTTGAAATAATGCAGATAAAAAAATATGTAAATCCCCGATTGATATACCTCCACCAATGCCCCGATTATTGAAAACGATGATTGAAACACCAACGAGTCCTAATACAATTCCCAAAAAGCGAATCAAAGTAACTTTTGCATTTAATAAAAAAATTGATAAGATCGTTGTAATTAACGGGATCAAGCCTAAGATAAGTCCACCGTTTGAAGCGGTTGTTTCGGAAAGTCCAACTGACAAATAATAGTGATGTCCGACTACTCCTAATAATCCACCAAGGATGATGTACTGAAACTCCTTTTTTGAAGGTAAACGTATTTGTTTCAAAAAAAATAAAATAATAAATACACTGACTCCTGCGATGAAAATCCGGAACGCGGTCATCGTAACAGGTAAGAAACTTGTCACTAGCATTTTTGTGGCAATTACATTAAATCCCCAGACAATCATGATCAAGAATAAAATGATGTAAATGTGCTTCTTGTTGGTATTCTCCACTCTTTCCACTTCTTTCTTTGATCCGTAATTTAGATACCCTAGATTAGCAAAAAAGCGAATTATGTTTTGCTAAAAGGAACGTTTCCAACTATTATAATGGAAAGTAATCATAAAAACAGTATTTGGAAGAAGAGTTTGTTTTTAAATTCTTCCTGTCATTTTAAAAATTTTTAGGTATAATGTGTAGCAAAACGAAATGAGGGATTATAATGAAAAACGAAATACAAGAACGGATTGAGTTCTTTCAAAGGAGTCAACAAAGTCGAGGCCGACTGCTTATAAATTGTCCTGATCAACCAGGTATTGTTACAGCGGTATCTCAATTTCTATTTGAGCAAGGTGCAAATATTATTGAATCAAGCCAATATTCAACGGATCCAAAAGGCGGAACATTTTTTATGCGCATTGAATTCGATTGTCCCGAACTTTCATTGAAAGAAGAAATTTTGAAAAATAATTTTCTACCGATTGCTGAAAAATTTATAATGAAGTGGAAATTTACGTTTGTGTATGATGTAAAAAAGACGGCTATTTTCGTATCAAAGGAACTTCATTGCTTGAGAGAACTGTTATGGGAATGGCAAAGTGGAGATTTAATGGCTGAAGTTGCGTTAGTCATTAGTAACCATGAGGACGCGAGGGAGACGGTTGAAGCTTTGGGTATTCCATTTTATTACATTCAAGCAAATAAGGAAAACCG
The DNA here is from genome assembly GCF_042433335.1 of Metabacillus herbersteinensis. Classification (NCBI taxonomy): domain Bacteria; kingdom Bacillati; phylum Bacillota; class Bacilli; order Caryophanales; family Bacillaceae; genus Metabacillus; species Metabacillus herbersteinensis. The sequence continues at coordinate 99,582 of NZ_JBHLVO010000016.1, forward strand.
AGCAGAAGCAGAATCTAAACAATTACAGCTACTCGAAGAATATGCAATTGATGTCGTTGTGTTAGCCCGTTATATGCAAATCTTAACACCAGAGTTTGTGAGCGCTCATCCAATTTCAATCATTAATATTCACCATTCGTTTTTACCAGCATTTGTTGGAGCAAGACCATATGAACGAGCATATCAACGCGGAGTAAAGTTAATCGGTGCGACTTCCCACTATGTGACCAATGAACTTGATGAGGGACCGATTATTGAGCAAGACATTATGCGTGTAGACCACAGGGATCAAATTGAATCCTTAAAGAAGATTGGTCGTTCAATCGAAAGAAGCGTCCTAGCTCGTGCGGTAAAATGGCACCTCGAGGATCGTATAATTGTTCATGGTAATAAAACAATTGTGTTTTCGTAGGTTTTTAACACAGTAAGTACAATTGATTTTAAGTATATCAATTTTAATTGATCAATCATTGACAAAGGCAAACTCCAGCTATAAACTAGTAATATCAATAAAATTTGATTAAAGAAAAGGTGTTTGCCATGAGCACAAACTTTAACATACACGATATTTCTTTAGAAAAATCGTTTGAGACATATGAAGCAAAATTTAAAGCACTTGCTGACAAAAAGAGACTCCAAATTATGAACATTTTAACTCAGCGTGGAGAGATGTGTGTATGTGATCTTGTTCCATTAGTCGATATGCCACAGTCAAAGTTGTCCTATCATCTAAAAATACTTCTTGATGCTAAAATTATCGTAAGAGAAACAAGAGGTACCTGGAGTTATTATCAGCTAAACTTGGAAGAGGTTAATCATTTATTATCCGAAGAGCTTTGTTGTTTGTTCAGACCAACTCGCTGATTAACTTTTATTGGAAATGTTCAATACCAAAAACCCAACCCTCTAATCGTGAGGTGTTGGGTTTCTTTGTGTGTAGTCACATTACAAGAAAGATAGGTAGTTTTGATTTCTAAATAAAGAGAGATGAACCACAAAGGCTCATCTCTCTTAAAAGTATTAAACAAACAAATCAAGAACTAATATCAACCCTAGTGCTACCACAGCAATGATTGTTTCCAATACAGTCCAAGTTTGCAATGTTTCTTTTACAGTCATGCCGAAGTATTCTTTAATCATCCAGAAGCCAGAATCGTTAACATGTGACAAAATAAGTGATCCTGCACCTGTTGCTAAAACAAGTAATTCTAAGTTTACGCCTGGGACAACAGCTGCGATTGGAGCAACAATACCTGCAGCAGTCATCATCGAAACTGTTGCAGAACCAGTCGCAACACGTATCATTGCCGCAATTCCCCAACCTAAGATAATAGGTGATACATTGGATCCTTCTGCTAATTCCGCAATATACTCACCAATACCAGAATCAAGTAACACTCGGTTAAATGCTCCACCGGCACCGATAACTAAAAGTATTGTTGCAGTGGGTGCCAAACAATCATTTGTGAATTTTAATACAGTGTCACGACTTAAACCACGGAAGAAACCTAGGCTAAAGAATGAATAAATCGTTGCAATTAATAGTGCAATTACAGGATCTCCTAAGAAACGGAACACGCCAAACGCAAGGCTCTCTTTTGGTAAGGTAAGCTCTGCGATAGAAGCTGATAGCATTAAGAAAACAGGGACTAAAACTGTAAATAATGTATTGAAGAAGCCTGGAAGTTCTTTCCCTTCTTTCTTCTCCGCAAGCTGATCGCCAATTTCTTTAGGAACTGTTTTGTGAATGCGTTTACCAATCCAATTACCATAAACAGGACCAGCAAGGATGGCTGTTGGGAGACCAACAATTAGTGAATAAAGAATGGTTAAACCTACGTCTGCTTGGAAAATTCCAACCGCTGCCATTGCTGCAGGATGCGGTGGTACAAGGCCATGGACAACTGAGAGACCTGCTACTAAAGGAACACCAATTTTAACGAGTGAAACACCAGTTTGACGTGCAATTGTAAATAATAATGGAATTAATAGAACAAATCCTACTTGGAAAAATACTGGAATACCTACGATGAATGCAACGAACATCATTGCCCAGTGAACATTTTTTTCACCAAAACGTGAAATTAACGTTTGAGCAATTCGCTCTGCTCCACCTGATTCTGCCATCATTTTACCTAACATCGTCCCAAGTGCTAAGACTATCGCTAAGAATCCTAGTGTATTACCCATACCAGTTTTAATCGAATCTACAATACCAGGATCTTCTGGTGAAGTGGTGAAGAGAGGCATGCCTGTTGCTAATCCAACCCCGATTGCCGTAACAATTAGTGCAACGAATGGGTTCAATTTTGCAACAGTTATAAGTAAAAGAAGTGCAATTATTGCTGCTAAAACAATTAATAATAACATTTTTTGTAACCTCCTATATTTATGAGTGTATATTTTTGAAAGCACTTTCATCCGGTGAATCGATTATATGAAAAAAATTTTCTTTTATCAACACATTTTTTCAAAAAAAATTTATTTATTTTTCGAGAAAGGGTCATTAGTCAAAAATATCTGGGATCATTTATTATAATTTATCCCAAAATCAAAAAAAAATTAGCGTTCTCCCTATTTGTTGGAGTCGGCTAATTATTTGGTAAGTTCATGAAATTCGGTTACATCCGTGTTTCGGAGATGGCACTTCTTACTTTTTTAAGAGATTTCTTTGCGCTCTCTTTATTTAGGATCATTAGGTTAACATATAATGCATCAATTAAACTAAGTTGGCCAATTCGTGAAGCCAATGCTTCTGACCGATATTCGGTTTCCTCTGAACTTGTATAGAGAGGAACACTTACCTTTTGGCCAATAGGCGATTTAGGAAAACCAGTGATTCCAATCGTTTTGACACCGTTTTCATTTAATGTGTTTAAAATACGGATCGTATCTTTATTCATCCCTGAATGAGAAATGACAATACCGACATCATTTTCCGTCAATTGGGAGGCTGCCATTAACTGAAAGTGAGAATCTAAAAAAGCGAAGGCCTTAATTCCCGTTCTAATAAACTTATGGTAGGCATCCATTGCAATCACAGCAGATCCACCAGTTCCATATAACTCTACCCTATTTGCACTGAGAATGAGTTCTACTGCTTTTTGAATTGAGTCGCCTTCTAGGATTTGCAAAGTATTTTCTAGTGTTCTAATATTCGACTTAAAGACCTTTTCAGCAACAGACTTTTCATTGTCTAATTCGTTAATTTCCTCATGTATCTGCTGAATTGGTGTCATAATTTCGGAAGCAAGAGCAATTTTCAAAGCTTGATACCCCTTGAAGCCCATACGCTTGCAAAACCTGAAGACAGTCGCGTCGGCAACATCAAGTTCCTCTGCTACCTCATTTATTGTATTATGAATAATTTTTTCAGGATTATCCAAGATATAAGTAGCGATCTTTTTCTCCTTATCACTTAATCTTGCATAATAAGATCGTATTTTTCCTAAGTTGTTAGTTGTCATGTGATATTCCCCTTTAAAAGAGTAAAGCTCTATCTGTATTGTCCGCTTACATAAAATTCAACCTGTTCTAAAAGAAGTATAGCATAAGTAATAAAAGAAAATAAATTCCTTGTAAACGATTGCAAAATGAAAAAAATTTCGTATAATAGATGTTACCATGAAAAAATATTTCAAAAGGGGCACTTAGTTATGAAAATTGGTATCATTGGATTAGGTAAAATGGGGTATAACCTCTCTTTAAATATAATGGAGCATAGCCATGAAGTTGTTGCAACAGATGTGAATATAGAAGCAGTTGAAAGTCTTTCCCAAGAGGGTGGAACGGGCGTTTCTTCTCTTTCAGAGGTTGTCGAAAAACTCCCAACTCCAAGAGTAGTATGGCTGATGGTTCCTGCAGGCGAAATCACAGAGAATGTCATCCAGGAATTAAAAAGTTTATTACAACCAGGAGATATTGTGATTGATGGTGGAAACTCTAATTATAAGGAGTCCAAACGACGAGCAGAAGAATTAATAGGACAGGGAATTTATTTCCTAGATGTAGGTACAAGTGGTGGGATGGAAGGTGCCCGAAATGGCGCTTGTACGATGATTGGCGGAAATAAGGAAGCTTTTCAAGTTGTGGAAAAGCTTTTCAAAGATATATGCGTTGAAAATGGCTATATGTATGCAGGTGAAAGTGGTAGCGGTCACTTTTTGAAGATGGTCCATAATGGAGTTGAGTATGGGATGATGCAATCCATTGCAGAAGGATTTGAGATATTAGAGAAAAGTTCATATGACTTCGATTACGAGAGTGTTGCTAGAGTCTGGAACAACGGATCAGTGATTCGTTCTTGGTTAATGGAACTTACAGAAAGTGCCTTCTCAAAGGATGCAAAGCTTTCAGGACTAAAGGGCGTTATGCAATCGTCAGGTGAAGGGAAATGGACTGTTGAAACAGCACTTGATCTTCAAACGGCAACTCCAGTCATTGCTCTATCATTAATGATGAGATACCGCTCATTAGAGGAAGACACATTCTCAGGAAAAGTAGTGGCAGCACTTCGGAATGAATTCGGCGGACACAGTGTTGTGAATAAGTAATAGGAAAGTGGTTGCTCTTCTTGTTTAGGAAGAGAGATGTTAGGAGGAATAAAATGAGCTCGAAATATGTAATCGGTGTTGATATTGGAACAACTAGTACGAAGTCTGTTCTTTTTTCCGTTAATGGTTCGATTATTACAAGCCATGGAATTGAATACCCTTTGTACTCACCGACACCAGACACAGCGGAACAAAACCCAGAAGAAATCTTTGAAGCTGTTGTTAAAACAATCAAGCAAGTAGTTCAAACAAGTAACGTTCAACCTAGTGACATTCTATGTGTATCTTTTAGTTCAGCGATGCATAGTGTTATTGCTGTTGATAAAGAGGGCAAGCCGTTATCAAAATGTATGACTTGGGCTGATAATAGAAGTTCTGAATGGGCTCAGAAAATTCTAAAAGAGATGGATGGACATAACATTTATCTCCGAACTGGAACGCCTATTCATCCAATGTCACCTCTTGTGAAGTTAACGTGGCTTCGAAACGAGCAACAAGAACTTTTTTCAAAGAGCTTTAAATTCATTTCGATTAAAGAGTATGTATTTTTTAAACTTTTTAAGCGGTATGTTATTGACTACTCCATTGCATCAGCAACTGGAATGTTCAATTTAGAAGCGCTAGATTGGGATGAAGAAGCGCTTCGTGTCGCAGGTGTTACAAAGGAACAACTATCACAACCTGTCACGACAACTTATAAGTTGACAGGACTAGACGAAACGTTTGCAAGAGAAATGAACTTAATTCCTTCTACCCCATTTGTGGTTGGAGCAAGTGATGGCGTATTATCCAACCTCGGCGTCAACGCAATTGAACCAGGAGTTGTAGCCGTCACGATTGGGACAAGCGGTGCGATCAGAACGGTAACAGATAAGCCTGTTACAGATCCGAAGGGAAGAATATTCTGTTACGCCTTAACAGAAAATCATTGGGTCATTGGTGGGCCAGTGAATAATGGAGGCATGATTTTCAGATGGGCACGTGATCAACTAGGCTCTTCAGAAATTGATGCTGCACATCGCTTAGGTAAAGATCCTTATGAATTGCTAACAGAGATGGCGGCAAGAGTGAATCCGGGTTCTGATGGTTTGCTTTTCCACCCATACTTGGCGGGAGAACGAGCTCCTTTATGGGACGCAAATGCTAGAGGCTCCTTTTTTGGACTTGGATTACATCATAAAAAGGAACACCTCATTCGTGCGGTTTTAGAAGGCGTCATCTTTAACTTATACACGGTTCTGCTTGCATTAGAGGAACTAATCGGTGAACCAAAGAAAATACAGGCTACAGGTGGATTTGCAAGATCAGAGCTTTGGAGACAAATGATGGCTGATATCTTTGACCAAGAGGTTTACGTTCCTGAAAGCTTTGAAAGTTCTTGCTTAGGAGCAGCAATACTTGGCTTATATTCCATAGGTGAAATTGAGTCATTAAATGTAGTCTCAGAAATGGTCGGTGCAAATATTAACCATAAGCCTAACAAAGAGAATGTACTAGTCTACAAAGAGTTAATTCCAATTTTCATTCGAATCTCTAGGTTATTAAAAGATGAATATGAGAATATCGCTGCATTTCAAAAGAAGATGATTTAATAACAAAAGAGGCATGGGGTGCCTCTTTTAAACTAGAATTTATATCAATTTTAGACTAAGCATGCGTTTCTGAATCCGGCTCCAGCGCCTAGCCCCGACGCACAGGACGTGCTAGTGCAGTTATAGCGACAGGACGTCGCGGTTGTAACTGCCTCGAGGTCATAAGTCAATTATAAATTGAAGGCAAAGAACGCCTTCTATTTATAATCGCCTTATACTTGTCGGGGCTGACCAAGGCGCTTGCGCTTTTTAATTAAAAAAATTTCTAAGAGAGGGATTCTATGAAAATAGGTGTTTTAGGAATTGATTCTATTGTAAGCTTTCAAACAATCTATGTTTCTCTATCCCAGCATGTTCTTAGAAATGGATGGGAAATGGAAGGACTTGGGTGGAATGCTAAAAATGGAGTGAACCACGTTTCTTTTAATGATACAACCATACTCAATTTGAAAAATGAACTTCGTTCTATGCTACGTCCTGTCTCTGAAGAGGTATTTAATCTAAAAATCTAGCGGGATAAAAGGTGAACTACCCGATAATCTAGACACGATCCTGCCAGCCTATGAAGGCGAACATGAAGCAGCAACACGTGCCACTTCTGGTGAAGTATTGTATCTTCTTGCAAATCATGTTCCACAGATCATCGGTGGCTCAGCTGATCTTGCTTCATCTACCAATTATAGTGGACGTAACCTCTGGTTCGGCGTTCGCAAATTTGGAATGGGAGCAGCAATGAATGGAATGGCTCTACATGGAGGATTAAAAGTTTTTGGAGCAACATTCTTCGTCTTTTCTGACTATTTAAGACCTGCGATTCGATTAGCAGCACTAATGAAATTACCAGTTATCTATGTACGCACGTCTTGCAATAGAAATGGGAGTTTCCTTAGGTTGGCATAAATATGTAGGGACTGAAGGGGATATCCTTGCAATTGATCAGTACGGTGCGTCCGCTCCAAAGGAAAAGATTTTACAAGAGTACGGATTTACAGTTGAGAATGTAATATCTAGGGTGAAAGCTCTTTTAATAAAATAGGAAAAACACCAAATGAGTGTAAGTGTTCACTAGAATGAAACACGAGCACTCATTTTTTTAAGTAAATTTTCAAAAACAGAATAAAAATGAACAACAAACCCCAGAGTTCAAGTAACAATAATCGTTCCAATCCGATCGCCCCTTGAAAGAGAAAAGCGAGTGAAAGCGCAAACCCCTCAAAATATTAACCCCTCTAATTTAAGAACAGTGAACGAAGACTCAGAGTAATCTAGTATCATTTGAGGACTTTTCTTTACTCCAGTGAAAAGCGAGGAAGATGTCTTTTACAATAGATCGGCATTTGGAATCAATTGTTAGTACCAGGTAATAATTATTAATTGCAATTCATTCTCTGTGCTGATACGATTGAACCTGTGGTAAAAAGGTTCATTTTAAGAAAGCGAAAAAAATGTTAAAAAAAAGTTAGTTTTTCTAGAAATTCGGGAAAAATAGATGTATCTAAATATGAGAAAGATTGGGAATTAGTAGAGATACTCTTTACTATGAAAGGAGTTACAACATGAAAGATCTTCATTCCTTTGGGTGGTACGCAGCTCGCATATCCCCTCATCTACCTAAAAAGGCATTTAAACCAGTACCAACACGTTTATGGGGTGGTCTAGCTTATTTACTTGTCGTTGTGGCTGGATTTTTAACGATAGGTTTATTCAGCTTTAACCCGTTTCTGTATTTAGGAATTGCGTTCATTATTGGAACTAGTTTTGCAGCAATGGGCTTTCTCGGACATGAAATTCTTCATGGTACGGTTGTAAGAAAGGCATGGCTACGTGATTTATTAGGTGCTATTGCATTTTGGCCGTTAACGACAGGTCCTATGTTGTGGAGAAAATGGCATAACTTAACACATCATGTTCATACACAGAATGATGAAAAAGATCCTGATGCTTGGCCTACATTGGAAAAATGGAAACGTTCACGTTTTCTACGTTGGATTTATAAACTGCCACATTCTTTCCGGGCATTTTCAAGCTTTGCATTATTAACTTTGATGTTTACAGCACATTCTACAAAATGTTTTGTGATGTATATAAAAGAATTCAATCCAAAAAATCAACCTAAAGTATGGATGCAGCTCATTTTACCATGGGTAACTTGGATTGGCTTGTTGTTCATTATGGGTCCTTTAAAATGGCTCTTCGCATTCTTCATCCCATTACTAATTGCCAACGCGATTGTAATGGGCTATATTTCAACAAATCATAGATTGAATCCAATGACTGAAGTGAATGATCCACTCGCAAACAGTTTGACGGTTACCGTTCCAAAATGGGTTGATGTTCTTCACTTTAATTTCTCATACCACACAGAGCATCACATTTTCCCAGGTATGAGTTCGAAGTATTATCCATTAGTTAAAGAACATATAAAAAAAGTGTGGCCTGAGCTTTATCATGAAATGCCGATGAGTAAGGCACTCGTTGCTCTTTGGAAAACACCTAGGATTTACTATCAAGGTAGTGAATTAATTGACCCTCATCAAGGACATCTTTATGGTTCTTTAGGAAATGGTCTTGATGTCGCAAACATTCAGTATCGAAAAGAACAACTGACAGAAAATGACGAAATACTAACAAAAGCTTTAAAAAATGGAAAAAACGTATAAAAGGAAGAGCTGACTCTTAGGATATAGAGTCAGCTCAGACTGTAGACAAACTCGATTTTATCGAGTTTGCCTACAGTCTTTTTTGTATTAAAATAGAAGTAATAAAAATCTTGAGGTGATGAATGATGC